>CANKMT010000014.1 GCA_947482825.1 Betaproteobacteria bacterium | reverse complement strand
TATGCGCCGACTCGGGCTTTCCCAGCAACAACAATGTGGTACGCGTGATCCGCCCGGCTTGCGTCACCTTCGCCCGGTCCAGGAAAGCCGCGTCCGTCCACCCGGCCACCTCGCCGTATGAAAGCTTGTTCGCGTGCTTCATCCCGAAGAACTCTCGCGCCTTGGCAATTGCTTCGCTGTCGAGGTCGCTCAAAGTCGCGCCGGCAACTACCTTCGCGGACCAGTCCGCCGCGCCCACCTGCCCACGGATTGCATCCAGCTTGTCCAGGCCCAGACTCGTGAGGCTCTCTCCGGCGCGGGCGTAGTAGTGTCCGTTCCATGCGATCGGCATTCCCTGCGGTGCGGACGGAATCTCGAACAGCAGCACCCGTCCGTCTGGCGTGTTTAGCTCATGGATATCGCGTAAGGTGATGCTCGGCTCCGCACCCTCCGCGATTTGCATCTTCAGACTGTGCAGGCGATCGTGCTCCGGGCGGTAGGAAGACCCAACGACCGTACGGGTCTTGTCATCCACGCCGAACACCAACCAAGCTTTCTCCTCGTTGCGCAAGTTGGCCTCATTGGCCAGCGCGGAAAAATACTTCCCGATATCGGACGTAGAGAATCCGTCGCCCGCCCGCTTGAACCCAACGACCTCGTTCTCCCAGCGTTCGATGAGCTTCGTCAAAAACTTATCCAAAGCACCGGCCTCCATGGCCTAAATCGTTTCTATCTCGGTGGCGGGTGAAATCAGCTTGAAGATTTTCGAGAATCTTTGGACGGCAATCAAATTGTTCTCTCCTACAAACGAATTGCTGCCATTTTTCGCCCTACCCCCTGGCCGTTATTGGCGTTTCGGGCGAAATGCTGCCATCTACCCTTGCGTTGACGTCACCAGCGCAGGCTTGCGATCGAACCACGGCCGCGCGGCTTCGAGCTGCGCGCCGAGCCGGAACAGGGTCGCTTCGTCGCCGAAGCGCCCGACCAGTTGCGTGCCGAGCGGCAGGCCTTCTTCGCTCGTGCCCAGTGGCAGCATCAGCGCCGGCTGGCCGGTCAGGTTGAACCACACCGTGAACGGCGAGAACGCGAACACGCGCCTCCAGTACTCGTCGGCATCCTCCAGCATCATGTCGATCCAGCCGAGCTTGGGCGCAACGCCTGAGAGGCCGGGCGTGAGCAACACGTCGTAGCTCGCATGGAAGGCGGCCGTCTGCCGGCCGAGCCGGTGCGCGGTGTTGACCGCCTTGATGTAGTCCGCGCCGCTCACACGCAGCCCGCGTTCGTACATCTCGCGCGTTACGTTCTCGAGTTCGCCGGGCAACGGCGCGCGGTTCTTGGCCGGATGGGTATCGAGATTCACGACCGTGGCCGCCGCAATCAGCGTAAGAAAAGCAGGCACCATGGCGTCGCCTTCGACGACCGGATCCGCATCTTCAACATGGTGTCCGAGGTCGGCGCACAAGCGCGCAATCGATTCGAGTTCGCGCAGGCTCTCCTTGCCGACCTCTCCGCCGTTGGGCGCCTTGCGCGTGAAGGCGATCCGCAACCGGCCAGGGTCCGCACCGACCTCCTTCAGGTAGGGCCGCGCCGGCGGCGGCGCAGCGTAGGGGTCGCCAGCGCCGGGTCCCGCGGTCGCATCCAGCAGCGCCGCGCAGTCGCGCAGACTCAAGGTCAACCCGTGCTCGGCGGCGAGACCGGCAAGCGCTTCCCCCGCAAAGGGCGCAAGCGTGTTGCGTCCGCGCGTGGGCTTGAGCCCGACCAGCCCGCAGCACGCAGCCGGCGCGCGGATCGAGCCGAAGCCGTCGGTGCCATGCGCCATGGGAACGATGCGCGCCGCCGTGGCCGCGGTGGCGCCGCCGCTCGAGCCGCCCGAAATGCGCGTCAGGTCCCATGGGTTTTTTGTCGGCCCGGTGAGCTGCGGCTCGCAGGTAAGCGACAGGCCCATCTCGCAAGTGTTCGTACGGCCGAAGAAGACGAGGCCCGCGCGCTTGAGGCGGACTACGTGCTCGCTGTCGGCCGTTGGGGGCGGGCTGTCGGCGAAGAAGCGCGAGGTGCGCGTCATGCGCACGCCGGCCACCGATGCCGTCAGGTCCTTCAATAGGAAGGGCACGCCCTCGAAGGGGCCGGGCGGGAGGCCGTCTGCGATTGCGCGGCGCGCGAAGTCCTCCATCGGGATCGTGATCGCGTTCACCAAGGGATTACGCGCGGCCGCTCGAGCAAGCGCGGCATCGAGCAACTCGGTGGCCGTGACCTCGCGTTTCTTCACCAGCGAGGCAAGGCCCAGCGCGTCGTAGCGCTCGTATTCGGCGAAACCGGTCAAGGCTTTCCCCGCTCAGTAGGCAAAATCGCCGAGAAAGATCCGCTTGACCTCGGCCGACCCGAGCAGCTCCGACGAGGGCCCGTGCAGGATCGTGCGTCCGGACTCGAGGATGAAGCCGCGGTCGGCGAGGCCGAGCGCGAGCTCCACGTTTTGCTCGATGAACACGACACTGATGCCTTCCTCGTCGCGCACGCGCTTGATGAGCGTGCCAATCTCATCGACCATCCGCGGCGAAAGCCCAAGGAAGGGCTCGTCCACCATCAGGAGCTTGGGCCTTGCCATCAGGCCGCGCGCGATCGCCACCATCTGCTGCTCACCGCCCGAGAGCGAATTGGCAAGCTGGGTGCTGCGCGCCTTGAGCAAGGGGAACAGCGCCTCGACGCGTTGCCGGGTCTCTTCGCGAGATGCGCGGGCGCGCGGGTTGTGCGCGCCGAGCAGCACGTTGTCCGCGACCGTCAGGAAGGGAAACAGGCGCCGCCGCTCCAGCACGTGCGCAATGCCTTCGCCCACTGTCTGATGCGCGGGCAGGCCGTCGATACGCTTTCCTTCGAAAGTCACACTGCCCGCCACCGGTTTGTTGAGGCCTGAGATCGTATTCATCAGCGTCGACTTGCCGGCGCCGTTGGGCCCGAGCAGCGCAACGATCTCGCCTTTGCGAACGTCCAACTCGGCCTGCCAGAGCACCTGGCAGTCGCCGTAGGCGACATCCAGGCCCTTCACCTCGAGCTGGAAACCGTCCGGCGGTTGCATCCCGGCGCTCATTGCACGTACGCCTGACCGAGGTAAGCCTCGACGACGCGGCGGTCGCGCGCGACTTCCTGCGGCGCACCGTCAGCGATCACTTCTCCGAGGTACAGGGCGACGATGCGCTGCGCGACCGCGGTGATCACGCGCATGTTGTGCTCGATCACGAGGAGCGTGACCCCGCGGCCATGCAAGTCCCTGACGAGTTGCACGAGGCCGGGAATGGTGCGCTGGTCCACGCCGCCGGTGACCTCGTCGAGCAGCAGCACGCGCGGCTCGGTGGCCAATGCGCGCGCGAGTTCGAGGCGCTTTCTTTGGCCGGTGGAAAGGGTGCGCGCAAAGGTATCGACTTTCTCGTCGAGCCCGACGCGCGAAAGCCATTCGCGGGCGACTTCGCGCGCGTGCTTGACGTCCTTGGTGCGCGTGAGCGCGCCGACCATGACGTTTTCGAGCACGGTCATGCCCTGGAACGGGCGCAATTTCTGGAAAGTGCGGGCGATGCCTGCGCGGCAAACCACGTCCGGCGCGAGGCCGGTGATGCGCTTGCCGTCGAGCTTCACTTCGCCCGCGTCGGGCGTGTAGAAGCCGCTGATGCATTCGAACAAGGTGGATTTGCCTGCGCCGTTCGGGCCAATGATGCCGACCAGCTCGCCTTCGCCCACCTCGATCGAGATGCCCTTGTTGGCCGTGACCCCGCCAAAGCTCTTGGTGATGCCGCTCACGGAAAGCAGGCTCATGCCGGTTTCGCCTCGCGCCGGCCCCATCTTTCGCCGATCCAGCCGACCAGCCCGCGCGGGGCATACCGCACGATGACGATCAGCGCGATGCCGTAGAGGATCAGGTACGTGCCGATGAACTGCGCGCCCACGCCGCCGAACTGGGCGCGCAGGGTCGTTTCGAGCGTGGTCACCAGCGCCGCGCCCAGGAAGGGCCCGAGCGCGGTGCCGACGCCGCCGATCATCGAGGCCAGCGCGAACTTGATCGAGATATCGACCGAGAACACGTAGGCCGGATCGACAAAGCCGATGTACTGCGCCCACAGCGCACCGCAGACGGCGGTG
Organism: Betaproteobacteria bacterium; assembly: GCA_947482825.1. Taxonomy (GTDB): domain Bacteria; phylum Pseudomonadota; class Gammaproteobacteria; order Burkholderiales; family SG8-39; genus SZAS-79. The sequence continues at coordinate 65,969 of CANKMT010000014.1, read as the reverse complement.
AACGCCGCGCTCACTGCGATTGCCGCCACCTTGAGGTGCAACGCGGGCACGCCGAGCGAACGCGCTGCGTCTTCGTCCTCGCGCACCGCAGCCAGCTGGAACCCGCGCCGGGATCGCTCGAGGTACACCTGCACCAGATACACGAGGATCGCCAGCACAAGGACGATCCAGACCCACACGCTCTTGTCGGCAATGCCGAGGGTCCAGAACCCCGGGCGGAACGGCACCGGGATGCCTTCGGAGCCCGAGGTGAGGCCTTTGAGGCGGCTCGCAGCGATCAGCAGAACCTGCGACAGCGCAATCGTCGCGATCACGAAGTACGGCCCTTTCAGCCGATTGGACAGGAACCCGATGACCATGCCCGTGAAGGCCGCAATGCCCGCGCCGATCAGGATACCGGTCCACGGCGAGAGGCCCCAGCGCGTCACCGCCAGCGCCGCGGCATAGGCGCCCAGTCCGAAGAACGCGGAATGCCCGAGCGACACCTGGCCGGCATACCCGCCCGCAATGTTCCAGGCGGCCGCCGCCGCGCCCCAGATGAGGATCAGCACCAGGGCGTCGAGGAAGAAAGCGTCCTTGACGACCAGGGGCGCGAGGCCCGCCACGACAAAGTACGCGATCGCCGGTAGATACCGCTTCATGTGCCGAGCGCCTCCGCGCCGCGCTGGCCGAACAGGCCGGCCGGACGCACCACGAGCACGAAGATGAAGAGCATGAGGTAAAGCACTTCCTTCCACGCGGTGCCGATGGTGTAGGAGCCGATGACCTCGACCGCGGCGATGATGACGGCGGCGATCAGCGCCCCGGCCATGTTGCCCAGGCCTCCGAGCACGACCGCGATGTAGGCGATCAACACGAACTGCAGGCCGGCGGTCGGGTACACCGGGTAGATCGGCGCGAGCAGGACGCCGGCGGCGCCCACGCAGGTGATGCCGACCGCCCACGTGAGCGCATAGATGCGCCCCGTATCGATGCCCATGAGCGAGGCCACCTGCGGGTCCTGTGCGGTGGCGCGCATGATCTTGCCGGTGTAGGACCAGCGCAGGAACGCGAACAACGACACCGTCGCGAGCACCGCGATCACGAACGCGACCGTTTGCGCGAGGTTGAACACCGCGCCGCCGAGCCGCAGGACGACCGTGTAGTAGTCGGTGCGCAGGAACTGCGCGTCGGCGGTGAACAGCACGAGCGCCGCGTTCTGCAGCAGAATCGAAAGGCCCACGGTGGTGAACACCTGCGCGTTGTGCGAGGCGTGGATTACCGGCCGCATGACGACGCGGTAACTCACCCAGCCGACCGCGAAGAACAACGGCAGCGAGACGAACAGGGTGAGGTACGGGTCCATGTGCAGCAGCGTGAACGCCCAGAACGCGGCGTACATCGCAAGCATCAGGAATTCGCCGTGCGCGAAGTTGACCACGCGCATCACGCCGAAGATCAGCGTGAGGCCCACCGCAATCAGCGCGTACAGGCCCCCGAGCAGGATCGTGGAAACGACCAGCTGCGGGATGACTTCCAACTTAAGCGAAACCGCGGCGCGTCGGGATCAGGAAGAGGTCCGGCGTCGCTTTGCGTAACCGCGTTACTTGCGCTGGTCCCAGGCGCCGAGCGGAACCCACTTGGCGCGGTTGGTCGTGAACGCCTCGGGCCAGACGGTCACCAGCGAGCCGTTCTGCCACTGGAGCATGTAGTGCTGCACGCGTTCGTTGGAATTTTGGCCGGTGGACTCGAATTTCACGCCCCAGCCGTTCAGCGCGGAGCCCACTGGCAGGTCGAGCTTCATTGCGGCGGCATAGAACGGATCGAGGTTGTCGGTCTTGGCCGCGTCGAGCACGAGCTTGAGGATCCACAGGCCGCCGGCTGCGAGCTGGTGGCCGCTGGTGGGCACATCCGAGCCGGTTTTGGCCTTCATCGCTTCGCGGAACGCGCGCTCGATCACCTGTCCTTCGGGGCGGAACTTGTCGATCATGATGCCCGGGCCGGGCTCGGCCAGCACGAAAGGTCCGTTGGCATCGTTCCCGAACGCCTTGCCGAACCCGTTGTTTCCATAGCCCGTCGCCCCGGCGTGAACCACGGCCTTCACCTGGAAGTTCTGCTCGCGCGCCTGGCGCCAGAACAGGATTGCGTCCTGGTCGCGCGCGATGTGGTGCAGGATGTCCGGGTTCGCCGCCTTCAGCTTGAGGATGACGGGCGTGAGGTCGTTGGTGGTGAAGGTGTAGTACTCCGGCGCGCCGACCTCCTGCATGCCGAATTCCTTCTTGGCGCGCTCGCGCGCGGCCTCGGTCACGCTCTGGCCGTAAGAGGAATCCTCGGCGAGGAACGCGATCTTGAGTTCGTTCGGCTTCTTGCCCAGCTTGGCCGCGAGGTACTTGGCCGTGAACTCGATGTTGTACCAGCCGAAGCCGATGCCATCGATCTCGGTGCGGAACGTGGTCTTGAGACCGCGCCGGGTGAAGCGCGGGTCGACGCAGGAGGTTTCCCAGTAGATGACGTTCTGGCGCGCGGCAGCCTCGCTGGCCGCGCCGCAGAGTGTCGAGGAGAAGGTGCCGGTGATGATCTTGACGCCCTCGCGGGTGGCCAGGCGCGCCGCCTCAGATGCAGCCGCGGTCGGGTCGGTGGCGTCGCCGGTCACGAGCACCAGCTTCCTGCCCATCACGCCGCCGAATTTCGTGTTGATGAGGTCGCGCATCACCTCGTAGCCTTCGAGGTGGAGCTTGCCCTGCGTGGCGAGGTTGCCGGTGAGCGGCTCGAGCACGCCGAGCTTGTATTCGCCCTGCAGCGCCTGGGCCATGGCGGCCCCGGAGCCCAGCGTGGTGGCGATGATTGCGGTAGCGACGGCGACCCACTTCATGTTCTTCATGGCTCGATCCCCTTTTAAGATGATCATGCGAGTCCGCCGCGTTTCAACTTTCACGTTGCGACTTTCGCGGCGCAATGTCGGCGAGAATACCGGCTAAAGGCGGCCCGGGCAACAACGCCGCCCTTGCGTTCCGTAGCGCGCCGGGGGAACCCGGTCACTACTGACATTTATTGTATAGTTCCCCAGTCCTGTGGCCATTCTACAGCCAACTTACTGACATTCATCACGACATGACCCGCATCGCCGGCAATCGTTCCCTGCACTCTCCCGGCCCCACGCACGTGCCCGACGAGGTGCTCAATGCGATGCACCGGCAACCGCTCGACCACGGGGACGCGCGGCTGGGGGAGACGATCGAGGCGATCGAGACCGGCCTCAAGCGCCTGCTGCAGACCAAGGAGGGCGAAGTCTTCATGTTCGCCTCCAACGGCCACGGCGCGTGGGAAACGACGATCGTGAACATCATCGCGCCCGGGCAGGCGGCGCTGATCCCGGGCACCGGCCACTTCTCGGAGCAGTGGGCGGTGCAGACCGAAGGTTGCGGCCGCAAGGCGGTGCGCACGCCGTTCAAGGAAGGTTACCCGGCCGACCCGAACGACATCGAGAAAGCGCTGCGCGCCGACACCAAGCGCGAGATCGCCGCGGTGTTCGCCGTTCACACCGACACCGCGAGCAGCACGACCAACGATCTTGCCGCGATGCGAGCCGCAATCGACGCATCGGGCCATCCGGCGCTATTCGTGGTCGACGTGGTCGCGTCGCTTGCGGCTGCGCCGTTTGCGATGGACGACTCGCGAGCAAACGTTGTCGTGGGCGCCTCGCAAAAAGGCCTGATGTCGCCGCCCGGCCTGGGCTTCGTGGCGGTGGACCAGCTGGCGCGCGAGGTTGCCGCCGCGAATCCGGCGCCGCGCTATTACTGGGACTGGAAGCGCCGGCAGGCTTCGTACAGCTATAACAAGTTCTGCGGCACACCGCCGCAGAACCTCCTCTTCGGCATCGAGGCGGCGCTTGAACTGCTCTTCCGGGAAGGCCTGGACCAGGTCTTCGCGCGGCACGCGCTGCTTTCGAGCGCGGTGCATGCAGCGGTCGAATGCTGGAGCCGCGAGGGCGTGATTTCTTTCCACTGCCGGGTCCCGGAATCGCGTTCGGTATCGGTGACCACGATCGAGATGGCCAAGGGCTACGACCCGGAAGCGATGCGCTCGGTGGCTCGCGAGCGCTTCCAGGTCGCGGTGGCCGGCGCGCTCGGCCCGCAAACCGGAAAGGCGTTCCGCATCGGGCACCTGGGCGACCTCAACGCGCCGATGATCCTCGGCGCGCTTGCCGGCGTCGAAGCCGCGATGACCGTGCAAGGCATCCCGTTCGGCCGCGACGGCGTGCAGCAGGCCGTCGCATGCCTCGCGAAAGGCTAGTCAGTCCGGTTTGATTCCCGGTTTCGGCACGGCCTCGCGCCACTTGCCGAGCTCGGACTGGATAAATCGCCCGAACTGCTCGGGCGTATCGCCTACCGGCTGGATGCTGCGCGACTCGAGCGAAGCACGCATTTCCGCCGACTGCACGGAGGCCGCGATTTCCGCGTGCAGTCGGTCGATGATCGCCTTTGGCGTCTTTGCCGGTGCAATCAGCCCGACCCAGGCCCCTCCGATGACCGCTCCGTAGCCGGACTCGGCCATGGCCGGAATCGTGTTGGCGTTCGGCAGGCGCTGCGCGCCGGTTACTGCGATGGCCTTGAGCTTGCCCCCCTTCACGTGGTTCAGCACGGCGGCGGGCGAATCGAAGGTGTACTGCACCTGCCCGCCGATCAAGTCGGCGATCGAGGGACCGCTCCCCTTGTAAGGCACATGCAGCGAATCGATGCCGGCCACCGCCTTGAACAATTCTCCGGTCAGGTGGTTCGCGGTGTTGTTGCCAAACGACGAGTAGCTGACCTTGCGCGGGTTGGCCTTCACGTAAGCAACGAGTTCGGGCAGCGTGTTCGGCGCAAAGCCCGCATAAGCGGCCAGCACATGCGGCCACTTGCCGAGCATCGAGATCGGCTGGAGGTCCTTCTCCGGATCATAGGCAAGCGCCTTCACGGTGACCGGCGCGATCGAAATTTCGGAGGAAGCAGCAAACAGCAACGTGTAGCCGTCCGGGTCGGCGCGCGCCACCATCGTCGTGCCGATCGTTCCGCCCGCGCCCGCGCGGTTCTCGACCACAATGGTTTGGCCGAGCGCTTTCGAGAGCGGTTCGGCGAGCAGCCGCGCGCCGATATCCGCACCGCCTCCGGGCGGGTAGGCGACGATGAACTTGATCGGCTTGTTCGGCCAGGGCGCTTGTGCGTGCGCGCCGGCCGCAAAGGCCAGGCCGATGCAGGAGAGGACGAGTTTGCGAAACATGGACGCTCCCAGGAGACGGTGTGCCACCCGTGTGACGCTATCATGCGCCATGCAAACCGCGACCGCCGCAGCCGAACTGCATCGCGAAACGATCGTCATCGACGGCACCTGCCCGCTCTTGCGCCGGAAGGAATTCGTCGATTGGTATATCGAGGGCGGCGTCACCGCCTGTGCACCAACGGTCGGCAGCACGGCCTCGGCTGAAGAAACGCTTCGAAACCTTGGCAGTTGGCACCGGCTGATCGCCGCGCGCAAGGATCTCCTGCTTGTCCAGCATGCGGAGGAAATCACCACGGCCAAGAAAGAGGGCAAGCTCGGGCTGGTCTTCCACTTCCAGGGCGCCGACCCGATCGAGAACGACCTCGACCTCGTTGAAGCCTTCCACGCGCTGGGTGTGCGCATGGTGCAGCTCGCCTACAACATCCGCAACCGCGTCGGTGACGGTTGCGAAGAGGCGGGCAACGCCGGCCTTTCGCGCTTCGGCCGCGACCTGGTGCAGCGCCTGAACGAAACCCGCATCATCGTCGACGGCTCACATACCGGCGAGCGCACGACGCTCGAGGCGATCGAAGCCTCCACCCGTCCGTTCGTTTTCTCGCACGCGAATGTGCAGGCGGTGCATCAGTGTCCGCGCAATATCAGCGACACCCAGATCAAGGCCGCGGCGGCCACCGGCGGCCTCATCGGCATCAACGGATTTCCGGCCTTCCTCGGCACCTCGCCGAACCCGACGATCGACGATTTCCTCCGGCACCTGGACCATGTGGTCGAGTTGGTCGGCATCGACCATGCGGCGCTGGGCATCGACTACTACGAAGGCATGCACCCGGTGGCCGACGAGGCGGAAGCGAAAAAAATGTACCAGCAGCAGCTGGCCGCGCGCCGCTGGAGCGCCGAGGTCTACCCGCCGCCGCCGCATCGCTACCCCGAAGGCATGGCCACGCCGAAGGAACTCCCGAACCTGACCGCGAAGCTGCTCTCGCACGGCTACAGCCCTGCGGAGACGCGCAAGATCCTCGGGGAGAACTGGCTGCGCGTGATGCGCGCGGTGTGGGGAGCGTAGGACATCGCGATGGCCGAGTCGGCGGATTTCCTGGTCATCGGCGCGGGCATCGCGGGCGCCTCGATCGGCTACTTCCTTGCGCCTCACGGGCGCGTTGTCGTGCTGGAGCGCGAATCGCAGCCCGGCTATCACACGACCGGGCGCTCGGCGGCGCTCTTCATCGAGAACTACGGCACGCCGCAGGTGCGCGCGCTGACCTGTGCGAGCCGCGCGTTCTTCGAGCAACCGCCGCAGGGCTTCGCCGGGTATCCGCTCCTGTCGCCCCGTGGTGCAATGTTCGTGGGCGGTGCAGACTTGGCCGGGGCTCTGGACGAGGCCTATGAGGCCGCGCGCAAGCTCTCCCCGCACGTGCACAGGCTCGATCCCGCAGCGGCCCGCGCCCGGGTGCCAGTGCTGGCCCCCGGCCTTTCAGCGGTGTTCGAGGACAGTCCGATGGACATGGACGTCAACGCGATCCACCAGGGCTACCTTCGCGGCCTCAGGGCGCGCGGAGGGCAGGTTGTTTGCGACGCCGAAGTTACTCGATGCGAGCAAGCCGGCGCCGAATGGGACGTCGAGGCCGGTGACCGGAGCTTTCGCGTCCCCGTCGTGATCAATGCGGCGGGCGCCTGGTGCGATGTGATCGCGGGTCTCGCCGGCGCAAAGCCGATCGGATTGCAGCCCAAGCGCCGCTCGGCTTTCATCTTCGCGCCGCCCAAAGGCGCCTCGATCGCAAACTGGCCGATGGTCATGGGCGCCGACGAATCGTTCTATTTCAAGCCGGATGCGGGGATGCTGCTCGGCTCGCCGGCCAACGAGGATCCGGTCGACCCGCAGGACGTGCAACCGGAGGAGTACGACATCGCGTTGGGCATCCAGCGCATCGAGACGGCCACCTCAATGCGCATCCAGCGGCCGACCCGCGTTTGGGCGGGTTTACGTTCATTCGTTGCGGACGGCGACCTGGTCGGCGGCTACGACCCGGTCCTCAAAGGCTTCTTCTGGCTGGCGGCGCAGGGCGGCTACGGCATCCAGACCTCGCCCGCGATGGGCGAGACCTGCGCGGCGTTGGTGCGTGGCGCGGCGATCCCGGCACGGATCGCGGCGTTCGGACTGACCGCGGCGATGCTCTCTCCGGCCCGCCCGGGGCTGGCTGGCGGCCGCGGGGAGATATTTCCGTAATTGGAAAACGAACTGGCTGGAGAGGCTCTTTCCTATTGAATCCGGCGAACTGGAAGTTAATGATTATTGCTAACTCACCAGGTTCGTTTCCTCGGCGATCGCCTTCTTGACGGCCGGTCGCTCGGCAACCCGCCGACGATGCTCGATCACGCGCGGGATTTTGGAAACGTCCACGCCGTCAGCCTCCAGCCACTGGGCCAGCGTGAACAGGTAGGCATCGCAGATTGTGTAGGTGTTGCCCATGACCCAGGGCCCGGCAAGCATCTCCCGTTCGATCAACGCGAAGGCGTCGCCGACCGTTTGCGGCACCTTCTTCTGCATGGCCTTGATTGCGGCCTCTTCATCGACCCATCGATGCCCGCGCATGCGGTGCGCGTGGGCTACGTGCACCGTCGAGCACAGGTAGCTGTTGAACGCCTGGGCACGCGCGAATTCGAACGGGTCGCCGACCGCCGCGAGTCCTGCCGCCGGGTAGGTCTGCGCGACGAAAGCGAGGATCGCCGGCGTTTCGGTGAGGATGCCCTTGTCGGTGACGAGCGAAGGCACCCGCGCCTTCGGGTTGATTTTCAGGTAGCCAGGTTTTTTCTGGTCCTCGGACTGGAAACTCATTCGGACGGTCTCGTAGGCCGCGCCGGCTTCCTCGAGTGCTATGTGCGAGGCGAGGGCGCAAGTGTGCGGGGCGTAGTAGAGCTCGAGCATCTAGGTCTCCTCCTTCAGGATGGTTTCCAGCGTAGAGAGCATCGCATCGATTTCCGGCCGCGTCACGTTGAGCGCCGGCATGAAGCGCAGGCTCCCCGGGCGGGGCGAGTTCACCAGCAGGCCGCGCTTCAAGGCTTCGTCGACCACCTTCGAGCCGAAGGGCTTGCCAAGTTCGAGCGCAACCAGCAGGCCCTGGCCGCGCACCTCGCCAAGGCCCAGCGCGGCGGACATCGCACGCAGTCTTTCCATGAGATAGCCCCCGTTGTCCTCCACCTGCTCAAGGAAGGCGGGCCTCGACACTTCATTGACGACCGCGAGGCCCACGGCGGTCATCAGGGGGTTCCCGTTGCAGGTGCCGCCCTGGTCGCCCGGCTCGAAACAGGCGACGCTTTCCTTCGCGACCAACGCGCCGAGCGGCACCCCGCCCCCGAGACCTTTGGCGAGCGTCATGATCTCGGGCTGCACGCCGGTGTGCTGCCAACAAAACATCTTCCCGGTGCGCCCGATGCCGGTCTGGATCTCGTCGAGGATCAGCAACAGGCCCGCTTCGGTTGTCAGTTTTCGAACCTCCTTCATGAACTCGGGCGTAAAGGGGACCACGCCCGATTCGCCTTGGATCGGCTCGAGCATCACTGCCACGGTCCTTGGGCCGATCGCGGCGCGCACCGCTTCGATCTCGTTCACCGGCAGCTTGCGAAAGCCCGGGATCTTGGGCTCGTAGAGGTGGTCCCATTGCGGCTTGCCGGAAGCGCTCATGGTCGCAAGCGTGCGCCCGTGGAAGGCATTCTCGAAGGTCAGAATCTCGTAGGCGCCATTTCTCTTGAGCGATCCCCACTTGCGCGCGAGCTTGATCGCGCCCTCGCTGGCTTCTGCACCACTGTTGGTGAAGAACACCTTTTCCATGCCGGAGAGCTCAGCCAGGCGCGCGGCGAGTTTGCGCATCGGCTCGTTGTAGTACGCGGGACTCACGTTGAGGACTTTCGCGGCCTGCGCGGCGAGCGCATCGACGATCACCCTCGGCGAATGACCAAGGCAGTTGACCGCCCAGCCCTGGATGAAGTCGAGGTACCTGCGTCCTTCGGCATCGAAGAGCCATGAGCCTTCGCCGCGCACGAAGGTGACTTCGGGGCGGCTGGTGATGAACATCAGCGAATCGGTTGCGTGCATTTTTCTGCCTCCAAAAAACAAAGCCCCGGACCTTGCGGTCTGGGGCTTTGGAGTAACTGGGATGCTGCCTTCAGGTTACACGGTGCCTCGCATGGCCGCGGCTCGTCGTCGCGCAGTGCGACGATCGTTGCGTCGCGCATCGCGTGCCTTGGCTGCCGGGCTAATTGTCATGAAGGCCATGAGAAGAATCTAGCGCGGAAGATCCGAGGTGCCCATCAAAAATTCGTCGACGGCGCGCGCGCATTGCCGCCCTTCGCGAATCGCCCAGACCACCAGCGACTGGCCGCGCCGGATGTCGCCGGCGGCGAAGACCTTGGGCACGCTGGTTGCGTAGCAGCCGGGGCCATCGGTGGGCGCGCTGGCGTTTCCGCGCGCGTCCTTGTCGACCTTGAACGAGTCGAGCATCGACTGCACCGGCGAGACGAACCCCATGGCCAGCAGCACGAGGTCGGCCGGCATCTCGAATTCCGAGCCGGGGACTTCCTGCATCCTGCCATCCTTCCATTCGACGCGCGCGGCGATGAGTTTCTTCACCTTGCCGCCCTCGCCTTCGAGCCGCTTGGTCGCCACGGCCCAGTCGCGCTCTGCGCCTTCTTCGTGCGAGGAAGATGTGCGCAGGCGCTGCGGCCAGTAGGGCCACACCGGATTCTTGTCGACGTCGGGCGGCATGGGCAGCAACTCGAACTGGCTCACTGACGCTGCGCCATGACGGTTGGAGGTGCCTACGCAGTCGGAACCCGTATCGCCTCCGCCGATGATCACGACGTGTTTTCCGGTGGCCCACAGGTCCCGGACCTCGCTGTCGCCGGCGACGCGGCGGTTCTGCAGCGGCAGGAAATCCATCGCGAAAAACACGCCGTCGAGGTCGCGTCCGGGAACCGGCAGGTCACGCGGGGCTTCCGCACCACCGGCGAGCACCACGGCATCGAATTCATCTGCAATCGTGGCCGGGTCGAGCACCGTGGCGCCCGAATTGCCTGCGCCTACCGGCGCCTTGCCGATGACATGGTTGGTTCGGAACTCGACGCCTTCGGCCTGCATCTGCTTTTCGCGCCGGTCGATGAGGCCTTTTTCCATCTTGAAGTCGGGGATCCCGTAGCGCAGCAGCCCGCCGATGCGATCGTTCTTTTCGAACAGCACCACGCTGTGCCCGGCGCGTGCAAGCTGCTGCGCTGCCGCTAGCCCGGCAGGGCCGGAGCCGACGACTGCAACGCGCTTGCCGGTCTTCGCCTTGGGCGGCTGAGGCAGCACCCAGCCTTCTTCCCAGGCGCGGTCGATGATGGCGTGCTCGATCGATTTGATGCCCACCGGGTCGCTGTTTATGCGCAGCGTGCAGGCCTCTTCACACGGGGCGGGACACACCCGGCCGGTGAACTCCGGAAAGTTGTTGGTCGAGTGCAGGGTCTCGATGGCACGCTGCCAGTCGGCCCTAAAAACGAGATCGTTGAAGTCCGGGATGATGTTGTTGACCGGGCAGCCGCTCATGCAGAACGGGATGCCGCAGTCCATGCAGCGAGCGCCCTGCACCTTGGCTTCTTCCTCGGTAAGGTGCACAACGAACTCGCGATAGTGCTTCTTGCGCGCCTCGGGCGCTTCTGCGGCCTCGTTGAGGCGCTGGTACTCCATGAATCCGGTGATTTTTCCCATTTAGGCGGCCGCCTTGTTCGCGCTCGCCGCAAGCTCGCCCAAGGCGCGCCGGTATTCCTTGGGGAACACTTTGACGAAGCGGGTGCGGTATTCGGTCCACTTTTCGAGGATCACCTGCGCCCGGCGACTGCCGGTGAGGCGGGCGTGGTTTTCGACGAGGCCCTTGAGGAGCGCCTCGTCCGAATGGCCAAGGTGCCACAGTTCGCGCGAGAGCTTCGCCTGCTGCTCGGGCTCGGCGAGCACCGGTTCGAGGTCGACCATCGCGGTGTTGCAACGATTCGCGAAATCGCCCTCCTCGTCCAGGACGTATGCGATACCGCCCGACATGCCGGCGGCGAAATTGCGGCCGGTGCCGCCGAGGACGACCACGGTGCCGCCGGTCATGTATTCGCAGCCGTGGTCGCCGACACCTTCGACAACCGCGGTCGCGCCCGAGTTGCGCACCGCGAACCTTTCGCCGCCTACGCCCCGGAAGTACGCCTCACCCGCGAGCGCGCCGTACAGCGCCACGTTGCCGGTGATGATGTTCTCGGTGGGTTCGCCGCGGAACTTGGGCGAAGGCTGGACCGAGATGCGCCCGCCCGACAGGCCCTTGCCGCAGTAGTCGTTCGTGTCGCCGATGAGTTCGATCGAAATACCCTTGGACAGGAATGCGCCCAGGCCCTGCCCGGCGGAGCCCGCGAATCGGGGGTTGATCGTGCCATCCGGCAGGCCGTCGTGGCCGTACTTGCGCGCGATCTCGCCGGACAACATCGTTCCCACCGTGCGATTGATGTTGCGGATCGGCATGTCGATCGACACTTTCTCTCCACGCTCGAGCGCCGATTGCGCAAGCTCAATCAGGCGATGGTCGAGCGCGCGCTCAAGGCCGTGGTCCTGCTTTTCGGTGTTGTAGCGCGACACTTCTGCGGGAACATCGGGCTGGTAGAACACGCGCGAGAAATCGAGGCCCTTCGCCTTCCAGTGCTCGATGCCTTTCTTCGTGTCGAGCAGGTCGGCGCGGCCGATCAGTTCGTTGACCGTTCGCACGCCAAGCCCGGCCATGATCTGGCGGGCCTCTTCGGCGACGAAGAAGAAGAAGTTGATCACGTGCTCGGGCTTGCCCTTGAACTTGCGGCGCAGCACCGGATCCTGCGTTGCAACGCCGACCGGGCAGGTGTTGAGGTGGCATTTCCTCATCATGATGCAGCCCTCGGCCACCAGCGGCGCCGTAGCGAAGCCGAATTCGTCGGCGCCGAGGAGCGCGCCGATGACCACGTCGCGGCCGGTCTTCATCTGTCCATCGACCTGCACCGCGATGCGGCCGCGCAGCCGGTTGAGCACCAACGTCTGCTGTGTCTCCGCCAAGCCCAGTTCCCAAGGCGTGCCGGCATGCTTGATCGACGACCACGGCGAGGCGCCCGATCCGCCGTCGTGCCCGGAGATCGTCACATGGTCGGCCTTGGCCTTGGCCACGCCCGCGGCCACGGTGCCCACGCCATCCTCGGATACGAGCTTTACGCTGATCGAGGCGCGCGTGTTGGCGTTCTTGAGGTCGTGGATCAGCTGCGCGAGATCCTCGATCGAGTAGATGTCGTGATGCGGCGGCGGGCTGATGAGTTCCACGCCCGGCGTCGAGTAGCGCAGCAGCGCGATGTATTCCGACACTTTCTTGCCCGGCAGCTGGCCACCCTCGCCGGGCTTGGCGCCCTGCGCCATCTTGATCTGGATCTGCTCGGCCGAGGCGAGGTACTCGGCGGTCACGCCGAACCGGCCGGAGGCCACCTGCTTGATCTTGGACTTGAGCGAGTCGCCTTCCCTGAGGAGGATGTCGGACTCGACGCGGTTGCGGCCGAGCCTGGAGGCGAGCGTCTCGCCGGCCTTGACCGGCGCGTAGCGGTTGCGGTCCTCGCCACCTTCCCCGGTGTTCGACTTGCCGCCGATGCGATTCATCGCCACTGCAAGCGTGGCGTGCGCTTCCGTTGAGATCGAGCCAAGCGACATCGCGCCGGTCGTAAAGCGCTTCACGATCTCGGAAGCCGGCTCGACCTCGTCCAGGGGAATCGCCCCGGACGGATCGCCCTTGAATTCGAACAGGCCGCGAAAGGTCATGTGCCTGCGCGACTGGTCGTTGATGATCTGCGCGTATTCCTTGTAAGTCGCAAACGAGTTGTTGCGCGTCGAATGCTGCAGCTTGGCCACCGCATCGGGGGTCCACATGTGCTCTTCGCCGCGCACGCGAAACGCATATTCGCCGCCTGCATCCAGCGCGTTTGCAAGCACCGGGTCGCCGCCGAAAGCCGCCTTGTGGACGCGAATGGACTCTTCTGCGACCTCGAACACGCCGATGCCCTCGACGTTGGTGGACGTGCCGGTGAAATATTTGTCGACCAGCGCGCGCGACAGGCCGACCGCCTCGAAGATCTGCGCGCCGGTGTAGGACATGTAGGTGGAGATGCCCATCTTCGACATGACCTTGCGCAGGCCTTTGCCGATCGCCTTGACGAAATTCTTGATCGCCTTGTAGCCGGCCTTGGGGTCGGCGTCGCGGCAGTTCATCGACAGCAACGTCTCCAGCGCGAGGTAGGGATGGACCGCCCCCGCGCCATAGCCGCCCAGAAGGGCGAAGTGATGGACTTCACGCGCCGAGCCGGTCTCGACTACGAGGCCGGCACTGGTGCGCAGACCTTTGTTGGTCAGGTGCTGGTGGATCGCCGACAAGGCGAGCAGGGCGGGAATCGCGACGTGCCTGGCATCGACGCGACGATCCGAGATGATGAGGATCGAATAGCCCGAGCGCACCGCATCCTCGGCCTGCGCCGCCAGCGACGCGAGGCGCGCCTCGATGGCCTCCATGCCCCATGCGGCCGGATAGCAGATGTCCAGTTCGCAGGAGCGGAACTTGCCTTCCGTGTAGCGCTCGATGTGGCGGATCTTCTCCATTTCGTAGAAGTCGAGCACCGGCTGTGACACTTCGAGGCGGATCGGCGGATTCATCTCGTCGATGCCAAGGAGGTTCGGCTTCGGGCCGATGAACGAGACGAGCGAGGTGACGAGCTCTTCGCGGATTGGGTCGATCGGCGGGTTGGTCACCTGCGCGAAAAGCTGTTTGAAATAATGGTAGAGCGTCTTGTCCTTGTTCGACAGCACCGCGAGCGGCGAGTCGTTGCCCATCGAGCCGATCGGCTCCTCGCCGTTGGCAGCCATCGGCGCCATGATGAACTTGAGGTCTTCCTGCGTGTAGGCGAACACCTGCTGGCGGTCGAGCAACGGGACTGACGAGCGCTCGGGTTGTTGCTTGTCGGTGTCGATGTCATCCAGGCGGATCCGGATGCGTTCCATCCATTCGCGGTAGGGCTTGGCCGCCGAGAGCGTGTCTTTCAGTTCCTTGTCGTCGATGATGCGGCCTTTTTCCAGGTCGACGAGGAACATCTTGCCGGGCTGAAGGCGCCATTTCTTGACGATCTTCTCCTCGGGGGTCGGCAGGCACCCGCATTCGGAGCCCATGATCACGAGGTCGTCGTCAGTCACGATGTAGCGTGCCGGGCGAAGGCCGTTGCGATCGAGGGTCGCGCCGATCTGGCGGCCGTCGGTGAACGCGATCGCGGCCGGCCCGTCCCACGGCTCCATCATCGCCGCATGATATTCGTAGAACGCGCGGCGGCTCGGGTCCATGAGCGTGTGGCCCTCCCACGCCTCGGGGATCATCATCATCACCGAATGGGCGACCGAGTAGCCCGACATCACGAGCAGCTCGAGCGCGTTGTCGAACGAGGCCGAGTCGGACTGGCCGTCGTAGATCAGCGGCCAGAGCTTGTCGAGATCCTTGCCGAGGATCGGGGATGATATGGCCCCCTGACGCGCGCGGATCCAGTTGACGTTGCCGCGCAGCGTATTGATTTCGCCGTTGTGAGCGATCAGGCGAAAGGGATGCGCGAGGTCCCAGGTCGGGAACGTGTTGGTCGAAAAACGCTGGTGAACCAGCGCAAGGGCGGAAACGCAGCGTTCGTCCTGCAAGTCTTTGTAGTACGCGCCGACCTGGCCTGCGAGCAGCATGCCCTTGTAGACGATCGTGCGCGCCGACATCGAGGGCACATAGAACTCCTTGCCGTGCCGGAGCTTGAGCGCCTGGATCGCGTGGCCGGAGGACTTGCGGATGATGTAGAGCTTTCTTTCGAGCGCGTCGGTGACCGTGACGCCCGCGCCGCGCCCGATGAACACCTGGCGGATCGCCGGCTCGATTCTCCTGACCGAATCGCCGAGGCCGGCGTTGTCGCAAGGCACATCGCGCCAGCCCAGCAGCACCTGGCCCTCGTCCTTGATCGCGCGCTCGATCTCGTATTCGCAGGCGAGGCGCGAAGCCGGCTCCTGCGGAAGAAATACCATGCCAACGCCATATTCGCCGATCGGCGGAAGGAGGACGTCCTGGCGCGCCATTTCGTCGCGGAAAAACCGGTCGGGTATCTGCAAGAGGATCCCCGCGCCGTCGCCGGCAAGCGGGTCGGCGCCGACGGCGCCGCGATGGGTGAGGTTTTTCAGGATCGTCAGTCCTTGCTCGACGATCGCGTGGCTTTTCGCGCCCTTGATGTTCGCCACAAAGCCGACGCCACAGGCGTCATGTTCGTTGGCCGGGTCGTACAGACCCTGTCGTGTGGGCGGGTAAGCGTGTGCCACGTTAAGCCTCTGGGAATTCATTCGGCCGGCAAGCGATTGCGGCCCCGCACAAAATATTTGGGCGAACCGGGGAATATACCCTCGGAAACCTTCG
Source organism: Betaproteobacteria bacterium (assembly GCA_947482825.1). Lineage (GTDB taxonomy): Bacteria > Pseudomonadota > Gammaproteobacteria > Burkholderiales > SG8-39 > SZAS-79. The sequence continues at coordinate 50,247 of CANKMT010000014.1, read as the reverse complement.
GCTTCAAGGGCTTAGACCCTCGACACGGCAGGGACTAGGCGGCCGTGCAGGCTCGAAGCGTGGCCCGGACGTCGCGTTCGGGAATGTCAGCGCGCACAACTGCTGAGCCGGGTTTTTCCAGCAGGACGAAACGGATTTTCCCGGCCGCGGCTTTCTTGTCCACCGCCATCAGCTCGAGGTACCGGTCCGCAGTCAGGCCGGAGGGTCCCGCCACCGGCAATCCGGCGCGCGCGACCAGGTCGCGGATGCGCGTGGCTTGCGCGCCGGAAATCATGCCGGTCCGTGCCGAAAGGTCGGCCGCCATGACCATGCCTGCGCCGACCGCCTCGCCGTGAACCCACTGCCCGTAGCCCAATCCGGACTCGATTGCGTGTCCGAACGTGTGGCCGAAATTGAGGATGGCGCGCAACCCGGTCTCGCGCTCGTCCTGGCCGACGATTTCGCCCTTGATCTCACAGCTGCGGACCACGGCGTGGACCAGCGCGTCCGGTTCCCGCGCGAGCAGGCGGTCCAGGTTCGCCTCGAGCCAGTCGAAAAACACCGGATCCCGAATCGCGCCGTGCTTGATGACTTCGGCCAGGCCGGCGCGCAACTCGCGAACCGGCAGGGTTTCGAGCGTGGCGACGTCGGCGAGGACCACGCGAGGCTGGTGGAACGCGCCGATCATGTTCTTGCCGAGAGGGTGGTTGACGGCGGTCTTTCCGCCGACCGAGGAGTCGACCTGTGCCAGGAGCGTCGTCGGCACCTGGATGAAAGGGATGCCGCGCTGGTAGACGGCTGCTGCGAAGCCCGCGATGTCGCCGACCACGCCGCCCCCAAGCGCCACGATCGTCGTATGCCGGTCGCATTGCGCCGCGAGCAGCGCATCGAAGACGAGGTTCAGCGTCTGCCAGGTCTTTTTCTCCTCGCCGTCGGGCAGGACGACTTCAACCACCTCGGCCCCGGCGGATTTCAGCGCCCTCGAAACGCGCTCCAGGTACAGCGGCGCGACGACCGCGTTGGAGACCAGCGCCGCCTTGCGGCCCATGAGATGCGGCCGATACCGGCCCGGATCGCCGATCAGGCCGGCGCCGACTTCGATGTCGTACGAGCGATCGCCCAGCGCTACGCGGATACTTGCCATTGCTCGGCCAATGTCGAGAGGATCTGTTTGACCAGCACCTGCACGCCCTGTCGCCCGGTGTCCATGACGAGATCCGCAACCTCGCGATAGAGGGGATCGCGATGCGCGAACAGTTCCCCGAGGCGCTTCTGCGGGTCGGGCGTCATCAGGAGCGGGCGGTTCTTGTCATGGCGTGTGCGCATGAAGAGGTCGTGCGGCTGGGCGCGCAAGTAGATCACCAGGCCCCTTTCGGCAAGCCGGCGACGGTTCTCCTCGCGCAGAATCGCTCCTCCCCCGGTAGCGAGAACGACGCCGGACCGGGCGGTGAGTTCGTCGAGGACGGCGGCTTCGCGGTTGCGAAAACCTTCTTCGCCTTCGATCTCGAAAATCACCGGCACCTTGACGCCGCAGCGGGCTTCGAGCTCATGGTCCGAATCGATGAAAGTGCGGTTGAGGCGCCCGGCGAGGAGGCGCGCGACCGTTGTCTTGCCCGCACCCATCATGCCCACGAGGAAGATATTGCTGTTGGCGCCTTCTTTCACGCCAATATTGTAACCGCCGGCCCTGGCACTGCCGCGCCTCCAGCCGGCGAAGGCCCCTGCGCCGAGCCTCGAAAAAAACAGAGGCCGGGCGAGCCCGGCCTCAAGTCAGAGTCCCTGACTTCGTCCGGCAACTGTTTGCCTATCGCACCGTCAACCGTTCGCTCACGACGCGTGGGGTGATGAAGATCAGCAGCTCGGTTTTTCTGGTCGAGCGCGTGTTGTTCCGGAAGAAGAATCCGATGTAGGGCAGCTCGCCAAAGAAGGGCACGCGCGTCAGGTCCTGGCGCTCGGTCTCTTCGTAGATGCCGCCGATCACGACCGTTCCCCCGTTTTCGACCAGGGCGGAAGTCTTCACATGCTTGGTGCTGATCTGCACGCCTGCTGTCGTTGTCGCGCCGGGCTCGTCCTTGTTGACATCGAGGTCCATGATCACGTTGCCTTCAGGCGTGATCTGGGGCTTGACCTTGAGAGCCAGGTTGGCCTTGCGGAAAGAGACCGAAGTGGCGCCGGACGAAGACGCCTGCTGGTACGGAATTTCAGTGCCTTGCTCGATCACCGCTTCAACACCGTCGGAAGTCAGCACGCGCGGGCTGGAAACGGTCTTGCCCTTGCCGTCGGCTTCCATCGCAGTGATCTCCGCGCTGATGATCCGCGTGAACGCATTGTTGAACAGCAGGAGCGAGAAGGTGCCCGGGTTGAAACCGTTCAGGCCGGAGGCCGGCAGGTTGACCTGGTTGGTCGTGGTCGTCCCAAGCAAAGTAGTCGAGCCAAGTGCAGCCTGGTTCGTGACCAGGTCGGATCCCATATTTACATTCAGGTTGCGCTTTTCGGCCCCGCCGCCCGGGATCTGCGAGTTGAGCGAGTTGTAACCCAGACGCGCGCCCAGGTTCTTGGAGAAGCTGTCGTCAGCGATCACTATGCGCGCCTCGATCACCACCTGGCGGACCGCGATGTCGATCTTGGCAATGAGTTTTCTCACATCTTCGAGGCGGGCCGGCACGTCCTGGACGAAGAGTGTATTGGTCCTGGTGTCCACCACGACGCTGCCGCGCTTGGACAGGATCGGCTGGTTCTTGTCGCCCAACAGCTTCTGCACGTCGGCCGCTTTCTGGTAATTCATCTGGAACGACTCGGTCCGCGTGGTCTCGAGTTCGCCGATCTGCTGCTGGGCTTCGAGGGCCAGCTTCTCGCGCGTGGCAAGCTCGTCGCGCGGCGCGACCCAGATCACGTTGCCGTTCTTTCTCATGTCCAGGCCGCGGGTCTGCAGGATGATGTCCATCGCCTGGTCCCAGGGGACGTCTTTCAGGCGCAGCGTGATGTTGCCGGTGACCGTGTCGCTCGTGATGATGTTAAGGTCGGTGAAGTCGGCGATCACGTTGAGCACCGCGCGGACTTCAACGTTCTGGAAGTTGAGCGAAAGCTTCTCGCCCGTGTAGCGGCCCCGTTGCGCGGCCGCCGAGGTGATGCTGATCGGCTTGACCTCGATCACGAACTGGGTGTCGGTCTGGTAGGCGTTGTGTTCCCACTGGCCCTTGGGCTCGATCACCATCCTCACGTTCTCACCCTGCGCGAAGGTGTTGATCGTCTGCACCGGGGTGGAAAAATCGACCACGTCCAGGCGTTTGCGCAGGTTTTCCGGCAGTGCGGTCTTCATGAATTCGACCACCAGGTTCTGGCCTTGCTGGCGGATGTCTATGCCGGTGGTGGTATCCGAGAGGTCGACGATGATGCGTCCCTCCCCGGCGCGCCCCCGACGGAAATCGATGTCGCGCACCGCATGCTTGGAGTCGGCGCGCCCTTCCGCGAAATGCGACACGTTGGTGCCGGCCACCGGCGGGAGCGAAGTGAGCGTGATGACCAGGCTGTTGCCATCGACCGCGGCTTCATGCGCGACGGCACGGCGCAGGTTCAGGACCAGGCGCGTCTTGTCCGAGCCCTGCACCATGTTCATGCTGCGCAGCTCGCCTTCGCCGATGTCCTGGGAATTGCGGCCGAGGTTGTTGCTCACCCCGGCAAAATCGAACGCGATGCGCGCCGGGCTCGCGACGGTGAAGTTCGGCGGAATCCCGGCGAGCGGCTGCTTTGTCTGGATGCGCACCGTGACCTTGCCGCCCTGCTGCGTGACATTGAAAGCCTCGATGCTGTTCGCCTGCGCGAACGCAACGCCCATTCCTGCCAGCCACAGGCCGGCAACAAGAAAAGCGCAAAGGATCCGCGCGGAGAATGTATTTCGGTTCATCGTTGTGCCTCCACCAGTTGCAGCGAGCTGACGCGTTCTACCCAGTCTCCGCCGCCGTCCTGCACGAGCTCCTTCAGCTTGATCTCGTTCTCGTCGATTTGCGTGATCACACCGAAGTTCAATCCCATGTAATTGCCTTTCTTCACCCGAAAAAGGTTGGCTCCTGCCCTGATCAGGCCGAACGTTTCCTTCTGCTGGGAAAGCGTGCCGACCATGCGGAGCGTCTCGAGCGCGAACGCCTCGAGGGGTTCCTTGGGCCGGTCCACATCGGGCTTGATTCCCGAAGCGCCCGCCACCGCGCCCGCGGCCACCACGTCCAGCCTCGTTGGCTTGAACGGGTCGATCTCCTCGAATGCTTTGTAGGGCACTGGCTCATAGGGCCTGACTTGCGGCAAGGGATCGACGCGGCCACGCAGGTCCTTCGTGAGCAGGTCGAGTTCCTTGCGGAGGTCGCCATATTGCTCGCCGCCGCAGGCTGCGAGGAAAAGCCCGAGGACGGCGGCACCAAGCACATTAGGGATGCGGCGTTTCATTTCTTGGGCGCCTTGGCGGCCTTGGCGGACTTGCGCTGCGCTGCGACCTCTTCGTCGTCGAGATAGCGGAATGTGCGGGCAGTGGCGTCCATCTGAAGCTGACCGCCTTCCTTGCTTGCAGCGATGCTCACGTCGTTCAGCGTGACAATGCGCGAAAGCTGCCCGAGGTCGCTCGCGAAAGCCCCCATGTCGTGGTAATTGCCCACCACCCTGACCTGGATCGGCAGTTCGGCGTAGAACTCCTTTGCCGATTCGCCGCCGGCCGGCTTGAAAAGTTCGAACTGCAGGCCGCGGCCGAGGCCCGCCTGGTTGATGTCAACCAACAAGGCGTCCATCTGCGCCCGGTTTGGCAACTGCTTGAGCAGCGCTCCGAAGGACTGGTCGATCTCGCGCAGCTGCTGTTTGTGCAGGTCGAGGTTGATCGACTGCTTCTTCTTGTCGAGATAATCTTCCTTGAGTTTCGTTTCCTGCTTCACGCCGTTCTCGATCTCCTCGATCTGCGCCGACCAGTCGAGAAAATACGCCCCGACCAGGATGCCTGAGAGGATGGCGATCAGCGCGACGAGCTTCGGGATCGCTGGCCAGGTGCCTGGGTCCTTGGGATCGAGAAACTTGAAGTCCTCGGCGAACTTGTTCAGGTTGATTGCCATCGGCTTCGCCCTATTTCTTCGCCGCCGCCGCCGGGGCAGGTGCGGCGGCCGCACCCTTGGCAGGCGCTTTCCCCGAATCCTTTGCGCTGTCGGGGGCGGCGCGCTTCAGCCCAAGATCCAGATTGAATTCCGAAACCCGTTTGCTGTTCACGATTGCAACCTTGATTTCGTTCAGCTTCGGGCTCTCGAGCCACTGCGACGATTCGATGTTGCGCATCAGGGTCGAGACCCGCGCGTTGGATTGCGCGTAGCCCACGAGGCTTACGCGCGGTCCCTTCTGCGTGATCGACTTGAGGTAGATGCCTTCGGGCAGCTGGCGCACGAGCTGGTCGAGCAGGTACACGGTCTGGGCCCGATCGGCCTGCAGCGTTTCGATCACCTGCTTCCTCGAAAGCAGGGCCACGATCTCGTCCTTCAGCTTCTTGATTTCCTCGATGTCCTTGTCGAGCTTTACGGTTTCCTTCTTGAGGAATTCGTTGCGGCTGACCTGCTCGTTGACCTTGGTGGCGTAGAAACCGTGCACCAGGAGCACAATGGCGCCCCCGAGCACCGCCGTCATCGCTGCGACGACCGCGAAGTGCTTGCGCGCCGCCTTCCTGCGTTCTTCGCGGTGCGGCAGAAGGTTGATGCGGGTGCTCATGGATCGAACCTTCTCAGGGCGAGGCCGCACGCCACGATGAGCGAGGGGGCGTCGAGCACCAGCTTTTTCAGCTGGATGCGCGGCGAGGTTTCCATCGTCGCGAACGGATTGGCCACGAGCGTGTTGACCTGCGTGCGCGTATTAACCACCTCTTCGAGCCCGGGGATCACTGCCGAGCCGCCGGCAAGCAGGATATGGTCGACGCTGCTGAACTGGGTCGAAGTGAAGAAGAACTGGAGCGCGCGCTGCACCTCCATCGACAGGTTTTCCATGAAAGGCCTCAGCACCTCGGACTCGAAGTCATCCGGCAGGCCGCCCGAGCGCTTGGCGTTTTCCGCATCCTCCGGGCTCATCCCGTAGCGGTTCTGGATGTCAGCGGTGAGCTGGTTGCCGCCAAAAGGCTGTTCGCGCGAGTACACCGATTGGTCGTTGCGTAACACGCTGATGGCCATCACGTTGGCGCCGATATCCACAACGGCGATGTTCTGATCCTTGCCCGCGCCCGGGAGTGCCTGGCACACCAGCACGAGGGCCGACTGCTGCGCATAGGATTCGACGTCCATGACCGACGCCTTCAGGCCCGCAGCCTCCGCGACGGCGATCCGGTCCTCGACCTTTTCCTTGCGGGTGGCAGCGATTAGAACTTCTTCCTCAGCCGGGCCGGACGGGGCCGGGCCGATCACCTGGAAGTCGAGGTTGACTTCTTCCAGCGCAAACGGGATGTACTGGTTCGCCTCGGTCTCGACCTGCAGCTCCAGCTCCGACTCTCGCAGGCCGGCCTGGACGATGATCTTCTTGGTGATGACCGCGCCAGAAGGCACCGCCATGGCAACGTGCTTGGTGCGCGTCGCAAGCCTCTTCCAGCCCCGCTTGACGGCTTCGGTGACCGCCTCAAGGTTATTGATGTTGCCGTCGGCCACGGCGTCGCGCGGCAACGGCTCGATGGCGTAGCGCTCGACCCTTTGCGCTCCCTTGCCAGCATCGACGATCTCGACCATCTTGACCGAAGACGAGCTGATATCCAGCCCGAATAGGGGTGGTGCCTTCGGATTGAAGAGATCGACTTGCAAGGAAAATTCCTTTCCACGATCGCCGGTTAGGCGCAATACGTATAATTTACATGAAATGCTAGCAACAAGCCCCCCGCCTGTAAAGTAAATTCTTCACAGCTCTTCACAGCCGGAGAGAGCTTATAATGCGCCGCTCTCCCACCTCGTGCAACATCCCCCTGGGATCTCCCGATCACCCTGATGTGGCTCCGTTTTTTGGCATTTCCGCTGGCCTTGCTGGCGGGCGTGGCGGCGATAGGCGTATGCGCGATTGGCCTGGTGGTTGTTCTCGCCTGGCCTAACCTGCCCTCGCTTGAAGTCCTTACCGACTACCAGCCCAAGATTCCGCTGCGGGTCTATACGACCGAAGGCGTCCTGATCGGCGAATTTGGCGAGGAAAGGCGCGCCGTGGTGAAAATCGCGGAGATTCCCGAAACCCTCAAGCGAGCGATTCTGGCGGCCGAGGACGAACGCTTCTACCAGCATGCGGGCATCGACTACCAAGGTGTTTTGCGCGCTGCTTTCTCCAACCTGACTTCCGGCGGACGGCGGCAGGGGGCAAGCACGATCACGATGCAGGTGGCGCGAAACTTTTTCCTTTCTTCGGAAAAGACCCTCACCCGCAAGCTCTACGAGGCGTTGCTGGCCTTCAAGATCGAGCACAGCCTGCAAAAAGACCAGATCCTCGAACTCTACGTCAACCAGATCTACCTCGGCCAGCGGGCTTACGGGTTCGCTGCGGCGGCGCAGATCTACTACGGCAAGTCGCTCGACAAGCTGACGCTCCCTGAAGCGGCGATGCTGGCCGGCCTGCCAAAGGCCCCTTCGTCCTTTAACCCGGTGGTCAATCCGCAGCGCGCCAAACAACGCCAGCAGTATGTGCTCCGGCGCATGAAGGACCTCGGGCACATCAGCGAGCAGCAGTTCGCGGACGCGGCCAAGACCCCGCTGGCCGTCAAGCGGGAATCCAGCGAATTCACCGTCCACGCCGAGCATGTTGCCGAAATGGTTCGCCAGGCCGTGCAGGAGCAATACCCGGACGATGTTTACACCCGGGGATTCCGCGTCTACACGACGATCAGGAAAGCCGACCAGGAGGCCGCGTACGCCGCGCTGCGGCGCGGCGTGCTCGACTACGACCGGCGCCACGGCTACCGGGGACCCGAAGCATTCGTCGAACTAGCCGACAACGCCACTGAAGACGACTATGACGAGGCGCTCTCGGAGCGCAGCAACAGCGATGACATGCTCGCCGCGATCGTGATTGCCGCGAGCCCCAAGGAGGTCCGCGCGGTCACCAAGGCCGGCGAGACTGTCGCGATTGCGGGCGACGGCCTGAAATTCGTCGCGCGCTCGCTCGATGAGAAGGCGCTGCCGCAAAAGAAGGTACGCCGCGGCTCGATCATCCGGGTGCAGATGGACGATAAGAAGATCTGGCAGATCGTGCAGTTGCCCGAGGCGGAGTCGGCCTTTGTCTCGGTCGATCCGGCCAACGGAGCCATTCGCGCGTTGGTCGGCGGGTTCGACTTCAACCGCAACAAGTTCAACCACGTTACTCAGGCGTGGCGCCAGCCGGGCTCTTCTTTCAAGCCCTTCATCTACTCGGCGTCCCTCGAGAAAGGATACACACCAGCCACGGTCATCCCCGACGAACCGATCGTCGTCGAAGCCGACGTCACCGGGAGCCAGCGCTGGGAACCGAAGAACTACGACGGCAAGTTCGAGGGGCCGATGCGCATGCGCGCGGCACTCGCCAAGTCCAAGAACATGGTCTCGATCCGGATCCTGAAAGGGATCGGGACAAAATATGCCCAGGACTACGTCACGCGCTTCGGGTTCGACGCCGACAAGCACCCGCCCTATCTCACGATGGCCCTCGGCGCGGGTTCGGTCACTGTGTGGCAGATGGCACGTGCTTACGCCGTTTTCGCCAATAGCGGCTTCCTGATCCAGCCGTATTACATCCAACGCATCGTCGATGACCGGGGCAACAGCCTGGGCACGGCCAATCCGCAACATGCCGGGGACGAGTCGCTGCGCGTGATCGACGCTCGCAACGCTTTCATCATGGACAGCATGCTCCAGGACGTGACGCGCTACGGGACGGCGGCGCGCGCCTCGAAACTGGGTCGCAAGGATCTCGCCGGCAAGACAGGTACGACGAATGACTTCCTGGACGCCTGGTTCTGCGGATATTCGCCAGGCCTTGTCGGCGTCGCATGGATCGGATTCGACCAGCCGCGCACGCTGGGGCGCAACGAGACCGGTGGCGCGGTATCGCTCCCCATCTGGATCGCCTACATGGAGAAGGCCCTCAGGGGCATGCCCGAAGTGACGCGCGTGGCGCCCGAGGGCGTAGTCACCCACAAGGTCGACTCCGAAGGCCGCGGAGGTCAGGAGGAATTCTTCTACCGGGAAGCGCTTCCGCCTGTTTCGCCCGAGCACGCGCCGGACCGTGAACGTGCGCCACCCATTCCCCCGGGCGAGCCCGCTTTGAAGCCGGTCCCTTCGGTCGGGAGGCTCGAAACGAAACCGTCGCTCCAGCGACCCGGGAGTGCGGCCTAGCGGGGCGCGAGAATAACGGCGGCACCGCCCTGGGCACTCACCATGCGCGAAAGCGCCGCAAAAAGCTCGCCTCCGTCGCGGGTGTCCACCCAACGATTGCCGTCGTAGCGAAAGTGGTACCCGCCGGACTTCGCCGCGACCCAGATTTCGCGGGCGGCGCCCTGCCGGTTCACAATCATCTTGCTGCCGTCCTCGAATTCCAACTCGAGGACGCCACCCGGCTTCATCTGGAGTTCGATGTCGAGTTCAGCCGATTCCGCGGCGGCCTCTACGGACGCTTCGATGCCAGCCAGCGTTTCGGTTGCAATGCGCTCGAATTCAGACTCGGTCATGCCCATCGTAAAAGGTCCTTCGCGGCGAAGTCCTCATGCTAACATCATGATTTTACGTCCACCCATGCGCTCCTTGCGTCTTTTCCCTGCGGCGCTGGCCGCGATGCTGTCCTTGGCTCTTCTCTGCGCATGCGGCCAAAAAGGACCTCTGTACCTGGGCGAAAACCCGCCGGCCGGGACCAAGATACCCAAGCCTGCCGCGCCCAAGCCGGTCCCTTACCCCGCAGATGCGGCCGGTCCGGACAAGCGGGACTGACGAATACGCAATGAGCTTCGAATACCACAGCGGCCGGCTCCATGCCGAAGAGGTCGCGCTCGACGACATCGCGCGCCGCCACGGTACGCCCTGCTACGTCTATTCACGCGCCGCGATCGAATCGGCCTATCGCGAATACAGCGCTGCGCTCGCGGGCCGACCGGCGCTGATCGCCTATTCAGTCAAGGCGAATTCCAACCTTGCGGTCCTGGCTCTGATCAGCCGGCTGGGCGCCGGCTTCGACATCGTGTCCGGCGGGGAGTTGAAAAGGGTCATCGCGGCCGGCGGCGACCCGCGCAAGGTCGTATTCTCGGGCGTCGGCAAGACCGAGGACGAGATCGCCCTGGCCTTGGAGGCAGGCATCCTGAGCCTCAACCTCGAGTCCGGCGCGGAACTCGAGCGGGTCGACGCAGTCGCCGCCCGCCTGGGCAAGGTCGCGCCGGTCGCTTTCAGGGTCAATCCCGATGTGGATGCCCGCACCCATCCGTATATCTCCACGGGCCTGAAACAGAACAAATTCGGCGTGGCCTATGCGGAGGCGGAGAAGCTCTATCGCGACGCGGCCGAGAGGCCGAACGTCAAAATCGTGGGAATCGGCTGCCATATCGGTTCCCAGCTCACGAGAGCGGGTCCCTTCGTGGCGGCCGCCGAGCGCATGCTCGCTCTCGTGCAGCAGTTGGACACGGCGGGAATTACTCTTGAACACATCGACCTGGGCGGCGGTATCGGCATCCGCTACCACGAAGAGAGGCTCGAACCGATCGGCGCCTTCCTCGACGGTGCGCTCGGCATGCTGGCCGGGCGAAAAGAGACGCTGATCGTCGATCCCGGCCGCTCGCTCGTGGGCAATGCGGGTGTGCTCCTGACCCGCGTCGAACTGGTGAAGCACGGGGAGGCGAAAAACTTCCTTGTTGTGGACGCCGCCATGAACGACCTGATCCGGCCGGCCCTTTACGATGCTTGGCACGAAGTGCGGCCGGTGCGCAAGACTGGCGCTCCGCAGGGTGTATACGATGTGGTGGGACCGGTCTGCGAGTCGGGCGATTTCCTCGCCCGCGACCGGCAACTGGCGGCCATGGCAGGCGATTTGCTCGCGGTCATGTCTGCCGGGGCTTACGCGATGACCATGAGTTCGAACTACAACTCCCGTCCGCGCGCGGCCGAAGTGCTCGTCGATGGTCGGGCTGACTTCCTCGTCAGAGAGCGCGAAACAGTCGAGGAGCTCTTTGCAAAGGAGCGGGTTTTACCGTAGTTTTTCCTCTTTTTCGCAGCCTACTCTTGCGGGTTTAATTCAGATGTCATCCAAACGCGTTTTCTTCGGTGCTTTGCTGGTTGTGGTTCTGGCAGGGGCGGGCGCAGCCACGTATATCGTCAAGGATTCCCGCGCAAAGGAAGTCCCCAACAAGGAAAAGAGCGGCAAAGGGCCGGGAAAAGGTGCCGGCACCGTACCCGTGCTGGTGGTGGCTGCCGTGCAACAGACCCTGGCCGTGACGGTCCAGGCGATCGGCAACGTGGAGGCCTACACCAGTGTCGCGCTCAAGGCGCGCATCGACGGGCAGATCCTTGCGGTCGACTTCCAGGAAGGCAAGGAGGTGAGGAAAGGTGACATCCTGTTCCGCATTGACCCGCGCCCTTTTGAGGCCTCGCTCAGGCAGTCCGAGGCGCAGGCCCTGCGCGATATCGCGAGCCGCGACCAGGCCGCCTCGCAAGAGAAGCGCTACCAGGAATTGCTGGACAAGAATTTTGTATCGAAAGATGCCTTTGCGCAGTTCCGCACCAATGCAGCCACCGCGGAGGCCACATCGCGAGCAAGCCAGGCCGCCCTGGAGAACGCGAAACTCAACCTCGACTACACGGTGATTCGCGCCCCGATCGACGGGTTCGTCGGCCGCGCGTTGCTGCAGGCCGGCAACATGGTCAAGGCGAACGACACGATCTCGCTGGTCATCATCAATCAGGTCAAGCCGGTCTACGTGAGTTTTGCCATCCCAGAGCAGCAACTGCCGGTAGTGCGCGAACTCATGCGCAAGAATCCGCTGAGCGTGGAAGTCGCGACGCCCGGAACCGACAAGCCGCTGGCGGCCGGACGCATCGCCTTCCTCGACAATGCCGTCGACCAGACGACCGGGACGATCAAGGTGCGCGCCGTGTTCGACAATAGCGGGGTCGCGCTTTGGCCGGGCCAGTTTGTCACGGTTCGTGTCAAGCTCTACGATCAGGAAAACGCGACCGTGGTGCCCTCGCGCGCGCTGCAGACCGGCCCGGCCGGACAGTTCGTGTATGTAATCAAGCCGGACATGACGGCCGAGATGCGCAAAGTCACGGTAATGCGCACTCAGGGCGAACTTTCTGTCATTGCAGACGGTGTTCTTGCCAAGGACGAGAAAGTCGTGGTCCGCGGCGCGCTGCGTCTCGCACCAGGCTCCAAAGTCTCGATCCAGGACCCGGGCGCAGCTTCGTGAACATTTCCGAGATCTTTGTTCGCCGCCCGGTCATGACGATCCTCGTCATGCTCGGCATCCTCATATTCGGCATAGCGGCCTTCCGCCTTTTGCCGGTGAGCCAACTGCCGAGCATCGACTACCCCACGATCCAGGTGGTCGCCGAGTTGCCCGGCGCGGCGCCGGAAACCATGGCTTCTGCAGTGGCCACCGTGCTCGAAAAGCAGTTCTCGACCATCGCGGGCGTCGACTCGATGAATTCGGTCAGCGGCCAGGGCGCCACCTCGATCACGATCCAGTTCAACCTCGATCGCGACATCGACGCCGCGGCGCAGGACGTCAACTCCGCGATTGCGGCCACCGCTCGCCTGCTGCCGCCATCCATGCCGACCCCACCCTCGTTCCGCAAGGTAAACCCGGCGGATTTCCCGGTTTTCTTCCTCGCGCTGACCTCCGAGACGCTCCCGATCTCGACGGTCAACGAGTACGCGGAGACCTACCTCGCCCAGCGCATCTCGACCATCAGCGGCGTGGCCCAGGTCCAGATCTTCGGACAGCAGAAATATGCGGTCCGCGTGCAGGTCGACCCGAGCGCGCTCGCTTCCCGCGGTGTGAGCATGAACGAGGTCCAACAGGCGGTGGCCACATCGAACGTGAACCTCCCCACCGGGACGCTCCACGGCAAGGACCGCATGTTCGCAGTGCAGGCGACCGGCCAGCTCTACGACGCCGCGGCGTTCAAGCAGATCATCGTCTCGTACCGCAACGGCTCGCCGGTTCGCTTGGGCGAGCTCGGCACTGTGATCGACAGCGTGCAGAGCGACAAGGTCGCGGCGTGGTTCAAGGACAAGCGCGGAATCGTTCTGGCCATCCAGCGCCAGCCGGGCACCAACACCATTGAAGTTGTCGATGCGATCAAGAAACTCCTTCCCACTTTCCGCGCGGAGGTGCCCCCATCCATCGCCATCGAGATTCTCTACGACCGCACAGTCATGATCCGGGCGTCGGTAGCGGAGGTCGAGTTCACGTTGATCCTGGCCCTCGCCCTGGTGGTGATGGTGATCTTCGTGTTCTTGCGCAACGTGCCGGCGACGATCATCCCCAGCGTAGCCCTGCCGTTGTCGATCGTGGGGACTTTCGGCGTTATGCACCTGTGTGGCTACAGCGTGAACAACATCTCGCTGATGGCGCTCATCCTGTGCGTCGGTTTCGTGGTCGACGACGCGATCGTCATGCTCGAGAACATCAGCCGCCACATCGAGATGGGCAAGAGCGTGATGCAGGCCACGCTGGACGGATCGAAGGAAATCGCGTTCACCATCCTGTCCATGACCATCTCGCTCGCCGCAGTGTTCATCCCGGTGTTCTTCATGGGCGGCATCCTGGGGCGCCTCCTGCACGAGTTCGCGGTGGTTATCATCGTCTCGGTGCTGATCTCGGGATTCGTATCGCTCTCCCTCACGCCGATGATGTGCAGCCGGATCCTCAAGCCCCACGATCCGGACCGCAAGCACGGCGCGGTGTTCATGGCCTTCGAGCGCGGATTCGACGCGTTCCGCGATCTGTATGCCTACACGTTGCGATGGGTCCTCGCCCACCAACGCTTCACGATGATTGTGTTCCTGGCCATTGTCGTTGCAACCGGCGTGCTGTTTTCGCGCGCGCCCAAAGGGTTCCTGCCGAGCGAGGATTCGGGACAGCTGTTCGTGTTCACCGAAGGCCCCCAGGATGTGTCGTTCGAAGGAATGGTGGCGCTTCAAAAACAGGTCGCCAATATCGTGCGCAGCGACCCAAACGTCGAAGCCATCATGTCGTTCGTCGGGGCGAGCAATTTCAACCCGGCGATGAATAGCGGGCGGATCACGATCGCGCTCAAGCCCTACGGCCAGCGCAAGCCTGCCGACGAAGTGGTGCGAGGACTGCGCCCGAAACTTGCGCGGGTAGTCGGCATGAAGGCCTTCGTCCAGAACGTGCCGGCCATCCGGATCGGGTCACTCACCAAGAGCCCCTACCAGTACGTAATCCAAGGCGCAAACACCGAGCAGCTGTACCAGTGGGCGCCCCGCATCGAAGCCAAGCTGCGCACGCTACCCGGGGTCATCGACGTGTCGTCCGACCTGCAGATCGCTCGGCCGCAGGTCAACGTCAACATAGACCGGGAGAGGGCCGCCGCGCTCGGCGTATCCCCGCAACAGATCGAGAACACCCTCAACTACGCGTTTGGATCCTCGCAGGTTTCGACCATCTACACCGCGACAAACCAGTTTTGGGTCATCCTCGAACTAGAGCCCCGTTTCCAACGCGACCCCTCCGCCCTAGGCCTTCTTTACGTGCGGTCCACCGGCGGTGCACTGGTACCGCTCGAGTCGGTCGCGCGCCTGTCCCAAAGCGTCGGCCCGCTTTCGGTAACCCATCTCGGACAACTACCGTCGGTGACCTTCTCTTTCGATCTGCGGCCCGGCGTGGCGCTGTCCCAGGCGATCGACGAGGTCAGGGCGGCCGTTGCCACCCTGCAGGTGCCGGCCACGATCAATGCGACATTCGGCGGGACGGCGCAGGCTTTCCAAAGCTCGCTGCAGGGCATGGGCTGGCTGCTGCTGCTGTCGGTATTCGTGATCTACCTGGTGCTTGGCATCCTGTACGAAAGCTTCGTTCACCCGCTCACGATCCTGTCGGGCCTGCCTACGGCGGGCTTGGGGGCGCTGGTCACGTTGATGGCCTTCAACGTCGAGCTCAACATGTACGCCTTCGTCGGCATCATCATGCTGATCGGCATCGTCAAGAAGAACGCGATCTTGATGATCGACTTCGCGATCGAGGCGAAGAAAGCGGGCAAGACCGCCGAGGCGGCGATCTACGAGGCGGGCATCGTTCGCTTCCGGCCGATCATGATGACCACCGCGGCGGCGCTGATGGGCAGCCTGCCGATCGCAATGGGTTTCGGCGCGGGCGGCGCCGCGCGCATGCCTCTGGGACTGGCCGTCGTCGGCGGGCTCTTGCTCTCCCAGGTGCTGACACTCTATATCACGCCGGTGGTCTATATCTACTTCGAGCGCCTGCAACTCTGGTTCGACGCGCGTCGCGGGGTGGGCAAGCCGGAAGTGCCGGTACCGGACGCGGACGCCACGATGACCCTGCCGCCTGGGGGGGTGGCTTTCCCTGCGGGTCCGCGCGGACCGCAGAAATAGGAGGCGACCGGTCCGCGTCCTCCCAATTATAATAGATCAATGATGACTATTGGCCTGAAGTTCGCACCCGGATTAGGTCTTTAAGAACGAAAGTATCGAATTTCGGCTCTGCGACGAGCCGCCCGCTTGCGCCTGGCCCGCGCGGTGCCGGATTCTCTATCGTTCTTGCGGCCGCCCTTTGCTTCGCCAGTACAGCCGCAGTCCCAACAACCCGGCCACGACCGTCGCGAAGATCACAGGCTCGGTCAGGTCGCGTTTAACGAGCCACCAGTAGTGGGCCACCCCAAGCACGGCGATCGCATAGACCAGCCGATGCAACCGCGCCCAGTTCCGGCCCAGCCTGCGCACCATCGCGTCGGTGGAGGTGAGCGCAAGCGGCACGAGGAGCAGGAAGGCCGCAAAGCCGATCGTGACGAAGGGGCGCTTCACGACGTCTTTCAGGATTGCCGCGACGTCGAACCAGTGGTCGAACCAGATGAAGGTGATGAAATGCGCGCAGGCGTAGAAGAAAGCGAACAGCCCCAGCATGCGCCGCAGCTTGAGCAGCCAGTGGGCGCCGGAGACCTTCCGCAGAGGCGTCACGGCCAAAGTCACGGTCAGGAGGAACAGCGTCCACCACCCGGTCGAACGCGTGATGGTCTCGATCGGGTTGGCGCCGAGGCTGTTGGCGAATGCGCCGTAGACAAGACGTCCGAACGGCACGAGGCACAACGCGAATACACCCGCCTTGATCCAGCCAGACTGGCCGGACCCGGGCACCAAGCGGGACCACCCAAGCATCAGAAGCGATTCGTCAAAAGAGCTTCTTGAGGTCCATCCCCGTGTATAGACCCGCGACCTGGTCGGCATAGCCGTTGAACAGCAGCGTCTTCCTCTTGGGCTGGAAGAACCCGTCCTCGCCGATGCGGCGTTCGGTCGCCTGGCTCCAGCGCGGATGGTCGACGGCCGGGTTGACGTTCGAATAGAACCCGTACTCATGGGCCGCGGCGACGTTCCAGGATGTCTTGGGCATCGACTCCATGAACGTGATTCGCACGATGGACTTGATGCTCTTGAACCCGTATTTCCAAGGCGCGACTAGGCGGACCGGCGCGCCGTTCTGGTTCGGCAGCACTTCGCCATACAGGCCGAAGCCCAGGATCGTGAGCGGATGCATGGCCTCATCCATCCGCAATCCCTCGACGTACGGCCACTCGAGCACCGGCAGGCGAAGTCCGACCATCGTGTCCGGCTGCGTCGCCGTCGTAAACCCGATGAACTTGGCCTTCGCGGTCGGCTCCACGCGTTTGATGAGTTCGGCCATCGGGTAGCCGACCCACGGGATCACCATCGACCACCCCTCCACGCAGCGCATGCGATAGACCCGCTCCTCCATCGGCGCGAGCTTCAGGAGATCTTCGATATCGATCGGCTTCTTGTTCCTGACTTCGCCGTCGATGGTCACCGACCATGGACGCGTCCTCAACTTGTGCGCGTACTGCGCGGGCTCGGCCTTGTCGGTGCCGAACTCGTAGTAATTGTTGTAGGTGACCACATCCTTGTAGGGCGTCTTCTTGTCGGTCGCCGACAACGGCGAGGGCTTGCCGGGAAGCTTTGCGAGCTTGCCTGGTTCTGTCACCGGCACGGCTGGCTGGGCAAGCGCACCGCTCGCCGGGAAAAGGGTACCGGCAAGCCCGAGCGCAGTGGCCTGCTGCAGGAACTCGCGCCGACGAAGGTATAAGTCCCGCGGGGTGATTTCAGACGAAAGGATGTCCGACGGCTTCTTGATCAGCATGCGCACTGGCTCCGAAAAAAGTCTGCAAGGCGGATCTTCGCGACAGGTTCAAGCGTTGGTCGCGCGAGGACTGCTTCGATTACGCAAAATGATACGCCCGGACCGCGCCGTCGAACGCCATCGACATGCGCGCGAATCAGGGATTGAGCTACTTGTAGACCGTATTGGCGACCGCTAGAAGTTCTTCCCGGTTCAGGTCCGCCGACGAGAGCGCGTAGCCCACGTTGCGATCGATCCAGTAAAACACACCGACGTTGCCTTCGGTCGCGTAGCGGAACGCGGTCTGGTTGTTCGCCGCCTCGGTACGCACATACAGCGTGAGCCGGCGCCCGCCTTGCGTCTGGTACATGAACTGCGCCACCGGTGAAGGTCCGCCTGCGGGCGTGGCTTCCCCAGGCAGCAGGCGCCCGCCAACGAGGTTGAGCCCATTGGCCTCGAGCTTTGGCGCACGCAGTGTTGTGCCGAGCCGCTTGGAGAGCCACGCAGTGAGATGCGCTCCCTGGTCGGCGCCGACTTCGACGGGATGCCGGACTTCGGGTGAGTAGGTCGCGTGCGCGACCGCGGCATTTCTTGCACTGCCGATGCCGCTGGCCGCGGCTGGTGCACGCTGCGCATGCAAATGCCATCCGGCCATGATGCCAACGGCGAGTCCTAGCAACGTGAATCCAGCAGCGACCGCGTAATTTCGCAACCGTGAAGCGCGCGTGGCCACCTGCTGCAACCTTGCCGGCACGGTCTCGTCGAGCACCGGGTTGAACAGCGCGCGAAATTCCTCGTTCTGGCGCCGGTACGCGGCGATGCGCTCGGCCTCTTCAGGGTGAGCGGCGAGCCACGTTTCCACGTCGGGCACCCGCGTCCCGGGCAACTGGCCGTCCACGTACGCGAGCAACTCGGCTTCGGTGACTGACGAATGCACGTTGACGTTCATTTGACCAGTTGCAGCTTTGTATTCACGGGTACGCCGTACATCATCCCGCGCAGCTTCTCTCGCGTGCGGCAAAGGCGCGACATGACCGTGCCTATCGGGATACCAAGCGCGCTCGCGACTTCGGCGTAGCTCATGTCCTCGAGAGCGATCAGGGGCAGCACTTCACGCTGCTCGGCGGGGATCAGCGCGAGCGCTCGCTCGAGGTCGCGAATCTCGAGCGCTGCCCCCTGCACCGGCGCCACGGCCATCTCTTCGCCTTCGTCATCGAGAGTTGCGTGATCGCGCGAGGCGCGCACCTGATTTACGTGGACGTTATGCATGACCGTGAACAACCAGGCGCGCAGGTCCGAACCCGGTCGCCAGAGGTGGAACTTGTTCCACGCGCGCTCGAGCGTGTCCTGCACGAGGTCGTCGGCTCGCGCGCGATCCCCGACCAGCGCGCGCGCGTAGCGCCGCAGGCGCGGAATAAGTTCGATGATTCGCTGGCCATCGTTCACGGATCGATTATCACCCGGCGCGGCATGGATTCGATCTCAGAAAAACCCTTGATGCCCGGCTAACAGGGGGCGCCGCCTCTTATTCCCGCCGCGCTTTCCGGTGGACGACGGCACAAAAGCAAAGCCCCGCCGGGGTCGCCGGCGGGGCTCTTCGCAGACCAGCGGAACGGCTTACTTCATCCGGAAATCGTCGTGGCACGCCGCACAAGACTTGCCGGTGGCGCCGAACTGGGTCTTGATTGCGCCCATGTCGCCGCCCTTGGCCACCTGCGCAAGCTTGCCGATCTCGCCTTGCATGTTTTCCATCGCCTTGTCGAACTTGGCCTTGTCGCTCCAGACCTCGGGCTTAGCCTTGGTTTTCTCGTCCTTGGTGCTCGGCTGGAAGCCTTCGGCCGGCAGTTTCGAAAGCACTTCGAGGTAGCCGGCGTTGCGCGCTACGACGGCAGCGTCGAACGGACGGTCGCCGCGCATCATTGCGCCGATCGGGCCGAAGTACCAGCCGATCAACACCATCGCCGATTGGCGCTGCTTGACGAGCTGCTCGGGCTTGGCCTGCGCCGCGGCCTGAAAAGACGCGCCCGCGCCCAGCGCGGCAACTACGGCGATCATCACCATCTTCTTCTTCATTCGAATCTCCTCAGAAAGGTCGTTTGACGACCAGGTAAACGGCGACAAGCGCCAACGCGAAAAGGATCAACGCAAGCCAGGAACTGGCAAACCTCGCGGCCGGCACTTCGGTGGCCGCGTCGAGGTTTCTCGTGCCAGTGAACATCGCCGACACGAGGTTTTCTTTCTTCACGAAAACGTGGAAAACGACCGCGGCTACGTGCGTGAACACGAAGAAGACCATCACGTTGAAATTGTAGTAGTGGATCGCCGTCAGGCGGTCGGACATTTCCTTGCTCACGAACTTGTAGAGTGGTCCTTCGATGGAGATGTCGTCGTTGGCGAAAAGGCCCGTCCCCGCCTGCAAGAGCAGGGAAAGCAGCAGGATGATCACCATCCAGCCGCCGATCGGGTTGTGGCCGGCGACGTAGGCTGGCGCCTTCGAAAGTAACCTTTTGGCAAAGCGCAGGCAGGCACCGGGGCCGGCCAAAAAACTGGAAAAGCGCGCGTGCGTGCTGCCGGCGAATCCCCAGAGGATGCGGAAAATCACCAGTGCGAGGATGGCAAAACCCGAATACATGTGCCACTCCATCCAGTTGCCCTTCATCTTCCCGGACAGGAGGCTGAACAGGAACAGCGCCACCAGCAGCCAATGAAAGAGGCGGACGGGCAGGTCCCATACCTTGACCGCGCGTGTCGGTTCACTCATAGCCCCCCCTCCGAACATCGGATTCGCGCAGTTTATTCCAAGGCCCGCTCGCCAGACGCAAGAAGGGCAGGCCGAACAGGTGCCGGCCCGCCCCTTCTCACCTCGCCCAGCGGGGCCTGTGTCCTGCTAACCCGCGGGCGCTAACGCAATCCGGCCGCGTACTCGGCCACCGCCTTCATTTCCTTCTCGGTCATGCGCGCTGCAACTCCGCGCATCATGCCGTTGGCGTCATTGGCGCGCTGGCCCGCCTGGAAGGACTTCAACTGCAGCTCGACATATTCGGCGTATTGCCCGGCGATCCGCGGGTACTGTGCCGGGATCCCCAGGCCATCCGGCCCATGGCAGCCTGCGCACGCAGGCACTCCGGTGGCCGCGTTGCCACCGCGCCAGAGCTTCTGGCCGGCAGCGGCGAGGGCTTTGTCCTTGGCCGCCGAGGGCTTGAGCTTCTGGCCGGCGTAATGCGCGGCGAGGTTCTTCATGTCCTCCGGCGACAGGTTGGCCACCATGCCCCCCATCACCGCATTCTCGCGTTCGGCCTTCTTGCCGTTCTGCGGCTTGAAGTTGGCAAGCTGTTTGTGCAGATACTCGGGGAACTGCCCCGCGATCTTGGGGTTGGCGGGCGCCACGCTGTTGCCGTCGGCCGAGTGGCACGCGGCACAGACCTGGGTCGCGATCGCCTGGCCTTTGGCCGGGTCCGCCTTGGGCGCTTCCTTCTTCGCGGGGGCATCCGCGGCAAGGGCCGAACCTGCGGCGATCAGGGCCGCGCCGGCGGCGAGCGCCAGAAATCGCTTCATGATTTCTCCATCGATAGCGGTCTAAACCCGTTATTCTATAACATCTTATCGTTTCCCCAATGGCCGCACCCAAGCCGCTCTCCCGCGCATTTTCGGACATTCGTTTCCTGATCTCGGCAAGCCAGCTCGAAGGCTTGCCGCAGGACGAGCTTCCGGAAGTGGCGTTTGTCGGCCGCTCGAACGTCGGCAAATCGAGCGCGCTGAACGTGCTGGCCAACAGGCGCCGCCTTGCATTCGTCAGCAAGACGCCGGGCCGCACCCAGCTGATCAATTTCTTTTCTTTCGGCGAGCATGCAAGGCTGGTGGACCTGCCGGGCTATGGCTACGCCAAGGTTCCGCATGGCGTGCGGGACGACTGGGGCAAACTTGTAGCAGGCTACCTGCAGACACGCCGCACGCTGCTTGGCGTCGTCTCGCTGATGGACTCGCGCCGTCCGCTCACGTCTTTGGACCGCCAATTGCTCGAATGGCTGGTACCGTTGCAGCGGCGGTTGCTCGTGCTGCTCACGAAGTCCGACAAGCTGACCAAGAGCGAGCAGGGCCGCACGATTGCCGCTGCGCGCAAGGACCTTGCCGCGCTGGGCATCCACGGTGAGTGCATGCTTTTTTCCAGCCAGACCCGGCAGAGCGTCGAAGAGGCCCGGGACCACATCGACGGGTGGCTGGAGGAAGAAAAAACCCGCTAGCCGAATTAACGGCTCGCGGGGAAGACAAAACACCCCCGGTAAAGGGGAGTAAACCGGGGGCTAAAACGCCTTAACTTGGAATTAAGGCTTCCCGCTCAGGGAGGAGAAGCGGGAGACGAATCGCATCGCCTGTGGATATGAGTGGCCTCCAATGCGAAAAGTTCCAAGAAAATATTTCTCTTACAAAATCAGTAGACTGACGAAACCCATAATTAATTTACGGTCTTTTTCATGAACATTTACGGAAACTTCCCCGCGGTGCGCATGCGCCGCATGCGCCGGGACGACTTCTCCCGGCGCCTGATGCGCGAGCACGTGCTGACCCCGAACGACCTCATCTATCCGGTATTCGTCCTGGAGGGCAAAGGGCGCACGGAAAAGGTGGCCTCGATGCCGGGCGTCGAGCGCATGTCCCTGGACCGGTTGCTTTCGGTCGCGGAGGAGTGCCTGAACCTGCGCATCCCCGTCATGGCCTTGTTCCCGGTAATCGACCAGAAACTCAAGTCGCTCGACGGCAGGGAGGCGCACAACCCGAAAGGTCTCGTTCCGCGGGTCGTGCGCGAACTGAAGAAACGCTTCCCGGAACTCGGCATCATGACCGACGTCGCGCTCGACCCCTACACCTCGCACGGGCAGGACGGGGTGGTCGACAAGGCCGGCTACATCATCAACGACGTGACACTCAAGGTTCTTGAAAAACAGGCGCTCACCCAGGCCGAGGCGGGCGTGGACATCGTCGCGCCCTCGGACATGATGGACGGGCGCATCGGGCGGATTCGCGCGGCGCTTGAAAAATCGGGCCGCATCCATACGAAGATCATGGCGTATTCCGCCAAGTACGCCTCCGGCTTCTATGGCCCGTTTCGCGAAGCTGTGGGATCGGCGAAGAATCTCGGCAAAGGCGACAAAAAAACTTACCAGATGGATCCGGCCAATTCGGATGAAGCGCTGTGGGAAGTCGGGCTCGATCTCGCCGAAGGCGCCGACATGGTCATGGTCAAGCCCGGCATGCCCTACCTCGACATCGTGCGCCGCGTAAAAGACGAGTTCCGCGCGCCGACTTTCGTCTACCAGGTTTCCGGTGAGTACGCGATGCTGCGCGCGGCGATTGCCAACGGCTGGCTCGCGGACAACGTGATCATGGAGTCTCTGGTCGCTTTCAAGCGCGCCGGCGCCGACGGCATCCTGACCTACTTCGCGCTCGAAGCCGCGCGCGCGCTGAAGGAAGGCTAGCCGAACACCAGCGCCACGCCGTTGGCTTGGTCCGAGCCAATCGCACAGGAGCCATCGGCGAGCATCTCCGGCTTGAAGCCGCCGCGCCTCAAGGCGCCGGCGGCAGCACCGCGATCTGCCACCCGTAAGAACAATGCCGCGAGCAGGGGGCCCCGTCGCACGGGTAACGCGGCTTCTCGCAAGCGAGCAGCGAGTTCGCTGGCGCCGGCAACCGCAATCGGGGCACTCCCGGTCCCGATTTTCAGGCCTTCCGCGATCGGCTCCGGTTTGGCGGCGAAAACTTTTGCGTAAGCGTCGGCGGTTTGCGCAACGTCATCGGCAATCACCGCAATGCCTGCAATCCCCGTAACGCCCAACGCGTGATCCATGTAGCCGGGGCGCCACACGACGTCGCGGGTGAAATGCTGGCAGAGAAAAGTGCGGCAGCCCGGCGTTGCCGCGGGAGCGAGCTGCACGATCCGGAACGCGGCGTCCCTGGCGCCGCCGGGCAGGATCACCGGGCGCGAAAAATCGAGCGGCGCATCCGCGCTGACACCCGCGTTCGACAGTTCGGCGTGCGCGCCCCTGGCATCCTCCGTGGCCAAGGCGATCGCGGCGAGGCCTTCGCCCTCAGCGAGGAAGTCCGTGAAGTACTGCATCGCGGGATGCGGCTTGGGAACGGCCAGCAACTCGATGTAATCGGTGCCGAACATCAGGCAGTGATTCTCGGACCCGAGCGTGTGGTATCCGCGCGGCGTGAGCGTAAAACCCAGCCGCGTATAGGTGTCCTCGGCGCGATCCAGGTCGTGCACCAGGATGACTGCGTGGTCTATGCCTCGAATGTGCTTGCGCATGCCGCCGACCCTCCGTCGTGATTCGTTTGGTTGTATGCCGTTGCCTTACTCGCGCATCCGCTCCGGCTCGCTGCCGCGCTTCAGTGCCGGCAGCGCGAGCGTCACCAGCACGAAGAGTCCGGTGGCGAGTTTCAAGTCCAGTGGAGCGCAGCCAGCACGGCGAAAAACAGCATCTGCAGGTTCACTCTCGCGACAATGGCCGGCGATATCGCCGAAAGGACCGTTTCGTTCGACAGCAGCGCCACGTTGGCCTTGCCGAGGACGCGCAGGTTCACGCTAATCAGTTTCCGCCGGCCCGGTCGAGTGCGGAGAGGAAACTGTCGGCCTTCTGGTAGCCGATCACGCGCAGGCCGCGGATCTCAGCGCCGGACGCATCGAAGAAGATGATCCCCGGCGGCCCGAAGAGCGAAAAGCGCTTGAGCAGTTCCTTGTGCTCGTCGCTGTTCGCCGTCACGTCGGCCTGCAGCAGCAGCATGCCCTGCATCTTCGCTTTCACGCGGGCGTCGGTGAAAGTGAACGACTCCATCTCCTTGCACGACACGCACCAGTCGGCGTAAAAGTCGAGCAGCACGGGCTTGCCCGGCGCGCGCAGCTTCTCGTTCAGCTCGGCGACCGAATTGACGCGCTGGAACGCCAGGCCGTGCGGGGGGGGCTTGGGGGTGAGCAAAGGCGACACCACCGGCCACACGATCCACACCGCGACCGCGAGCATGAGCACGCCGAAGAATTTCTTGACGCCCTCCATCCAGGGGCCCGATCTCGGCAGGAACGCGCCCTCCGACACGCCGACCACGACCAGCGGAGCGCCCATGCCAAGCGCCATCGCAAAAAGAGCACCGCCACCCAGCACCACGTCGCGCGTCTGGCTGATGTAGAGCAATGCACCGGCGAGTGGCGCCGCGACGCATGGGCTCACGATGATCGCCGAGAGCACCCCCATCGCCGCGACCGAAGCCACGTGGCCGCCGCGCAGCTTGTAGTGCGTGGAAGACAATCGGTCGTGCAGGAAGGCCGGCAATTGCAGGTCGTGGAACCCGAACATCGACAGCGCGAGCCAGACGAACACGAGCGCAAACGTGGTCAGCACCCACGGGTTCTGCAAAGCGGCCGCGATCAGCGTGCCCGAGTAGGCCGCGGCCACGCCGGCGATCGCGTAGGTCACCGCCATGCCGAGCACATAGGCCGTGGACAGGATCAGCGCGCGCACCTTGTTGAGGTCGCGGCCTTCGCCCGCGATGATGCCCGAAAGGATCGGGATCATCGGCAGCATGCAGGGCGTGAAAGCGAGCAGCAGCCCGAATCCGAGGAAGCTCGCGAGCACCAGCCAGAAGCTGCCCGACTCGAACAGCGCGACGATATCGAAGTCGCTGGCCGAAGAAGAAAGCCGCGAAGCCTTGTAAGACGAGGGCGGGACCGAATCGGGGCCTTGCGTGAACGACGGCGCACCCGAGCCTGCCGAGCCGGCGGCGGCGAGCCTGATGTTCGCCTTGCTCTGCATCGGCACATAGCACACGCCAACGTCCGCGCAGCCCTGCGAAGTCACCACCAGCCTGAACTGGTCCCCTCCGCCGGCCGGCCTTTCCACCGGCACGCGGATCGCCACTTGCCTGCGGTAGGTCTCGACTTCGCCGAAAAACTCATCCTTCTTGCGCGTGCCCGCCGGGAACTCGGGCTTACCGAGCGCAAATGGCGCGCTAAACCCTGCATCGACAGCGAACTGGAAGCGCTCGCGATACATGTAGTAGCCCGGCGCGATCGTGAAAGTCACCTCGAGCGCGCGATCGTCCAGCACACGCGTCTTCATGAGGAAGGCTTTCTCGGGCTCAAGCAGATCCGCTTCGGACACCGCGTTGGCCAAGCCCGCGAAAATCGCGAACAGCAGGGCGAGCAACGGGGCCATCAGCTGGCGTAGCACGGGGGCTGCAATCATTGGCGTGGCTCGCGGGTCTCGTCCCGGACCCAATCAAGGTAGGCAGGCAATCCTGCCGAGACTGGGACAGCGATGATTTCGGGAAGTTCGTAGGGATGCCCGGCACGGATGGCCGACTCGAGCGCAGGGTAACGCTCGACCGTGGTCTTGACCAGCATCGGGTGCTCCTCATCGTGCTGGATCGCATCCTTCCAGCGGTAGACCGAACGGCAGGGCGCCAGGATATTCACGCACGCCGCCAGACGGGATTCGACGAGTGTCGCCGCAAGCTTCTCGGCGGCCGCGCGATCCGGGAGATTGGTGATCACCACCAGCACGCCGGATTGGGCGGCATCGCTGTCGCCACCGTTCTCGCAGCTCATGCCGCCCGCCGCCTGATCGGCACGCCTTCGCGGACACTTGGGTAGCGCAGTTCGACACCCAACGCTTCCTTCATCTTGCGATTTACGAGCCGCCGCGATTCGCTCATGAAGGAAAGCATCGGGGCCGGGATCCGCTGCGCCGCTTCCGCCCGACTCACGCGCATGAGCTTCGGCAACCCCAGCCTATCGGCAACCAGGTCGAACCATTCACCCATCTTCAGGTGCGTGTCGTCCGAAGCATTGTAGAAGCCGGCCGGCGCCTCGGGGTTCATTGCCGCAAGCGCAATCACCGCGAGATCGTCGGCATGGATATGGTTCGTATACACATCGTCTTTGTCGGCCAGGATCGGGATTCCTTGCGCGAGGCGCGCCTCCGGGAGTCGATCGGCCGCATAGATGCCGGGGGCACGCAGGACGACCAGCGCAGCCCCGTGCAACTCGCTCCATTGGGCCAGCTGCCTTTCCGCGTCGATCCGACGCACGGCGCGCGGGGTTTGCGGATTCACGGCGCGCGACTCGTCCACGAGCGCCCCACCGCAATCCCCATAAACACCGCTGGTGCCGATGTACACGAGCCGCCTTGGTAGAATGCCCCCCGTTTCGAGCGCGCCAAGAAGCGCGGCGGTCCGCGGGTCCGTATTCCCCGCGGCAGGGGGAGGGGCGCAATGCAGCACGCTGTCGGCCCACCCGCCCAGCGCACCCAGCGTTTCGGGACGATCCAGGTCGAAGCCGGTTTTGCGCGAAACAGCGCGCACCTCGACTCCTTTCGGCAGCAGCGCGGCAGTACGATGGGCGATGTCGCCAAAACCGATGACCAACAGGCGTTTCATGCCGCCATTTTACGCACCATGCACACCGTAACCCTTTCCCCCGGCGGCCAGGCCTTCCAGGTCGAGGACGGCGAGTCGGTCCTCACTGCGGCGTTGCGCTCGGGACTTGTCATTCCCTACGGCTGCAAGAACGGCGCCTGCGGCTCGTGCAAAGGCAAGATCGTCTCCGGAAGCATCGACTACGGGACTTACCAGGAAAAAGCTCTGCCGGCGGCCGAACGCGAACAGGGCAAGGCACTCTTTTGCCAGGCCAAGCCGCTGACCGACTGCGTGCTCGAGGCGCGCCTGGTCGGCAAGGCCGGCGACATCCCGATAAAGACGCTGCCCTGCCGCATCCATTCGATGCAAAAGCTCACCGACGACGTCATCGTGCTGAAGCTGAAGCTCCCAGCCAGCGAGCGATTGCAGTTCCTGGCCGGCCAGTATCTCGAGTTCCTGTTGCGCGACGGCACGCGCCGCAGCTTCTCCATGGGCAACGCACCGCACGACGACGAACTTGTCGAGGTCCACGTGCGCCACGTGCCGGGCGGCCAGTTCACCGACCACGTGTTCGGCAAGATGAAGGAAAAGGACATCCTGCGCTTCGAAGCGCCGCTGGGCACCTTCTTCCTGCGTGAAGAGTCCGAGAAACCGATCGTGTTCGTCGCCTCGGGCACCGGCTTCGCGCCGATCAAGTCGATCATCGAATACGCGATGGAGAAGAAGATCGTGCGGCCAATGACGCTCTACTGGGGCGGCCGGCGGCCGCGCGACCTCTACATGCATGAGCTCGCGCAGAAGTGGGCGGGGGAGTTCGGCGCTTTCTTCGCCTATGTGCCGGTGATCTCGGAGGCCGCTTCGGAAGACAACTGGCAGGGGCGCACCGGCTTTGTTCATCGCGCGGTCATGGAGGATTTCCCGGACCTTTCGGGCTTCCAGGTTTATGCGTGCGGCGTGCCGATCATGGTCGATTCGGCGCGCTCCGACTTCATCGCGCACTGCAAGCTGCCGGAAGATGAGTTCTATGCCGACAGCTTCACCACCGCCGCGGACCTCGCGAAGACCTGAAGCCGCCAGGAGGCCGTCATGCCCAGGGGGGTCTTCGATCTTGAGGGGCTGCGCAGTCCCGCAGCCGAAGCGCTGCGGCGCATTGCTCCGCCCTCCGGCCTGCCCTTCAAGGTCACCAAGCTCGGCCATGTGGTCCTGAAGGTCACCGACCTCAAGCGCTCGGTCGATTTCTACAACGAGGTACTGGGTTTTCGCGTCTCCGACGTCTACCCCGAGAGCATGATGAAAGGCGGGATGGTGTTCATGCGCTGCAATGCCGATCACCACGGCGTCGCCCTCGTAGGCGGGGCGCAGGCCCCCTCCGGAAGCCGCGAAATGCACCACCTCGCCTTCGAGGTTGCGACGCTCGAAGAAGTCGTGCGAGCGCGCGAGCACCTGCAGCGCCACGGCGTGATAATCGACTTCGATGGGCGGCGCCGCGCGGGCTGCCAGGTGGCGGTCGAGTTCCGTGACCCGGACGGACACTGCCTCGAAATCTTCTGGGGTCTTGACCAGGTCAGCAGCGACGGCCGCGTGCGCCCGCCGGAGCAGTGGCGCGAAGAGCAGTCTCTCGAGGACGCGATTGCAAACCCGCCCGAGGGGCAGGACACGACCTTGCCTGGCCGACTGGGAGCAGCAAAATCAGAATAGTGATCCTCGGCGCCGGGCGTGTCGGCGCCTCGCTGGCCGAGAGCCTGGTCTCGGAACAGAACGACATCACGATCGTTGATGTCGATGAGCCCCGGCTGCGCGTGCTGCAGGACCGGTTCGACCTACGGACCGTGGCCGGCAACGCGTCCTATCCTTCGGTGCTGGTCGATGCAGGCATTGAAGACGCGGACATGCTCATTGCGGTTACGCAAAGCGACGAAGTCAATCTCGTCGCCTGCAAGATCGCTGCGCAGCTGTTCAACGTGCCCACGCGCATTGCCCGCGTCCGCGCCACCGAGTACATGGAAAGCGAGCGCATCCTCGGGCCCGACGGGTTCGCGGTCGATCTGTGCATCTGCCCCGAGCAGGTCGTCACCGACTACCTGGTCAAGCTGATCGAATTTCCGGAGGCCCTCCAGGTGCTTGAATTCGCCGACGGCCGGGTAAGCCTCGTCGCCGTGCGCGCCTTCGAGGGCGGGCCGCTGGTCGGACGCCCCTTGAGCCAGTTGCGCACCGACTTGCCGAACGTGGACGTGCGCGTGGCGGCGATCTTTCGGAACGACCGGGCCATTGTTCCCGAGGGCAATACCGTGGTGCAGCCCGGCGATGAGGTGTTCTGCCTTGCCGCCACGCGCAATATCCGCGACGTGATGCGCGAACTGCGCCGCATGGACAAGCCCGTGCGCAGAGTCATGATCGCCGGCGGCGGCAACATCGGCCTGCGCCTGGCCCAGACCCTGGACCGGGACTATGTGGTCAAGGTGGTCGAGCACAATAAGCGCCGGTGTGAATTGCTCGCCGCGCAGCTGGAAAAGACACTGGTGCTGCAGGGCGACGTCACCGACGAGGCGCTACTCGAGTCCGAGAACGTCGCAGAAATGGATATCTTCATCGCCGTCACCAACGACGACGAGAACAACATCATGGCCTGCCTGCTGGCCAAGAGCATGGGCGCGCGCCGCGTGGTGGCCTTGATCAACCGGCGCCGTTACGTCGAACTGCTCGAATCCGGGCGGATCGACATTGCGGTCTCGCCCGCCCAGGCGACGCTCGGTACGCTCCTCGCGCATGTGCGCCGCGGGGACGTCGCCCAGGTACACAGCCTCAGGCGCGGGGCGGCCGAAGCGCTCGAGGCTGTGGTTCATGGCGACTCCGAGTCGTGCAGGTTGGTCAATCGCCGCGTGGAGCAGATAGAATTGCCGTCCGGCACGACGATCGGCGCGCTGGTCCGCGGCGACGAAGTAATCATGGCGCATCACGACACCGAAGTGCGGGCCGGGGATCACGTCATCGTGTTCGTGACCGACAAGAAGATGCTGCCAAAAGTCGAGAAGCTGTTCCAGGTGAGCGTCAGCTTCCTGTGAAAGCGAAGCCCTTGGGGATGCAGCGCCGATGGTTCGCGTAAAGCCGGTTCTCTACCTGCTGGCCTTTGCCGCGATGCTGCTTGCGCTTTTCATGGCTTTGCCGCTCGCTGTGTCGCTGTTGATCGATGATGGCGCGGCGAACGCCTACCTCAGGGCGATCGCAATCACGGGGTTGGCGGCGATCGCGTTGTGGCTGCTGGTACACAAGCATAATCAGGAACTGCAGACGCGCGATGGATTCCTGCTGGTGTCGCTGGTCTGGACGGTGTTGCCTGTCTTCGCAATGTTGCCGTTACTTCTGCACATCCCCGGCCTGAGCGTTACCGACGCCTACTTCGAGGCCGTTTCCGGACTGACCGCGAGCGGCGCCACAGTACTCACCGGGCTCGATGCGCTGCCGGCTTCGATCAACCTGTGGCGGGGGTTGATGGTTTGGGTCGGCGGAATGGGAATCATCGTCCTGGCCGTCGCCATCCTGCCGTTGCTGGGGGTCGGCGGCAGCCAAGTCTTCAAAGCGGAAACGCCCGGCCCGATGAAAGACACCAAGCTTACCCCGCGCATGGCGCAGACGGCGAAGGGACTGTGGTTGGTGTATGTCGGCCTGACCATAGCCTGCATCTTTGCCTACCGTCTTGCCGGCATGAACTGGCTGGACTCGCTGATGCATGCGCTGACGACTACCGGCCTGGGCGGATTCTCAACTCACGACGCGAGCTTCGGCCACTTCGACTCTCCCGCCATCGAGTTCGTCGGCATCGCATTCATGATCGCGGCAAGCATCAACTTCGCTACGCACTTCCAGTTTCTTCGCGGCAGCGGCACGAGAATCTACCGCCGCGATCCGGAAGCCACGGCGCTTCTCGGTGTCCTGGCGGTAAGCGTCCTGGGCGTCGCGCTCTACCTGCAGCACACGGCGGTGTATCCGGAGTTCTGGACGGCATTGCGCTATTCCGCGTTCAACGTGGTGTCCGTGGCGACCACCACCGGGTATGCGAACACCGATTTCAACGTCTGGCCGGTGTTCGTCCCGGTGTGGATGCTGATCCTGTCCTGCTTCTGCACCTGCTCGGGTTCAACCGGGGGCGGCATCAAAATGATTCGCGCGCGCCTGATGTTCCATCAGGCATTCCGTGAAATGACCCGCATCATCCACCCCCGCGCGCAGGTACCGGTCAAGCTGTCCGGTCAGCCGGTCGATGGCAAAATCATCTTCGCAGTGCTGGCGTTCATGCTGATGTACGGTGCCACGGTCACGCTGTCCACGCTGTTGCTCGCGGCGACCGGGCTGGACATCATATCGGCGTTCTCTGCGTCCCTCGCATGCATCAACAACATGGGCCCCGGACTGAACCAGGTCGGACCCGCGACCACCTTTGCGGTGCTGACCGACTTCCAGACCTGGGTATGCACGGCTACGCTGCTGCTTGGACGCTTGGAGTTGTTCACGCTGGTCGTGGTTTTCACGCCGGGATTCTGGCGCCGCTAGCGCCGGGCTGCGTCTCTACCTCCGGCAATTCACTGCGCGTTTAGCGCAGCCATGCCCTAGTCGGCCGGTTTGAGTGCCGGATAGTCGGCCGCCCGGCTTGCCTGGGGCAAGAAGAACGCGCACCCCGCGAGCAACAGGCGACGGCGTCGAATATTCGCGGTCATGACCTGATCACTCTATCCGGATCCCTGCATCGGACACGACTTTCGCCCAGCGCACGGTATCAGCCCGGATCACCTGCGCAAACTGCTCGGGCGTTCCGCCAGTCGGTTCGGTCCCGAGAGCAGCGAGGCGCTCACGCACGTCCGGCGCCTGCAGGATCTTGTTGGTCTCGGCATTCAGCTTGCGCACGACTTCCTGCGGCGTGCCCGCCGGCGCAAGGATGCCGTACCACGAGAGCACTTCCAGGCCCGGATAGCCGGACTCGGCCAGCGTCGGCACTTCGGGAGCACCCGGGACTCGCTTCGATGATGTAAATGCCAACGCCCTCAGCTTGCCGCCCTTCAGGTGGCCTTCCACCGTCGGCAACGCCGTGACGAGCATCTGGATCTGGCCGCCCAGCAGATCCTGCACGGCCTGCCCGCCGCCTTTGTATGAAACATGCACGATCGACAGGCCGGCGCGCGCGCCGAACAGCTCGCCGGTCAGATGCCCGGTGCTGCCGTGGCTGGCCGAGGAATAGTTGATCCGTCCCGGATTCGTCTTCGCAAGCGCAACGAACTGCGCGATGTTTGTCGCCGCGACGCCCGGATGGACAACGATGAGAAGCGGCACCTGAGCGACATTGGCTACCGCAACGAGGTCCTTCTGCGGATCGAACGGCATCTTCGCGTAGGTGTTCGGGTTGATTGCCAGCGTGCCATCGAAGCTCATGACCAGCGTGTACCCGTCGGCCGGCGATTTCACCGCGAGTTCGGTGCCGATGTTGCCGCCGGCGCCGGGTTTGTTCTCGATGATAAATTGCTGGCCGAGCGAATCGGTGAGCTTCTGTGCCAACAACCGCGCGAGCACATCGGTGGTGCCGCCCGGCGCGAAAGGCACGATCAGGCGAACGGGCTTTGCGGGATAGGGCTGCGCATGCACAGCGTTTGCAAGCACCGCAGCAAGAAGCAGGAGCAGGGAGAGGATCGGCTTCTTCATGCGCCGTTTCATAGCACGGATTGCCCACGTGCGCACGCCCTGCTAGTCTCGGCTGATGCTCTTCCCCACCACGTTGGTCGGCAGTTACCCGCAGCCCGAGTGGCTGATCGATCGCAAGAAACTCGCCGGCCGTTTTCCGCCGCGGGTACGCGCAAAGGAGTTGTGGCGCATCCCGGAGCAGTACCTCGCCGAGGCGCAAGACGACGCCACGCTGGTGGCGATCCGCGCACAGGAGGAGATTGGCCTGGACATCCTCACCGACGGCGAGATCCGGCGCGAAAGTTATTCCAACCGCTTCGCCACCGCGCTCGAAGGCGTGGACATCGACAATCCTGGCACCGCGCTCGACCGTTCGGGGCATCCAAACCCGGTGCCCCGCGTCACCGGCCGCATTCGCCGGAAACACGCGGTGGAAGTCGAAGACCTCAAGTTCCTCAAGGCGCACACGACGCGCAAGGTGAAGATCACCGTACCCGGCCCGTTCACGATGAGCCAGCAGGCGCAGAACGATTTCTACAAGAGCGACGCCGAATGCGCGATGGACTACGCGGTCGCCGTCAACGAGGAAATCCGGGACCTTTTCGCGGCGGGCGCCGACATCGTGCAGGTCGACGAGCCGTACATGCAGGCACGGCCGGAGAAAGCGCGCGAGTTCGGACTGGCCGCGACCAATCGCGCGCTCGAAGGCATCACGGGCACGACGGCGCTGCACATCTGCTTCGGCTATGCGGCCATCATCCACGCGCGCCCGTCGGGCTACTCCTTCCTGCCCGAACTGGCCGGCTGCCGCTGCAACCAGATCTCCATTGAGACGGCGCAGTCGAGGCTCGATTGCAAGGTCCTCGAAACGCTGCCCGGCAAGCAGATCATGGTCGGCTGCGTCGACCTGTTGGACCTCACGGTAGAGACGCCCGAGGTGATCGCGGAGCGGATCCGCAAGGCGCTGCGCTACATGAAGCCCGAGGACGTGATCCTCGCGCCCGACTGCGGCATGAAATACCTGCCGCGGATCGTGGCCGATGGCAAGCTGCGCTCGATGGTCGCGGCGGCGAAGATCCTGCGCACGGAGCACGCCGGCCGCGCCTGATTTCAAGACAATTTTTCCTGGACCCCGCGCCAATATTGGCTCGTAGCGGAAATTTTTGTCGTTACCGGTACATTCAGGACGGTAATTTCAAATGCGGCACGCGGCATCGAAAGACGTCGCGAGCGCGTTGATCCCTTCGAGCGTGGAAGCCACTCCGTAAACGTAATGATCCGGGCGTACCAGCGCTGCGATCGCGCCATGCCGGGTGAACCAACCGGCGACGATCCCGTCGGCTTCCGGCCAGCCTTCGCCGCCAACTTGCACGATCCGGGCGCCGGATAGCCTGACAGCCTCGAGCGCAGCGACCCGGCCGGCATCGGCTTGGGCACCGAGCACCCATCGCAAGCCATTGCCGGCGATGTCGTCGAGCAACACTTTCTTGCCTTGGACCGTTACGCGGGGTTGCGGAAACAGCGTGCCTGCGGCGGCCTGCGGCACGAGCAGCCCGCAGTCGAGCGGCGGAATCAGGTCCTGGCGGGGAACGCTTTTCACGCTGCCGCCGGCTAGCGCGATCAGGTCGGCATCGCGTATGCGCGCCTTCTCGGGGTCTCGCTCGCAGATATTGCGGCCGATGTGCTCGATGGTGGCGGTGAGGCGTTTGACGTGCGAACTGCGTTCCGCGCCATAAGTGTCGAGCAGGGCATCACCGGCACGGCCTTGCAGCACGGCCGCAAGTTTCCATGCCAGGTTGGCCACATCGCGGATACCCTGGCACATGCCCTGCCCGAGGAAAGGCGGCTGCTGGTGCGCCGCGTCGCCGGCAAGAAACACCCGGCCCTCGCGCCAACGGCTGGCCACCAGCGCATGGAAGCGGTAACTCGCGCGGCGCCACAGCGTGCCATCCTGCGGTGTCAGCCAACGCGACAGAAGTTTCCACACGGCTGCGTCGTTCTCGACCTCCTGCGGCGACTCCCCGGGCAAGAGCATGATTTCCCAGCGACGGTGCTCGCCCACGCCGATCAGGAAGGTGGTCGGTCGTGATGGTTCGCAGAACTGGGCGCTGGTCGCAGGGCATTTGGCCGCGCCCCCGGCGTTGACCCCCACGTCGACCACCAGCCAGGGCTCGTCGAAGCCGAGGTCTTCATGCTTGATGCCGAGGATACGCCGCACGGTGCTCGAGGCGCCGTCGCAACCGACGACGTAGCGCGCGGTAATCTCCCGCGTTCCGCCGTCCCGCTGCAGCGACAACGTCACCTTGCCTTTGTCCTGGGCAAGAGACACCAGCTCTTCGCCGAGCGAGACGACCACGCCGGGCGTTTCGCGCGCCTTCTCGCGCAACGCGGCCTCCAGCGGCGGCTGGCGAAACACCATCGAAGGCGTCCAGCCCAACGGGTACGGCGGATCGACCATCGTGAGGCGGCGGATCAACTGGCCGTTCGCCCCGTAATGCTCCGAGGCCGAGAAGGGCGCAACATGCGGCGCGAGCGCCTCGGCCAGCTCGATATTCTGGAACACGCGCATGATCTCGTGATCCATCGCGAAGGCGCGCGGCTTGTCGTAGACCCCGGTGAGCCGGTCGACGACAAACGTGCGCAGGCCTTTCGCGCCGAGCAGGCAGGCGAGGGTAGCGCCGGCCGGCCCGAAGCCGACAATCGCAACGTCGAAATCCGCGCTCAAGCCTTGGGCGCGCTCGCGAAGCGAATCTGACGTTGCGCCGCTTTGAGGTCGGCACTCGGCCCGGCTGCGATCCCCCAATGGTCGATGCGCCCCGGCGGCCACTTCCAGTCCTCCGGCATCCCGGTACGGTAGCTGTCGTCCACCTGCGAGACCTCGGCCGTGTACTCGATTGCGAAGCCGGACGGCCCGAGAAAATAATTGAACAGGTTGTTGCCGGGGCCATGACGGCCCGGTCCCCACTCGATTGGATAGCCCGCTTCCTTGAGGCGACCACCACCACGCATCACCGAATCGAGGTCGAGCATCACGAAGGCGATGTGGTTGAGGCAATCGTTGTCCGCATCGGCAAACGCAATGCTGTGGTGGTCGGAGCAGCAGCGCATGAAGGCCATGATGCGCGTGCGGTCGGAAAGCTTGAAGCCAAGCGCATTCTCATAGAAGGCCTGCGCCGCCGGCGTGTCGCGGCTGTTCATGACCACGTGGGCGAGGCGCTCGGGACGATCACGCACGACTGCCGCGTCGGCGTGGCGCGCGTCTTCGCAGACGGCACGGAGGATGCGGCCCTGCGGGTCATTGAAGGTGAGGCCGTAGCCTCCGCAGGGTTCGTCGATCGGGCCGGGCGCGCGAAGGATACTTCCGCCGTGAGCCGGCACCGATTCGGCCAGGGCGTCGATCTCTTTGCGTGAGGCGCTGTTGAGCGTCACCGCCAGCATCTGCGGTTGTTCGCTTTGCGTGAGGGACAACAGGTGGTGCGCCGCGCCGGTGCCTCGCAGATACACCGTAGACGCAGTGCGCGCCGCTACGCTAAGCAGCCAGGTGTCGGTATAGAACTTCTCGGCGGCAGCGACATCGGGCACGCCGATTTCGGCACTACGCAAGCCGGATACGAGGGGTCGGTTCATGACGGCATTCTCTCCGATTCGGGGGGCCAATTCGTTAGGCCGCTTCTTCGCCCAGGTAAGCTTCCCGCACGCGCGGATCGGCCAGCAGGTCCTTCGCATCGCCTGCCAGCGTAATCGACCCCGACTCCATCACGTACGCACGGCTCGCGGCTTCAAGCGCCATGCGGGCATTCTGCTCGACCAGCAGGATCGTCACGCCCTCGGAAGCAATCCGGCGCACAACCTCGAATATCTTCGCGACCATCAGCGGCGCGAGGCCCATGCTCGGCTCGTCGAGCAGGAGGAGCCTGGGCTTGCTCATCAAGGCACGCCCGAGCGCGAGCATCTGCTGCTCGCCGCCCGACAGCGTGCCGGCCGACTGGCCACTGCGCTCGGCCAGGCGCGGAAACAGGCCCTGCATCCTTTTCAGGTCGCGCGCCACCTCGCCTGAGTCATTGCGTGCGAAGGCGCCCATCGCAAGGTTCTCGGCCACCGTCAGTTGCCCGAAGATGCCGCGCCCTTCGGGAACCAGCACGAGGCCATCGCGCACCAGCCTGAATGACGGGACGCCGTTGATCGGTTTGCCCGCGTAGCTCACCGTACCCGCCGCGGAGGGCTGCATGCCGCAAAGCGCCTTGAGGATGCTCGTCTTGCCAGCGCCATTCGCGCCGATCAGGCAGACCAGCTCGCCTTCGCCCACCGCAAGGTCGACGCCCTTCACCGCGCGGATGCCGCCGTAGCGCACCTCGAGGCCTTTGACTTCGAGCAGGCTCATGCCGGCGCCCCAAGGTAGGCTTCGATGACTTTCGGATCCTTTTGTACGTCTGCAGGGGCGCCCTCGGCGATCCGCTCGCCGTAGTCGAGCACCAGCACGCGATCGCAGACTTTCATGACCAGCTTCATGTCGTGCTCGATCAGCAGGATGGTGGTGCCATCGTCGCGGATGCGTTCCAGAAGTTTGCGCAGCGCGACCGTTTCGGAAGCATTCATGCCGGCCGCCGGCTCATCGAGGGCCAACAGCTTCGGGTCGGTGGCCAGGGCCCTAGCGATCTCGAGCCGCCGCTGGTCGCCATACGGCAGGCTGCCGGAGGCGTCGTTGGCGCGCGAAGCGATGCCGACGTATTCGAGCAGTTCGATCGCCCGCGCCTGGATGGCCGCTTCCTCGGCAAGCGTGCCGCGGTCGCGCAGCACGGCCCCGATCACTCCGGCCCGCGTGCGCACATGGCGGCCGATCATGACGTTCTCGAGCGCCGACAGGTTCGCGAACAGGCGAATGTTCTGGAAGGTCCTTGCGATGCCCGCTGCGGCAACCTCGTGCGACTTGAGGCCGGTGATGTCCCGGCCACGAAAACTGAATCGCCCGGCGTCGGGCGCATAGATGCCGGTGAGCACATTGAAGAGCGTGGTCTTGCCGGCACCGTTGGGGCCGATGAGGCCGTAGATCTCGCCTGCGAGAATGTTGAAGTCCACACCTCCCAGCGCCTGCACGCCGCCGAAACGCTTCCCAATGCCTTGGGCTTCGATCAGTACGCCGCCGTTGCTCATGCTTTTCGCTCCGCCAGTTCGCGTTTCCTTACTGCGGAGGGCAGCAGGCCCGCGGGACGGAACAGCATCACGAGCACCAGCGCAAAGCCGAAGATCAGCATGCGCAGCACCTCGGGCTCGACGATCATCCTGCCGAATACCGCCTTCTGCAGCGGCTCGACCGTGTAGCGCAGGATCTCCGGCACGAAGGACAGCAGCAGCGCGCCGAGGATCACCCCCCAGATGTTGCCCATGCCACCGAGCACGACCATCGCCACCACCATGATCGACTCGACCAGCACGAAGCTCTCGGGCGAGATGAAGCCCTGGATCGCGGCGAACAGGCCGCCCGCGATCCCGCCGAACGAAGCGCCCATTGCGAAAGCGAGCAGCTTGATCTGCGTGGTGTCGATACCCATCGCGCGCGCGGCGGTCTCGTCCTCGCGCACGGCTTCCCAGGCGCGGCCGATGCGCGAATTCTGCAGGCGCAGATTGATCGCGATCACCGCGACCAGCACGACCAGCAGGAACCAGTAGTACTTCATCGGGCCGCTGATCATCGCGCCCATGAAGGTATCGGTCTTCGCGAAACTCACCCCGCTGATCGAGAACGGGTCGATGCCCGTGATGCCCTGCGGCCCGTTGGTGATGTTGACCGGCCGCGCGAGGTTGTTGAGAAAAATGCGCACGATCTCGCCAAAACCGAGCGTCACGATGGCGAGGTAGTCGCCGCGCAGTTTCAGCGTCGGTGCGCCCAGCAAGACACCGAACAAAGCTGCGACCGCCGCGCCGATCGGCAGGATCACCCAGAAAGGCAAGTGCAACCCGAAGTGCGGCGAGGCGAGCAGCGCATACGCGTAAGCACCGACGGCATAGAACGCGACATAGCCCAGATCAAGCAGGCCGGCGAAGCCGACCACGATGTTCAGCCCGAGCGCCAGCAGCGTGAAAAGGATCGCGAGGTTGGTGATCCTGACCCACGCGGTGCCCGCCTGCGAAAGCGCGAAGGGCAGCGCGACCAGGACAATGCCGATCAATGCCACTGCAGCCCACCTCGTTTTCGGGTTGCTGCTCAGGAAACTCATGCCCGGTCGCCCACCCTTTCGCCAAGCAGCCCCGAAGGTCTGAAGACGAGCACCGTGATCAGCACGAGAAAGGCGAACACATCCTGGTAGTTGCTGCCGAACACGTTGCCGGTCAGGTCGCCTATGTATCCGGCGCCGAGTGCTTCGACCACGCCCAGCGTCAACCCGCCCAGCATCGCGCCCGGCAGATTGCCGATGCCGCCGAGCACCGCCGCCGCGAAGGCCTTCATGCCGAGCAGCGCGCCCATCTGGTAGTGCGCAATGCCGTAGTAACTGCCCACCATCACGCCGGCCACCGCCGCGAGCGCGGCGCCGAGCACGAACGTGACGGCGATCATTCGATTGATGTCGATCCCCATCAGGCCGGCCACTTGCGCGTTCTGCGCGGTCGCGCGCATCGCGGTCCCCAGGCGCGTGCGATACACGAGCAGCGCGAGCCCGGCCATCATCACCACCGACATCACCATGATCGCGATCTGCACATTGGTGATCGTCGCGCCGCCGATGTGGTAGGACACGGTCTTGATGATCTGCGGGAAGGCGAGGTTGTTGCGGCTCCACACCAGCAGCGCGAGGTGCTGCAGGATGATCGACACGCCGATGGCCGTGATCAGCGGAGCCAGGCGCGGTGCGCGGCGCAGCGGCCGGTACGCGAGCCGTTCCATTGCATATCCGATCAGCATGCAGACCGGGATGGCGCAGGCCGTGGCCAGCAACACGATGACTAATGGATTCATCCCGGCGGGCACCAGCACGCCGATCAGCGTGAAGGCCACCATCGCACCGATCATGACCAGTTCGCCGTGCGCGAAATTGATCAACTGGATGATGCCGTAGACCATCGTGTAGCCCAGCGCCACGACCGCATACACGCTGCCGAGCGTGAGGCCGTTGATCAACTGCTGGAGGAAGATGTCCATTAGCGGGGAAGCCTAGCAAAGGACGGGCCAAAGCAAAAACGGCACCCGAAGGTGCCGTTTTCGATCAACGCCAATCGCCTTACTTCTTCGCTGCTTCCGCCTTCGGGGCTTCCTTCGCGGCCTCGGGGGCCTTGGCGGCTTCGGCCGCCGGGGCGGGGGCGGCCGGAGCAGGGGCGGCCGCCGGTGCCGCCGGCGACATGGCCGCGATGAAATCAGCGATCGGCGTCGTCTTGCCGCCCTTGATCACCGCGACCGGCGTGATCTTGCCGGCCTTCATGGTGAAGATCGTCATCTCTGCGTCTTTGCGGTCGCCTTTGTCGTCGAAGGCAATCTGGCCGGTTGCGCCCTTGTAGTCGATCTTGGTGAGTTCGGGCAGGTACTTGGCCGGGTCTGGCGAGTTGGCTTTTTTCATCGCCTCGATCAGCAGGTTCGCCGCGTCATAAGTAAACGGCGCATAGAGGATCGGGTCGGCATTGAACTTTTTCTTGTAGTTATCGAGGAATTTCTTGTCCGCCGCGGCGACCGGAAGCCCGGCCTGCGAGCAGAGCAGCCCTTCGGCCGCGTCGCCCGCGAGCTTGGCCATTTCATCCGTGCACGCACCATCGCCGAACGCGAAGACGACCTTGATGCCCAGTTCGCGCGCCTGCTTTACGAGCGGGCCGCCGCTGGCGTCCATGCCGCCGTAGAACACCGCATCCGGCTTCTTGCCCTTGAGCTTGGTGAGGATGGCTTTCCAGTCGGTGGTCTTGTCGGTGCCTTTTTCGCGCGGCAAAACCTTGATCTTCGCCGCAGCCAGCGTTTTCTCGACTTCATTGGCGAGGCCCTCGCCATAGGCCGTCGCGTCATCGATGATTGCGACCGTCTTGGGCTTGGCATCGCCGGCCATATAGCTGGCGATGGCGGGACCCTGCTGGTCGTCACGGCCAACCACGCGAAACTGGTTCTTGAAACCCTGCTCGGTGAGCTTGGGATTGGTCGCCGCCCCCGAAATCACCGGAATATTCGCCTGGTTGTAGATCGCCGAGGCCGGAATCGAGGTGCCCGAGTTCAGGTGCCCGACCACGCCGGCCACCTTGGCATCGACCAGCTTCTGCGCGACCGTCGTGCCGACTTTCGGGTCGGCCTGGTCGTCTTCGCCGACGAACACGAACTTGGCGTCTTTGCCGTCGATCTTGATCTTGGCCGCGTTGGCTTCCTCGACGGCCAGGCGCGCGCCGTTCTCGTTGTCCTTGCCCAAATGCGCGATCCCGCCGGTCATCGGGCCGACGTGGCCGATCTTGATCTCGATCGACGGCGGCGGGGGCGCTTCGGCTTTCTTCACGGGCTCGGGTTTCTTTTCCTCGCCGCAACCACTCATCGTGAAAGCGGCAGCGGCGGCAAGCAGTGCTAAGGCAATCTTCGGCGCGAAATTCATGGTTTTCATACGCTCTCCGGGAAACGTAGTGGTGAAAGGCTGGTGCAAGGGTGAAATGATAGCCGCGGCCCGCTCCGCGCGGCAATAAAAAAGCCGGGAATTGCCCGGCTTTAAGGATTACGTTTCGCGATCTATTTCGTGGACAAGATCCACGTGACCATGGCCTTGAGGTCGGCGTCCGGCACCTTGTCGTTCGGCGGCATCGGGATCTGCCCCCAAGCGCCGACTCCGCCTTTCTTGATCTTCTCCGCCAGCCTCGCTTCGGCGGCCTTGTCACCTTTGTACTTGACGGCGACATCGCGATACGAGGGGCCGACCAGTTTCTTGTCTTGCGTGTGGCAGGTCAGGCACATGTACTTCTTGGCAAGCTCGTCGCTGGCCTTTGCCGGCATCGAAAAGATGGCTCCGGCGGCGAGGGCGGCGGCGAGGGTGGCGAGTTTCATTGATGCTCCTTGGACAATTGCGAATTCTGTGGTTGAACGCTTTCTGGTGCCTTGGCGGGGCGACAATTTACCCCAAAAACTACCTCGCGGCGCCCTGTTTGCAAGTGCTGCGCAGGGTTTCCAGGTCCGACACCGGCAACAAGCAGGTAACGCCTTGGCATACCCATGCGTTGACCGCGCTTTGGTCCCCGGGGTTCCCCACCGGCTTGTCGAGCACCGGCGGGAGTCCGGTTGCCTCCGCCGGGATCGCCAGCACCAGGGTCGAAGGCCAGTATTCCCGCGCCAATGTCCGGGTCCAACCAGCCAATGCAGCCTCTTCGCCCCGCAGAATCACCGTCGTCGGCGGCCCGAGCGACTCCTCCAGAGCGATCATCAACGAGCCGAACCCGGCTGGGTATTGGCGCATCGTGGGGTAGAAACACTCGAGGGTGCGTTCGGCTGCGTCCCGGTAGCGATCCTCGCCGGTGAGCGCCGAAAGTCTTTGCAGGGCAAAGGCAGCCACTCCGTTGCCCGAGGGGGTCGCATTGTCGTGCCCGGGCCTGGGGCGGTGGATCAATTGCTCGTGGTCGCGCCCGGTGAAGAAGAACCCGCCGCGGTCGGCATCCTCGAACTGGTCGAGCATTGCATCGGCGATCTGTTCGGCGAAGTCGAGCCACTCGACTTCGAACTGCGTCTGGAGGAATTCCGTCAGCGCGTCGATTAGGAACGCGTAGTCGTCGAGATAGGCGTTGAGGTGCGCGCGGCCGTCTTTGTAGGTGGCCAACAGCCGGCCGTCCTTCCACATCGTCCCGCGGATGAATTCAAGCGACCTGCGGGCCGAATCGATCCATATGCGGTTGCCGAAAACTCGCCCGGCCCTCGCCATGCCGCGCACCATGAGCGCATTCCACGAAACGAGGATTTTTTCGTCGCGGCCCGGCCGCACGCGCTTTTCACGCGCAGCAAAGACTTTCGCCCGCGCCAAAGCGATCAGTTCGGCCGCTTCCCCGCCTTGCGCTTCGTGCGCAAGGACGAGGTTCCAGTGTTTGTCCTCGAAATTGGGATCCCGGTCCAGGCCGTACCGTCTTGCGAAGGCCGCGTATTCGTCCGCCGACAGCAGCCCCTGCACTTCGTCGCGATCCCAGACATAAAACTTACCCTCGACACCCTCCGAATCCGCGTCCAGGCTCGAGTAGTAACCACCCTCGGGCGACTGCATCTCGCGGATTGCCCACCCCGCGGTTTCCTTGGCAACACGTTCGTAGATCGGCTTCCCGGTGGCTGAATGCGCATCGGCCAGCAGGGCAAGCAGTGGTCCGTTGTCGTAAAGCATTTTCTCGAAATGCGGGATCGTCCAGGTTGCATCGGTGCTGTAGCGGGCAAAGCCGCCGCCGAGTTGGTCGTAGACGCCGCCTTGCGCCATTTTCTCCAGCGTGAGGTCGGCCATCTGGAGGGCCTGGCCATCGCCGTCCTGGGCGTAGCGTCGCAGGCAAAGCTCGATGTCCGTCGGGTGCGGGAACTTGGGCGCGCGCTGGGGTAACTGCGCCCACCCGCCCTCATCGGCATCGAAGTTCTCGCGCAGGTTGGCCATTGCCTCGACTATCGGCTGCGCATCAAAGTCAGAGGCATGCGCCGGACGGCCCGCGGACGCGCCGCCACCGACCTCCATGCGCGAGAATGCAAGGCGCACTTGCTCGCCTTGCGCATCGACCTCGGCACGGCGCTCGCGCCAGATCGCCGCGACCCGCTCGAGCAGTTCGCGAAATCCGGGCAACCCGTAGCGCGAGGTCTTCGGAAAATAAGTCCCGCTGAAGAATGGCGTGCCGTCCGGTGCAAGAAACATCGTCAGCGGCCAACCGCCGGTGGCTTGGGTGAGCATCTGGTGCGCGGTCTGGTAGATCTGGTCGAGGTCCGGTCTTTCCTCGCGATCTACCTTGATGTTGACGAAGAGCTTGTTCATCAATGCCGCGGTCTCGTCGTCCTCGAAACTCTCATGCGCCATCACGTGGCACCAGTGACACGCGGAATAGCCCACCGAAAGCAGGATGGGGATGTTGGACGCGCCCGCAAGTGCGAGCGCTTCCTTACCCCAAGGATGCCAGTCGACTGGGTTCTGCGCGTGCTGCTGTAAATAAGGCGAAGTTTCCTGCGCGAGGCGGTTGGGCATTGGGACGGAATCCGGGAAAAATGGTGTCAGAGTCCAATTTCGGCCGAAAATGGACTCTGACACCATTTAAGGGCGTCATTATCCGACATGCATCCTGACCAAAGTGTCCTCGATTTCTGGTTCGGCACGCCGCCAGGGCCGCGCCGCAAGGCGTGGTTCGTGAAGAGTGCGTTGTTCGACGAGAGTATTCGCTCCCAGTTCCTCACCTTTCACAATGCCGCCGCCAGCGGGGCGCTCGCCGCATGGACTGAAACCGCCGAGGGGACCCTTGCTCTGATCGTGCTCACCGACCAGTTTCCGCGCAACTTGTTCCGGGGGAGCGGCCGCGCATTTTCAACCGACGCGATGGCACTTGCGGCCGCGCGCCGCGCGATCGACCAAGGCTGGGACAAGTCGATGCTGCCGGTCGAACGCATGTTCGTGTACTTGCCTTTCGAGCACAGCGAGGTGCTCGAAGACCAAGACCGGTCCTGCGCATTGTTCGCGCCGCTGAACGACTTTCCCGAGACCGCCGATGCAGTCGAATATTCCGAAAAGCATCGTGTCATCGTCAGGCGCTTCGCGCGGTTTCCCCACCGCAACGCGGCCCTCGGTCGCGAAAGCACCCCCGAGGAAACCGAGTTCCTGAAGCAGCCCGGCTC
The DNA here is from genome assembly GCA_947482825.1 of Betaproteobacteria bacterium. Lineage (GTDB taxonomy): Bacteria > Pseudomonadota > Gammaproteobacteria > Burkholderiales > SG8-39 > SZAS-79. The sequence goes on along the minus strand of CANKMT010000014.1, from coordinate 6,103 downwards.
TGGCTTCTGAGCGCCAGCAATCCGGGCCTGTCAGTCGTCCCAGTCCGTAACCGCGCCCTTGCTTGCTGTGGATACCAGCTTCACATATTTGGCTAGCAACCCCCTCGTGTAGCGGGGTTTGGGCTGCGTCCACTTCTTGCGGCGCGCGGCGATTTCCTTGGCGGGCACGTTCAACTGGATCAGCTGCTTTTTCGCATCGATGGTGATCGAATCGCCTTCCTTGACCAGCGCAATCGTCCCGCCGACGAAGGCTTCCGGCGCGACATGCCCGACCACCATGCCCCAGGTGCCGCCCGAGAACCGGCCGTCGGTCAGCAAGCCGATCGATTCACCCAGCCCCTGGCCGATCAATGCCGAAGTGGGCGCTAGCATTTCCTGCATGCCCGGCCCGCCCTTGGGTCCTTCGTATCGAATCACCACCACGTCGCCCGGCTTGATCTTCTTGGCCATGATAGCTTTCATGCAGTCGGGTTCCGAATCGAACACCCGCGCCGGCCCGGTAATCGAAGGGTTCTTCAGCCCGGTGATCTTGGCCACGCAGCCTTCGGGGGCGAGGTTGCCCTTGAGGATCGCAAGGTGGCCCTGCTTGTAGATCGGGGCGTTGAACGGACGGATCACATCCTGGTCCTTGCGCGGCTGGGCCGGGATGTTTTTCAACTCCTCGGCCATGGTCTTGCCGGTAATGGTCATGCAGTCACCGTGCAGCAAGCCGTTGGCCAGCAGGATCTTGAGCACTTGCGGCACGCCACCCGCACGATGAAAGTCGACCGCCACGTACTTGCCCGAAGGCTTGAGGTCGCAGAGCACCGGCACCTTGCGGCGCACGCGCTCGAAGTCGTCGATCGTCCATTTCACTTCGGCCGCAGCGGCGATCGCGAGGTAGTGCAGAACCGCATTGGTCGATCCACCGGTGGCCATGACCAACGCCACCGCATTTTCGATCGATTTCCTTGTAATGATCTTGCGCGGCCGCAGGTTGTTCTTAATCGCGCTGACCAGCACCTTGGCCGAAGCCGCGGCGGAGTCGGCTTTTTCCGCATCCGGAGAAGCCATCTGAGACGAACCCATCAGGCTCATGCCCAGGGCCTCGAACGAGGAGGACATCGTGTTGGCGGTGAACATGCCCCCGCAGGCGCCCACCGACGGACAGGCATTGCGCTCGATGCCGTCGTAGTCTGCCTTCGACATCCGGCCGGCGGAGTAGGCGCCGACCGCCTCGAAAACCGACACGACCGTGAGGTCGACCCCCTTCCACTTGCCGGGCTTGATGGTCCCGGCATAGACGTAGATCGCCGGCACGTTCATGCGTGCGATCGCCATCATTCCGCCGGGCATGTTCTTGTCGCAGCCACCGACCACCAGCGCGCCGTCCATCGCCTGGCCGTTGACCGAAGTCTCGATCGCGTCCGCAATCACCTCGCGAGACACGAGCGAATACTTCATCGCCTCGGTGCCCATGCCGATGCCGTCGGTGATCGTCGGCACGCCGAACATCTGCGGCTTGGCGCCGGCCGATTCGAGCGCCGCGATCGCGCGGTCCACCAGCGGCTGGATCCCGGCATTGCACGGGTTCAGCGTCGAGTGGCCGTTGGCCACGCCGACGATGGGCTTGTCGAAGTCGCCGTCCTTGAATCCGACCGCGCGCAACATCGCGCGATTGGGCGCGCGGGCAACGCCGCCGGTAATCGACTTCGAACGCCAGTTTTTTTGGTCAGCCATGGGTCACTCCCTTTGAATGGGTGCAGGCTAGCGCCCCAGCGTTATTCCTGCCAATATCATTTTGGCCCTGTTCTGATACTTTCAAGGTATGACAATCCCCGATCTCCGGCAGCTTCGCCAATTCATCGCGGTGGCCGAGCACCTGCACTTCGGGCGTGCGGCCGATGCGCTGCACATCTCGCAGCCGCCTTTGTCGCGGAGCATCCAGGACCTCGAAGCCAGGCTGGGGGCGAGGCTCTTCGAGCGCTCGCGGCGCAAGGTCGAACTCACGCCGGCCGGCGCATGGTACCTGGAGGAGGCGCGCCAGGTGATCGCCAGGCTGGAGCGGGCGAGCCGGGCGATGGCCGACCTCGCCGCCGGCGGCGCCGGAGCGCTGCGCATCGGCTTCGTGACGATCGCCGACTACAGCGTCCTGCCCGGGCTGCTCACCCGCTTCAAGGCGGCCAACCCAGGCGTTTCGATGAGCCTGCGCGAACTGGTGACCGAGGCGCAACTCGACGCGCTTGCCGCGGGCGAACTGGATTTGGGGTTTGTACTCCCGCCGCTCCCGTCGCGCGAAGTCGAATCGTTCGCGGTGAACCGGGAGAAACTCGTGGTCGCGCTGCACGAGCATCATCCGCTGGCAATCGGGCGCGGACCGCTGGCAATCAAGGCACTCGCCGAGGAGCCTTTCGTGATGGTGCCGTCGAACCTCGCGCGCGGCCTCTCGGATGTCGTGCTCGGGCTGTGCACCCGCGCCGGATTCGCGCCGCGGGTGGCGCAGGAGGCAGTGCAGATGCAGACCGTGGTGAGCCTGGTGTCCAGCGGCCTTGGCGTGGCGATCGTGCCCGAATCGCTCCTGAACCTGCGCCGCAGCGGCGTGGTGTATCGCACCGTGCGTGACGCCCATCCGAGGATCGAGCTGCGCGTGGCGTGGCGGCGCGACTCCCATTCGGCGACGCTCGCGCGTTTCGTTGCCTTCGCCCGGGCAAGCGCGGGGTTGGTAGACTCCGCTCCTTTGAACCCGCGCCCTGCGCGACGCCGACTCGAGCGTTGAAGGGGCGCGGTCTGTTTTCGGACTCGCGGGGAAGTCGTGATCAAGACGGCAAAGCAGGCATCGGACATCATTGCGGCGGTGACGAAGGCAAACGCCGATGAAGCGCGATCGGCCGTCCTGAAAGTGCTGGCCCAGCTGGATTCCCCGGAGATCGGGCCGAAAGCGCTCTTCGAAATCGCCGAGGTCGTGCGACCGTCGGTCGACTTCGTGGTGTTCGACTACCGCACCGGTTACGCCGATCGGGCCCTGCCATTCGGCGAGCAGGAGTCGCGCCGCTTCGGCAATGCGATGAGCCTGCTTGACCATCTCGTTTCGCTGTACCGCCGGATCTACGACGAGGCCACGGAGGCCGCGCCGACAGATCCCGCGAAAAGTCTCCGGGCGCAGGCGCTGCAACGCTGCATGACGAGCATGGTGAGCCAGATGATCGAGCACTACCGAGGCCGCCAGACGGTGGAGGCCGGCCTCTGGAAGCGGTTGCAGCGCCACTTGCAGACCGGCACCGGGGAAAAGCTGAATGCGACGCGCGTAGCCGATCCGCTGGATCCGCGCGGCACCGTCACCCCGCTGGGCGCCTACGGCCGGGCGCTGCTGCTTTCGATTGCGCAGGCCGGCGCCATGGCACAGCGCAATCTCGAGGCCACCCTGGCGCTCACCGCAATGTTCGCCGATCTGGTCGACGTAACCATCATGGATCAGGACCCGGGCAAGGCGCCGCCGATGGCGCAGGGCGTCACCGGGGGCGTCGGCATCCAGCGCACCGGACGAATCCGTGTGGTCGGCGCCGGCGGTGCGACGCACCTGGTCAACACCACCAAAGTGGATGCGGCGCTCGGCGCCCTCATTCAGAACCTTGCGGCCGGCCAGACAGCCGAGCAGGTCGGCCTGGGCCACGTTGCGAACGCCGACCTCAACAACGTGCTGCCGCGCCTGCGCCGCATCTGGTGCGGAACCGGGGAAATCCGCGAAACACAGCGCACCTCGCTGCGCGAGACGGCGACCGTGACCGTCGGCTTCAGCAGCATCAGCGCGCGCTTCGATCCGGGGAGACCCTACATCCACCTCCTGAGTTCGAGATCTGGGACTATCGCAAGGGGTCGCAAAACGACGGCAAGACCGACGTGGTCCTCGAAAAGGACCGCGAGGTGCCGCCCGAGCGATGGAAGGTCCGCGACCACAGCGACGCGGGCATGCGGGCCAAGAGGCACTCGGAAGGCGCCCGGCTGCGCCGCCACCAACGCATCCATGGTCTGCAGCAAGGGCAATACCAGTCGGTCGGACCGGCCTTCGTCGTGATGGAACCGCCGCACGTGCACCTCGTCCTGCCCTACGGTTGGTATGCGGCAAAACGCGACGCGGACCTCTGGCACAACAAGCAGATCGTGCCGGTCAGGCTCGCCGAACTGAAGAGCCGCGGCGCCGACTTCGAAATCGTCCGAATCGACCCCTGCGAGCCCGCCCCAAAGTGAGACGTCATTGCGCCGGGGCAGGGGTCCCATGCTGATCCATCCGAACTTCGACCCAATCGCGATCTCGATCGGCCCGCTCGCGATCCGGTGGTACGGCCTCATGTACTTCACCGCTTTCGCGGCGTTCTGGTTCCTCGGAACGCGGCGCATCGCCGGCGGCAAGGCCTCGGTCACGCGTGAGCAGTTCGACGATCTCCTCTTCTACGGGATCCTCGGCGTGATCCTCGGCGGGCGCCTTGGCTATGTGATTTTCTACAAGCCCGCGTACTACGCTGCCCATCCACTGGAGATCTTCGCGCTCTGGCAGGGCGGCATGTCGTTCCACGGCGGTTTTCTCGGCGTTCTCCTTGCGATGGCGTGGTTCTCGCGCAGGCACGCGACGCATTGGCTCGACGTGATGGATTTCGTCGCCCCCCTGGTGCCGCTGGGCCTTGCGGCGGGACGTCTGGGGAATTTCATCAACGGCGAACTCTGGGGCCGCGCGACCGACGTCGCCTGGGGAATGATCTTTCGTGGCGGGGGTTCGGTGCCCCGCCATCCGTCCCAACTTTACGAAATGGCGGCCGAGGGTCTCTTGTTGTTCGCCCTGCTGTGGTTCTATTCCGCGAAACCGCGGCCGCGTGGCGCGGTGTCCGGACTTTTCCTCATCGGCTATGGGCTGGCGCGCTTCGCGTGCGAGTACACGCGCGAGCCGGACGATTTCCTCGGCGTGCTCGCGCTCGACTTGACGATGGGGCAATGGCTGTCGGCGCCGATGGTGGTCGCCGGCGTGGCGATGATCGCGTGGGCCTACCGCAAGCCCTCATCCAAATGAAGGCGGCGACATGACGGCTCCCGACCGGTCGGACCGGCCCCTCTCCGGGCAGGAGCAGGATCGCCTTGAGAATTTTGTCGAAGGCGAGAACGATTTCGGCTGGCAGCCGATGCCCTTCGACATGCTGCAGGGGTTCCTCTGCGGCGCGGCTAGCGCCCCGGAAGACCTCCAGCCCGAAGACTGGTTGCCCTGGGCTTTCGGCATCGAGAGCTGGCCGGACACCCGGCCTGAAGCGGCCGAATGGTTCGAGTTGGCCAAGCGCTTCTACCGCCAACAGATCCCGAGCCTCGAAGCGCGAGAGGACGCCTCGTTGGTGCTCTACGACGAAACGCCGGAAACCTCGAACCGCTTCGAGTACTGGTGCATCGGATTCCTCGATGGGCTCGAAGTCGCCTCGGAACCGCTCGAAACGGTCGGCGACCCGGACGAGGTCGACGAGCTCCTGTTCCCCGTGCGCGTCCTGGCCGGCGCGCTCGACGAAAACGAACGCAAGCGATTCGGTGACAAGGAATGGGCCAAGCTGCTGACCGAGTGCGCCGACGAACTGTGGCCCTCGGTGGTGGCCACCTTCCGTTACGGCAGCGCTTTGCGGCGGCGTCCGACGACGGTGAGGCGCGAGGCACCCAAGACCGGCCGCAACGATCCGTGTCCCTGCGGCAGCGGGAAGAAGTTCAAGAATTGCCACGGCAAGGGCGGTGCCGCATCGTAGCCGCGGGCTGATCAAGGAGGGGGGTAACGGGGAGAACTTAGGTCCCCGAACCGGTCAAAACTGGGCACTCTTTGGATATTTTTTAACGCTCAACTGACCGGCCGAAATCGGCCAGGAGCCGACGGCGAACCCAACGTCGTGGTTAGAGGCGGGCAGAGGTGATGGTTACTTACGGAGCGCAAGCCCGATTCGGCCCGTCCTTTCCACCTAAAGTGTTGGGCGGCGCTTCACGCAGCGAGTCTGAGTACGCGAAGCTGCTTGCGACCTTGCTCCGCATGCCACAAGTCATACTGCGTCTGTTGATTGATCCAGCTTTCTGCGGAAGTATCAAAGGCAATCGAAAGGCGAACAGCCAT
>CANKMT010000013.1 GCA_947482825.1 Betaproteobacteria bacterium | reverse complement strand
CGGATCGGCCTGCGCGTGAAGAAGGGCGATGGCGTGGGTGACCGGATCTTCGTGGATGGAAACAGCGCCGCGGCGCTGGGGGCGGTCTACGGCGGGGCGACGGTCTGCGCCTGGTACCCGATCACGCCGTCGTCGTCGGTGGCCGAGGCGTTCGAAAAGTATTGCGCGAAGCTTCGCGTGGACAAGGACACCGGCAAGCGCAAGTACGCCATCGTGCAGGCCGAGGACGAGCTTGCCTCGATCGGCATCGTGGTCGGCGCCGGCTGGAACGGCGCGCGCGCATTCACCGCGACCTCGGGCCCCGGAGTGTCGCTGATGACGGAGTTCATCGGCCTGGCGTACTTCGCCGAGATCCCGGTCACGATCATCGACGTTCAGCGAGGCGGGCCCTCCACGGGCATGCCGACCCGGACCCAGCAGTCCGACATCGTGTCTTGTGCCTACGCCTCGCACGGCGATACCAAGCATGTGCTGTTGTTCCCCGAGGATCCGCACGAGTGCTTCGAGCACGCGGCGGCCGCCCTGGATCTGGCCGACCGGCTGCAGACGCCTGTTTTCGTGATGACCGATCTCGACATCGGCATGAACCAGCGCCTGACCGAGCCTTTCGAGTGGAGTGACGACCGCGCCTATGACCGCGGCAAGGTCATGACTCGAGAGATGCTCGATTCCGGCAAGGAATTCGGCCGGTACCTGGACGTGGACGGCGACGGGATTCCTTTCCGAACCTATCCGGGCACGCATCCGAACAAGGGCGGCTATTTCACGCGCGGCACGACGAAGAATGCCTACGCTACGTACTCCGAAGCCGGTCCCGACTACATCTATAACGTCCAGCGCCTGCTGCGCAAGTTCGAGACCGCCAAGGGCCTCGTGCCGCAGCCGGTGATCCGCAAGGCTCGCCATAAGACCAAGTTCGGCGTCATCTACTACGGCTCGACCAGCCCGGCGATGAACGAGGCGATCGAGGCGCTCGAGGCACAGGGCATGCATGTGGACACGATGCGCCTGCGCGCGTTCCCGTTCCCGGATTGCGTCGCCGACTTCATCGCCGAGCACGACCAGTGCTTCGTCGTCGAGCAGAACCGCGATGCACAGTTGCGCGGCCTGGTCGTGAACGAGCTCAATATCGACCCGGCGCGCGTGATGCCGATCCTGCACTACGACGGCACCCCGATCACCGCGCGCTTCATCATCGCCGAGATCGGCGAGCGCATCCGGCTCATGAACGTCGAGCCGCTCAAGAAAGGGAGGGCGGCGTAATGACCTATATAACCAAACCCCGGCTCCACCACCCGACGCTGCCGGTCAACAAGGTGGGGTTCACCCGGCGCGATTACGAAGGCAAGGTCTCCACGCTGTGCGCAGGCTGCGGCCATGACTCGATCTCGGCCGCGATCGTACAGGCCTGCTGGGAGATGGACATCGAGCCGCACCGCGTCGCCAAGCTATCGGGCATCGGCTGCAGCTCGAAGACACCCGATTACTTCCTCGGCAGTTCGCACGGATTCAACACGGTCCACGGGCGCATGCCCTCGGTGCTCACCGGCGCGAACCTCGCCAATCGCGACCTGCTTTACCTCGGCGTTTCAGGCGACGGCGATTCGGCCTCGATCGGCATCGGCCAGTTCGCCCACGTCATGCGGCGCGGCGTGAACATGGTCTACATCCTCGAGAACAACGGTGTCTACGGCCTCACCAAGGGCCAGTTCTCCGCCACGGCCGACGAAGGCTCGAGGTCCAAGCGCGGGGTGGAAAACACCGATGCGCCGGTCGACACGGTGTCGCTCGCGCTGATCATGGGCGCGACGTTCGTGGCGCGGAGCTTTTCGGGCGACAAGCAGCAGCTCGTGCCGATCATCAAGGCGGCGATTGCGCACAAGGGCGCGGCATTCATCGACATCGTGAGCCCGTGCGTGGCGTTCAACAACCACCCGGGCAGCACCAAGAGCTACGACTACGTGCGCGAGCACAACGAGGCGGTGAATCGCATCGACTTCATCCCGCGCAAGAGCGAGATCAGAGTCGACTATCCGGAGGGCGAGGTCATCGAGGTCGAGCAGCACGACGGCACGGTGCTGCGCCTGCGCAAGATCCATCCCGAGTACGATCCGCGCGACAAGAACCGTGCGATGAACTACATCCTGGAGCACCAGGCCAAAGGCGAGGTCGTCACGGGGCTCTTGTATGCCAAGCCGGATTCGGTCGACCTGCACCAGCACATGAACACCACCGAGAAAGCATTCAACAGGTACTCGGCGAAGGACCTCTGCCCCGGAGCGGAGATCCTCGGCAAACTGAACGCCTCGCTGCGCTGACCCGGCAGGGCAGGTCCCGGAAACAAAAAAGCCCGGCAAGCCGGGCTTTTTCGATTGCTGCAAGCCAGGAATTACATGGCCTTGATGTTGGTCGCCTGCTCGCCTTTCGGGCCAGTGGTGACGTCGAACGAGACTTTCTGGTTCTCTTTAAGGCTCTTGAAGCCGTCGCCAACGATCGCGGAGAAGTGTGCAAAGAGATCCTTGCCACCGCCATCAGGGGTAATGAAGCCGAAGCCTTTCGCGTCGTTGAACCATTTCACGGTACCGGTTGCCATTCTCGATTTTCCTCACAAAAGTTAATTTTGGGCAGTTGCCCGAATGCTGGAAGGTCAAGGGAAAAACGACGACCTGATGAGTACCGCGTGAGCGGTTACAACAAGACTGTACTTTCACTGCTTGAGAATCCTGCGTATGCGGTATACACCTCCCCAAAGGTTTGGTCAAGGAAATCGGTTTTTTCCCCGCTGGGTCATGGCCTTGGCGATTTGCGTTTAGTGCAGTGCGGTATCAGAATTCGGCCCCTCACCCCCGGGAAAGGTCTTTTTGGACGCCGCCGAAACCAAGCAGTCGCATGATAGCCAGAGCAGTGCAGCCCTCACCCTGGCCGCACTTGGCATCGTCTACGGAGATATCGGAACCAGCGTCCTGTATGCGGCCAAGGAGGTATTCAACCCCTCGCACGGGATCCCGCTGGATCACGGCACCATCATCGGCGGAATCTCTGCAATCTTCTGGTCGCTGATGATCGTGGTCTCCCTCAAGTACGTAACGCTGATCATGAGGGCCGACAACAAGGGCGAGGGCGGGATCATGGCGCTGCTTGCGCTCGCGTCTTCTGCCGTACAGCGCTACCCCCGCTGGCGCTCGGGTCTGATGTTGCTCGGGGCTTTCGGCGCGGCACTCTTCTACGGCGACGCGGTACTGACGCCGGCCATTTCCGTGCTGTCCGCCGTCGAAGGGCTCGAGGTCGGCATGACCGCGCTCAAGCCTTTCGTGGTGCCGATCTCCGTCGGCGTGCTCGTGGCACTGTTCGCTTTCCAGCGCCATGGAACGGCGGTGGTCGGACGGCTCTTCGGGCCCGTGATGGTGATGTGGTTCGCGTGCCTTGCAGCCGTCGGCGTCTACAGCATCATCGGAAATCCTTTGATCCTGGCAGCGCTCAACCCTTTGCATGCAATCACTTTCGTAACGGCGCACGGCTGGGCCTCTTTCCTGGTCCTGGGGGCGGTTGTGCTGGGCGTGACAGGCGCCGAAGCCCTGTACGCGGACATGGGCCATTTCGGCAAGCGCCCGATCCGCATCGCATGGTTCGGCCTCGTGTTTCCGGCCCTGGCGCTGAATTACCTCGGCCAGGGTGCACTGCTGATGTCCAACCCGGAGGCAGTCGGCAACCCGTTCTTCATGATGTTCCCTGGATGGGCGCTCTATCCCATGGTGGGCCTGGCGACCGCCGCCACCGTGATCGCCTCGCAGGCGACCATATCCGGCGCGTATTCGCTCACCAAGCAGGCGATCCAGCTCGGTTTCCTGCCGCGCATGAATATCATCCAAACCTCGGACAAGGAGATCGGCCAGATCTACATGCCGGGGGTCAACTGGATCCTGCTTGCCGCCGTGCTCGCGGCGGTGATCGGTTTCGGCTCGTCGAGCGCGCTCGCCTCGGCCTACGGCCTGTCGGTGACCGGGACCATGCTGATCGACACCTTCCTCACGTTCTTCGTAATCCGCTTTGCGTGGAAATACAACCTCGCGCTGTGCCTGCTTGCGACCGTGTTCTTCATCATCGTCGACGTCGCGTTCTTTTCGGCGAGCATCCTCAAGTTCTCCGAGGGCGGGTGGTTCCCGTTGTTGATGGCCACGATCGTCTACACGGTGATGATCACCTGGCGCCGCGGACGGCAGATCCTGATGCGGCGCATGCAGAGTTCGGCGATTCCCCTGGATACTTTCCGCAATTCCCTCCTGGATCATCCGCCCACCCGCGTGCCGGGCACCGCGATCTTCATGGCGCCCGAGTCCGGCGCGGTGCCTCATGCGCTGCTGCACAACCTGTCGCACAACAAGGTCCTTCACGAACGGGTGATCTTCGTCACCGTGATAATCTCCGACATCCCGTATGTGCAGGCCGGGGACCGCGTCAAGGTCGAGCCGATGGGCAACGAGTGGTACACGATCCGCATGAATTTCGGCTTCAAGGACCGTCCTGACGTTTCGGAGGGCCTCAGGCTTTGTGCTGCGCACGGGCTCGAGTTCAACCTGCTGGAAACCTCGTTCTTCCTCAACCGGGAAACGCTCGTCCCCGTGACGGGCAACGAGGACGGAATGGCGCTCTGGCGCGAGCGGATGTTCGCCACGATGGCGCGCAATGCCTCGAGCATTACCGACTACTTCAACATCCCCACCAACCGGGTGATCGAGCTCGGCACGCGGATCGAGATCTGAAATGGACGTGAACCTTCGCAGCGACACCGTGACGCGCCCGTCGGACGCCATGCGCACGGCCATGGCGGCCGCCGAAGTGGGGGACGACGTGTCCGGCGAGGACCCTTCGGTGAATGCCCTCCAGGCGCGCGCGGCGAGCCTGTTCGGCTACGAGGCGGGCCTATTTTTTCCGTCGGGCACGCAGTCGAACCTCGCGGCCATCATGGGTCACTGCCAGCGCGGTGACGAATACCTGGTGGGGCAGGATGCGCATACCTACCGCAATGAAGGCGGTGGCGCGGCGGTGCTCGCTTCGGTGCAGCCGCAACCCCTGGCCAACCGGCCGGATGGCACGATGGATCTCGCCGAGGTCGAGGCCGCGATCAAGCCCGACGACCCGCATTACGCGCGTACCCGGTTGCTGGCTCTCGAAAACACGATTGGCGGCAAGGTCCTCGACCCCGCGTGGGTCGCGGATGCGCTCGCAATGGCGAAGCGGCATGGACTTGCGACGCACCTGGATGGAGCCCGAATCTTCAATGTGGCCGTAAAACTGGGACAGCCCGTCGACGTTTTGTGCCGCGGATTCGATTCGGTGTCGGTATGCCTTTCCAAAGGATTGGGCGCTCCGGTCGGCAGCGTGCTGCTGGGCACACGCGACCTGATCGGCCGCGCGCAGCGCGCGCGAAAGATTCTCGGTGGCGGCATGCGGCAGGCCGGAATCGTTGCGGCCGCCGGCCTTTACGCCCTGGAGCACAACGTGGGGCGGCTCGCCGAGGATCACGCCAACGCAGCGCTCCTTGGTGGACTGTTGTCCGAGATCCCCGGGCTGGCGGTGGAGCCGGTGCGGACCAACATGGTCTTCGTGAGGATTCCGGCAGAACGCTGCGACGCGCTCGCCGCACACCTCAAAGCGAGCGGCGTCGATGCTTCGATTCGTCCGCGCACGCGCCTGTGCACGCATCTCGACGTCGATCGCGCCGGCATCGAGAAGGCCGGGGCCGCCTTTCGCGCCTTCTTCAGCGCCCGAGCAGGGTAAAGGCCGGATCCATTCGTGCAAGGCATTTGCGCAACGTCTCCGACTCGTGCTCGCTGCTTCTCATCGGTGAGTCGAAAACAACCTCAACCGCGGCGATCAGGAAGGCTTCGTCGTCTGCATCCTGCGCGAACCAGCGCAAGGCGGGCGGATAGCCGCGAATGGCGACGAGGTCGCCTTCCAGCCGGCCGAGAAAATCGTCCCGCCGCATACCCGCATCTCGCGCAAGGGCGGCATTGCGGACGAACTCCCCGGCCTCGCGGCACTCCTGGAGCGAAGGCTTGTGCGCGAGCGCCGGTCCGGCGCACAATGTCAGGATGGACAACACGGCTGCAAACCGGGCCGGCCTTGGCGAGTTCGTGTGCATGCCCGCAGTTTAGCCGCTTTCGGCCTGCACCACCGTATTGCGCAGTCCGCCGGCGAACTGCGCCCAGGCTACGCCGATCATCGTCACCAGCGCGCCGATGATCTTGAGCCACGTAAACGTTTCGCCGAGCGTAATCCATGATACGAGTCCCGCAATCGGCGGCATCAGGTACATGAGCGGTGCGCTTTTCGCGACGCCGCGGACCTGGTTGATCCTGGCCCAGCTCAGCCAGCCGAGGAAAGAAGAGATCGTCACCGCATAGAACATCGACAGCCAGACGGCCATGGGGACTTGGCGCCATGGCTCCGAGAGGAAGGCGGGCAGGGTGAACAGAAGCACCGGCGGCGCGCCCCGACCACGAGCGTGTAGCCCAGGAGCACCGGGGCGCCGTAGCGCGAGCTGAGGGGCCGCGCCACCACGGTGTAGAGCGAAAAGAGGCCGGCGGCGAACAGCAGCACGAGGTCACCCAACCCGGCGCGAAGCACGCCGCTGGTGAACTTGTCCGACATGAAGAGCAGGATCCCGAGGAACGCCAACACCGTGCCGACCACCTGCGCCCTGCGCAGCCGCTCGGCGCCGAGCGCGGCGAGGATCAGCAGGGTCCACAACGGGCCGCTGGTCAAAACGAGCGAACTCGAAAACGGCGTCGACATGTGCAGGCCCACGGTGACAATGCCGACATGCGCCGTGTGGCCGATGAGTCCCGCGGCGACGAAGCGCGGCCAGTCGCGCCGGTTCGGGATTGAGGCGCGCAGCCGTCCGCGGTACAGCCACGCCAACATGACGATGCCCAGCAGCATCATCCACAGGAAGCGCACGAAAAGCATCTCAGGCACCGAGACCTGCTCCAGGATCGTCTTGGTGACTGAAAAGTTGATGCCCCAGATGACCATCAGGGCGATCGCGATCGCGAAAGACCAGTGGGCGAGGCCTTTCTCGACTGGGGGACTCATGGCGCGAAGAATACAATAAGGGCGTCGCGAACTTCCGGCATGCCCCTTGCTAGAATCCGCGCATATAACAATAGCCGGGAGAAAGGCATGAACCATGCGTGCGGAGTCGCTCTTCTCGTCATCGGGCTCGTCCGCAGCAATGTCGTCCACGCGCACATCGGCGTTCACGCCAACGGCAGTTTCGAGTCCGGGTTGCTGCACCCGTTCTCGGGCATCGATCACCTGATCGCAATGATCGCCGTGGGCCTGTGGGCGGCGCGCTCGGGGGCGCGCAACCTGATTGCGATGCCGGCCGCGTTCATGGCTGCGATGGTGCTGGGCGCCGCTGTGGGAATCGCGGGGGGGACCATTCCGCTGGCCGAGGCCGGGGTCGCCGCATCGGTCGTGGTCCTCGGTATGCTCCTGGCGCTGGCGGTGCGCGGATCGTGGCATTGGGCCGCACCGCTGGCGGCGATCATCGGCTTGTTCCATGGCTACGCGCATGGGACCGAGGTGCCGGAGTTCGCGAACCCGGGGAGCTACATCGTCGGGTTCCTCATGGCCACGGCCGCGCTCCATGCTTTCGGAATCGCCGCGGCATGGACGCTGAGGCCGCAGGCCGCAGCGTTTCGCGCGGGCGGTGCCGTGATCACCTTCGCGGGCCTCTGGCTGGTGCTTTCCCTCTGACGCCTGTCAGCTTCCCGGCCGGCGCTCGCCCGAGGACGCGAATACGGCGCTGGCGCGCACGATGCGTGCATCTCCCGCGTGCACGTAGCAGTTCGCAAAGGTGAGGCGGCCGCCGCTTTTCTGGAAGTCGGTATGCACCTCGAGCCAGTCGCCGACCCTGGCGCTGCCGACGTAATCGATCGTCAGGCTGGCCATGACCGCGCTTTTGGGCGGGTTCGACAGGAATGCGATCGTGTAGCCGAGCGCAAGGTCGGCCAGCGTGGCGAGCAGCCCGCCATGGACGATGCCGCGCGAATTGCAGTGCTTGTCCTCGACGAGCAGTCCGATGACTCGCCCGGCGCCTTCCCCCTTGGTATGCAAAGGGCCCACGAGCGCGCTGAAGGGGCTGGTGCGCTGGAGCGGTTCGAATCCGGCCGGGATCTGCATTTCAGGCGGCGAATTCGCGCAGCAGGCGGCCCGGCAGATGCTTGAGGGGAAGCATGCCGTTCTCGTCTGCAATCCGCTCGCCGTTGACCCACACGCCGTGCACGCCGATCGCGCGCGTCGTCAGGCGTGCGCCACCGGCAGGAAGATCGCGGACCCTTTCCTTGGGGCCGCGGTCGACCGTCTTTGGGTCGAAAATCACGAGGTCTGCCGCATTCCCGACGCTGAGTGCGCCCCGATCGCGGATCCCGAAGAGCTTCGCGGGCTGGCCCGTGAGACGGTAGATCGCCTGCGGGAGGTCCAGCACCCCTTTGGCTCGCACCCAATGGCCGAGAAGGTGCAGGCCGAAACCCGCGTCATTGAAGAATGTCAGGTGCGCCCCGGCATCGGACAGCGAGACGAGGCTGTAAGGATGGCGGATCAGGCGCGCGACGGCATCCTCGTCCGAATTGAGCGTCAAGGCCACGAACACGGTGCGCAGGTCTTCGGCCAGCGCCAGGTCGAAGAAGAAGTCGAGCGGATCCTTGCCGGCTTCGGCCGCAAGATCGGCCAGTGTGCGCTGCTCGTACTTCGCGTGCGCAGGGAGAAAGGTTTCCACGACCTGCACCTTGTCCCATTCGCCGTTGAAATTGCGCACCTGCGCCGGGAGCGACAACTCGTCGCGGATCGATTGCCGGAAGGCCGGATCGGCCAGCATCGCCTTGCGCGCCTCGCCCTTGAGCGCGAACGCCGGTTTCCACGCCGCGAGGCTTTCTATCGGGTAGGGGGACTCGAGCGTGAAGTCGAACGACAACGGGCAACACGAGATGGCGCCCATCATCGTGCGGCCGCGCGCGTTGGCCGCGCTGATCGCGTCGAGTTCGTCGAAGACCACGTTCGGGTTGGTCGGGTTGTGCAAGAGCGCGGCCACCACCACGGGCCGGCCGCTTTCCGCCGCAAGGGACTCGAGGAAGGCTGGCGTGCTCTGTCCACCCTTGGTCAGCATGAAAACCCCTCGCCCGGATTCCTTGAGGCTGGTCACCAGCGCGCGCAATTCGTCGTCCTGCGCCAGGCGCGAAGGCATCGGCAGCCCGCCGTGGCCGTTGTGCGCGGGCGAAGTCGAGGTCGCGAAACCCACCGCGCCGGCCTGCATTGCTTCGACGACGATGGCGCGCATGCTGGCGATCTCTGCCGGGGTGGCCGCGCGTTTCGGCGCGTCTGAACCCATGACGAACGTGCGGACCGACGAATGCCCGACGAAGGCTGCAATGTTGAGCGCGGTGCCCTGTTTCTCGAGCAGGTCCATGTATTCCGGGAAGCTCTCGAAATCCCATCGAACGCCGGCCCGCAGGGTTTCCAGGCCCATGCCTTCGACCTGGGTGAGATTTTGCATGACCTGCTCGCGGTCCTCGGGCTTGCACGGCGCGATCGTGAAACCGCAATTGCCGATGATGGCGGTGGTCACGCCATGCGCGGGCGACGGGGTCGCGAACGGATCCCAGGTCAATTGCGCGTCGTAATGGGTGTGGTTGTCGATGATGCCGGGCATCAGGGCGAGGCCTTCGGCATCGATTATTTCGCCTGCGGGCGCATCAATCGGCCCGATCGCTGCAATGCGGCCGTCCCGTACCGCGAGGTCGGCCCGGACGCCCGGCGAGCCCAGGCCATCGTAGAGGGTGGCGTTTCGGATGATGAACTGATACATGTGGCTGATAGGATAGCGCCTCGCAATCCAATAGTCTGCCTCCCGATATGAAACTATTCGAGATTTCCGGCCAGGTCGCCGTCGTCACCGGTGCTGCGCGCGGCATCGGCCTTGCAACCGCGCAATTGCTTGCGGAGGCGGGCGCCTCCGTGGCGCTGCTCGATGTCGACTCAGAGACCGCAACCGCCGAGGCCAGGCGCATCGGCGGCAAAGCCGCCGCGTGGGCCTGCGATGTCACATCCGAGGCGGCGGTTGAATCGGTGTTTGCCGAAGTCGCCGGGCGAATGGGGCGCATCGACGTGTTGGTCAACAATGCCGGGGCGGCGGTCAGGAAGCCCGCACTCGAACTTTCGATGGAGGAATGGCACCGCATCCTCGACCTCAACCTCGCGGCGGTGTTCCTCTGCTCGCGCGTGGCAGCACGCATGATGATCGCGCAGGGCGGCGGTTCCATCGTGAACCTTGCCTCGATCATGGGATTCTCCGGCGGCATCTTCCCGAATGCTTCGTACCAGGCGTCCAAGGGCGGCGTGGTGAACCTCACACGAGCCCTTGCCCTCGAATGGGCCGACAAGAAGATCCGTGTCAACGCCGTGGCGCCGACGTTCGTGAAGACCGACCTGACGGTGCCGATCTTTTCCAATCCCGAAGTGCTGGCCAAGGTCAGGGCGCATACGCCGCTCGGCGATTTGCCCGAGGCCGGCGATATTGCGGCAGCAATCCTTTTCCTCTCGAGTCCTGCGGCGCGGTTCATCACCGGCGTGACTTTGCCGGTGGACTCCGGATATCTCGCCAGGTAGCCTGCTCGTCCGCCGTAAATCAGTACCCGGCGCCGAAATCCACCAGGCTCAACGCCGGCCGTCCGGCCCGGACGCGCTCGATGTTCTCGATCACACGCGCCATTGCGGTGCGCGGCTCGGTGAGGGCCGCGGTATGTGGAGTGACTGTCACGCCCGGATGTGACCAAAGGGGTGAGTCGGCAGGCAACGGCTCCTTGTCGAACACGTCGAGATAAGCATGCGCCAGTTGGCCCGAGTCGAGCGCGGCGAGAAGATCCGGCACGACGACATGGCCGCCGCGCGCCACGTTGATGATGGCGCTTCCCTTGGGCATCTTCGCGAACGCCGCCGCGTTCAGCACTCCGCGTGTCTCGGCCGTCAGCGGCAGGAGGCAGACCACCACATTGCTGAGGGCGAGCATCCCGCCCACGCCTGCCGGGCCGGAAAATACCTCGATCCCCGCAAGCTCGCCGGGACGCCGTTTCCAGCCTGCGACCTTGAAGCCGAACGAAAGCAGCGACTTAGCCGCCGCGGTGCCCAGTTCCCCCAGTCCGAGGAGGCCGACCGTGCGCTCGCAGGTCATGTACTGCGGCAAGCGATCCCATTTCCTGATCGCTTGGTCGTTGCGATAGGCATAGTGGTGGCGGTGATAGTCGAGCACATGCGCGACCACGGACTCGACCATCGCCGCAACCATGCCCGGGTCGATCAGGCGCGAGAGCGGCTTGCGGCGCGGAAAAGTCGGGTCGGCCAGCAAGCCGTCCACCCCCATGAACAGGGACTGGATGAGCTTCACGTTCGAGAGCCGGCCCACGATGCCGGCCGGCGGGCGGGCGAGGAGAACGATGTCGATCGATGCCGGATCGAAGGCGTCCACGGTGAAGAACCGGTCGTGCGGCAACTGCTTCGAGAGGGCCGGGATCCAGCGGTCCGGGTGCTCGATGTCGGAAAGATAGAGGATGTTCATTGGTTCGGCTTGAACCCCGATGCGCGGATGACGGGGCCCCATTTGTCGTAGTCGGCCTTGAGGATACCGGCAAGTTCCGCCGGACCGAGGCCGGTGGGCTCCAGACCCATCTGTTCGAGCCTTTGCTTCATGTCCGGCGCGCGGATGACTTCGATCGCCGCCTTGGCGTAGCGGTCGACGATGTCCTTGGGCGTCTTCGCCGGCGCAAACAGCGCGTACCAGCCGTTGCCCTCGATGTTGTAGCCGAGCTCCTTGAAGGTCGGCACCTCGGGCGAGAGGCCGGAGCGCTGGCCGCCAGAAACCGCCACCACGCGCGCCTTGCCCGAACGCACCAGTGTTAGCGCGTCAGCCAGCACGAACATGGCGGCCTTGATCTCGCCGCCGGCAAGCGCCTGCAGCGCCGGGCCGGTCCCCTTGTAAGGGATGTGCGTCATCTCGATTGCGGCGCTTTTCGCAAACAACACGCCGAAGTAATGCGGCAGGCTGCCGGCGGCCGCTGAGGCGTAGTCGCCCATCTTCGGGTCTTTCTTCACAAGTGCGATGTATTCAGCGACGTTCCTGGCCGGGACTTCCGAGTTCAGCAGTAGCGAAAGCTGGAAATTTGCGAGATGGGCGACCGCTTCGAAATCCTTGAACGGGTCGTAGCGCAGGCTCGCGCCGTGCGAGTGCGGAAAAGCCGCCATGGTTGCCACCGGCGTGAGCAGGATCGTCGTGCCGTCGGGCGACGCAGCCTTGACGGTTTCATTGCCGACGATGCCGCCGGCGCCCGCTTTGTTCTCCACAATCACGTTCTGCCCGATCAGCGGCCGCATGCGATCGGCGAGCAGGCGGGTCAACGTGTCGCTCGAAGCACCGGGCGGATATCCGAGCACGATACGCAGCGTCTTGTCTTGCGCGGCGGCCGCGAAGGCGGTGCATGCAAGGAACAGCAGGACGAAAATTCGCAGCAGGTTCATGAGGATTCCCGGGCGGAAACATAGCGGCGGGATGGTAGCATTCCCTCCTGAACAGAAGCGCAGGAGAAGCACCTCGTGGCACGCAAACCGGCGGCGAAATCCGCGCACAGGATCGGCTGGATCGGCATGGGGCGCATGGGCTATGCCATGGCGTCCCGGCTGCTGGAAGCGAAATGCGATGTCACGGTCTGGAACCGCACGCGCAGCAAGGCCGAGCCGCTCGCCGCGCACGGCGCGAAGATTGCCGCCAGGATCACGGACCTCTCGGGCTGCGACATCGTCTTCACCATGGTCTCGACGACCACGGACCTCAAGCAGGTATTGTTCGAAAAGGGCGGCCTGCTCACGGGAAAGAAGCACCCGAAGGTCGTGATCGACTGCTCGTCGATCTCGGACGACGGCTCGGCCGAAGTCCGCGCGCGTTGCGACGAACTCGGGGTCGGCTACCTCTGCGCGCCGGTGTCCGGCAATGGCAAGGTGGCCAAGGCAGGATTGTTGTGGGTGGTGGCTTCCGGCCCGAAGAAACTCTTCACGCTCTCGGAGCCTTACCTCAAGGTGTTCGGACGCGGCGTCACCTATGTCGGCGAAGGCGAACTCGCCCGCGTTTGGAAGATCGCGCACAACACGATGTTCGGCGTGATCATCCAGTCGCTTTGCGAGATCACGATCCTTGCCGAAAAGGCGGGCATCCCGCGCCATGTGTTCCTCGACTCGATCAACAACAGCGTGCTCGGCTCGATGTACACGCGCTACAAGACGCCGGCGCTGGTGAACCTCGATTTCTCGGTGACCTTCACGCCGAAACTGCTGCTCAAGGACATGGACCTGGGCCTGGGCGCTGCGCGCAAGTACGGCGTTCAGATGCCAACCGCAGCAACCACGCGCGAATGCGTGCAGAACACAGTCGGGCGCGGCTATGAGGACGTCGACTTCTCGGTGCTGCTCCTGGAGCTTGCGAAAGCCGCCGGCATGAAGCTCAAGCCCGAGAAGATCAAGGTCAGCGACGGACTGGCGCCAAGGTAGGCGACGTGGGCCAGACGCTCATCCGCGGCGGCACCGTGGTCAGCATGGACCTCGCCGTGGGCGACCTGCCCCAGGGCGACGTGCTGATCGACGGCGCGCTCATCAGGGCGGTCGGGCCGAGCCTCGATGCCCCGGGGGCGGAGATCCTCGATGCGGCAGGCTTCATCGTGATCCCGGGTCTCGTCAATGCCCACCAACACACTTGGCAGACGGCCTTGCGGGGCGTGGCCGGCAACTGGACGATCCTCGAATATTTCCACCACGTGCATGCAGGGCTGGCGACAAAATTCAGTCCGGAAGACATCTACATCGCCACCCTCGTGGGGGCGCTCAATCAGATCAATTGCGGCACCACTACGCTGGTCGACTGGTGCCACAACAATCCCACGCGGGAACATACCGATGGCGCGGTCAAGGGCCTGGTCGAATCCGGAATCCGCGCCGCGTTTTTTCACGGCTCGCCGAAACCGGACCCCAAGCCGGGGCAGAAGCCGTTCTGGGAGATGCCGCACCCGAGGAACGAAGTCGAGCGCCTCATGAAGACGCTCCCGGCGAACGACGGCCTGGTCACGCTCGGCCTCGCGATTCTCGGCCCGCATTACTCGACCTATGAAGTCGCGCAGCACGATTTTCGCCTGGCCCGTGAGTTCGGCCTCATCGCGAGCATGCATTGCGCCGGCGGCGAGGCGCGCACCCCTGACGGCTGGGACCGTCTCGCGGCCGAAGGGCTCCTCGGCGACAACAACAACATCGTGCATGGCCAGACGCTTACCGACGCGCAGCTCGCGCTGATGCTCGAGCGCGGCGTGACGTTCTCGCTCACGCCCGAGACCGAGATGCTGCAGGGCCACGGGTTTGCGATTACCGGCCGGTTGCGCAAGCTCGGCGCACAGCCTTCGCTCGGCGTGGATCTCGAGTCCGGCATCAGCGGCGATTTGTTCACCGTGGCCCGCGTGGCCCTTGCAAGTCAGCGCGCCTTTGACAACGCCGAATCGCGCGCAACGACCGGGAAGCTCCCCGACACTTCGACCGTGCGCTGCCTTGAAGCCCTCGGCTGGATCACGACTGAAGGGGCGCGCATGCTCAAGATGGAGGACCGCCTCGGTTCGCTCACGCCGGGCAAGCAAGCCGACATCGTGATGATCCGCGCCAACGACCTCAATATGTGGCCGGTCCACGATCCGGTGGCCAGCGTGGTCATGCAGGCAGGCACCGGAAACGTCGACACCGTGCTGATTGCGGGGCAGGTTCGCAAGCGTCGCGGACGGCTGGTTTACCCGAAGATCGAGCAACGCAAGCACGAGTTGCTCGCTTCGGGACGGCGAATCCTCGCCGAACTCGGTCTGCATTGAGACCAAGGCCGATGACATGCCGCTAAGCCATCTCGAGCATTTCCTGATCCAGACCGAGGACCTCGCGAAGACCCGTGACTGGTACGTGAACGTTCTCGGGATGCGGGTCGGTCCTTCGCCGGATTTCAAGTTCCCGGTTTGCTGGCTGTATATCGGCGAGAAGGATGTGCTGCACCTGACCGAAGGCGGCGCGAACACCAGCGAGAACCGCAAGAAGTACCTCGGCCAGCAATCCGAGGCGACCACCGGCTCCGGGGTCGTCGACCACGTCGCGTTTCGCGCGACTGGCCTGCCCGAGATGATGGAGCACCTCACGCGCTTGGGCGTGCCGTTCACGAAACGCATGGTGAACGACCAGGGGCTGTTCCAGCTCTTTCTCTTCGACCCCAACGAAGTCAAGGTCGAACTCAATTTCGCCAACTCGGAAGTAAATGGTGTCAGAGTCGAATTAATGGCCTCTGACCTCCCCGCCTGACTGGAGACATGCGATGAGCATTCGAAATTTCAACGAAGACTCCCTAACCGCTGAAGTGTTGCGGCGCATGGAGAAAACGCCGAACCCGCGCCTCAAGGAAGTGATGGGCAGCCTGGTGAAGCACCTGCATGGGTTCGTGCGCGAAGTGAAGCCGACGCCGGAAGAGTGGAAGGCGGGCATCGATTTCCTGACCGAGACCGGGCACTGGTGCGAGGACGGCCGCCAGGAATTCATCCTGATGTCGGATACGCTGGGCGTTTCGATGCTGGTGGATTTCGTCAACTACGGGAAGGCCGAAGGCACTACTGAATCGACGGTGCTCGGGCCCTTTTTTGTCGAGGGGGCGCCCGACTTGCCGCTCGGCGCGAACATCGCGAAGCCCGGCACCCCAGGCGAGCCTTGCGCGGTCACGGGCACCATCAAGGGCACGGACGGAAAGCCGGTCACAGGCGCGCTGATCGACGTCTGGGAGGCCGGGGGCGACGGCTTCTACGACGTGCAGAAGAAGGAAGGCACCAACCTGCGCGCCCGCTTTCGCTCCGATGCCGAAGGAAAGTTTCACTTCAAGTGCGTGCTGCCTCCGAGCTACCCGGTGCCGCATGACGGGCCGGTGGGAAACATGCTGACTGCGACCGAGCGCCACCCGATGCGCCCCGGCCACCTGCACACGATCCTCACCGCGCAGGGTTACGACACGCTGGTCACGCACCTCTTCGTCAAGGGCGACAAGTACCTCGATTCGGATGCGGTGTTCGGGGTCAAGGATTCACTCATTGTGGACTTCAAGAAGTCGCCATCAGGCGAATACACCGCGCACTACGATTTCGTGCTCCGGCCTGCGATGGGGAAATAGAATCGAAACCGGGGACAGACCACGTTTTCTTTGAGCGAGTTGCTTTCAGGAAATCGTGGTCTGTCCCCGTTAAGCGGTTCAGCCCCAGACTTCCTTCGCCACCTCGACGATCCGCTGCAGTTTCCTCCACTGGTCGTCCTGCGAGAGGTCGTTGCCGTGGTAGGTGCTAGAGAATCCGCACTGCGGTGACAGGGCCAGGTTCTCGAGCGGCACGTACTTCGCCGCCGCGTCGATCCTTCGCTTGATCGTGTCCTTGTCCTCGAGCTGGCCGAACTTGGTGGTCACCAGGCCGAGCACCACCTTCTTGCCCTTGGGCACGTAACGCAGCGGCTCGAAGGTGCCGGCGCGCTCGGAGTCGAACTCCATGAAGAACCCGTCGAGGTCAGCCGAGAAGAGCGCCTCGACCACCGGCTCGTAGCCGCCCGAAGCCACCCAGGTGCTCTTGAAATTGCCGCGGCAGGTGTGCATCGTGATCGCCATGCCGGCGGGACGGTCCTTGACCGCCGCGTTGATCGCCTCGGCATAGGTCCAGGCGAGCTTCTTGGGGTCATCGCCGCGCTGGGCGAGGGCCCCGGCGAACTTCTCATCGCACAGGTACGCGAAGCTCGTGTCGTCCAACTGCAAATAGGTGCAGCCCGCGGCGCCCAAATCCTTGATCTCCGCCCGGTAAGCCTCGCCGACGTCCTGCCAGAACTGGCCGAGGTCGGGGTAGGCCTCCTTGCTGATGCCGGAACGCCCGGGGCGCAGGTGAAGCATCGCGGGTGCGGGGATCGTCTGCTTTGCCGTATTGCGCACCGCGGATTTCATGAACTTGAACGAGTCGACGAAGACCGGCTTCGTGCGGCGCACCTTGCCGGTGACGCGGATCATCGGCGGCTGCTCTTCGGTGTCCTTGAAGCCGACCACGAGCGGGGCGACGTAGCCTTCGACGCCGTCGAACCCGGCGAGGAAATCCACATGCCACCAGTCGCGACGGAACTCGCCGTCAGTCACGGCCTGCAGGCCGATCGATTCCTGCTTGGCGACGGCCGCGCGGATCGCGCGGTCTTCGGCTTCGCGCAGGGCGGCGGCATCGATTTCCTTGCGCTTGAATTTGGCGCGCGCCTCGGCGAGTTCGGCTGGGCGCAGGAGGCTGCCGACCTGGTCGGCGCGAAAGGGTGGTTTCATTTTGGTTTCCGAAGGAGCGGGTGCAGCCCGCTCCGGGTCACGCGGCCGTGCAGCTCACGGCCAAGCGCCTGCTCGCAGAATTCGGCCACCTCCAGCAATCCGTCGAGGTCGATCCCGGTGCCCACACCCTGCGATTCGAACAGGCTCACGAGATCTTCGGTACAGACGTTCCCGGTGAAGCCGCCGCCGTATTTTACTTTTGCCGGATGCCCGCCGACGCCGCCGAACGAGCAATCGAAGAACAGAACGCCGGCTTCGAACGCGGCCATGTAGTTGGTGAGTCCGGTGCCGCGCGTGTCGTGGAAGTGCGCGATCGGTGTGGCGCCCGGCACGTCTCGCGCGATATGCCCGAACATTTCGCGGACGGACTTCGGAGTCGCCATGCCGGTGGTGTCGCCGAGCGCGACATGCCCGACGCCGTGTTCCACGAAGCGCGTGACATCCGCGACGACCGAACCCGCATCGACCGCGCCTTCGAACGGGCAGCCGAAAGCGACCGACACCGTGCCGATCAGCCGGAACCGGCCGCGTGATGCGGCCACCATTTCGGCCACGTTTTGCCACTGCACGGCGCGGTTGCGTCGCAGGTTCTTCTGCGTATGCGCCTCGGTGGCCGAAACGAGCAGCGAAATCTCGTTGGCGCCGAAGCCTGCTTCGAGGTCCGCCCCAGCCCGCTCCACGGCCCGCACGTTGGCGCACGTGGCCTTGTAGAAAACGCCTTCGGCACGCGGCAGGCTGCGCAGCAGGTCGCTCGCATCGGCGAACTGCGGCACGACCTTTGGATTCGAGTACGAGGTGGCTTCGATGCGGCAGAACCCGAGCGCGGCAAACCGTTCGATCAGGGCTCGTTTGGTCGCCGTCGCCAAGAACCCCGGCTCGTGCTGGAGCCCGTCGCGCGCGAAACATTCGCACAGGGTGACTTCAGCTTGATTCGTTGACGATCGCATGCAGATAGTTTACTTTGACAACTATCTATCTGCAAGACCAAGCGCAGAGCTATTCTCATGAATCAATTGCTCTCTCCGCCGGAGGGGATCCGCGACCTGGTCTCGTACCGGCTGCATGTGCTCGCGAACCTTTCGGCGCGCTGGGCCGAGGCGCGCTACCAGCAGCGTTTCGGCCTCAAGCTACTGGAATGGCGCGCCATAGCGCTGCTTGGCGGCTATGGCCCGCAATCGCTGAACGAGTTGGCGCGCGGCGCCGGGTTGGAGAAGAGCTATGCGAGCCGCACCGCGGCGGGGCTCATCAAGCGTAAGCTCGTATCGAGCACGCCGGACGACCGCGACGCACGCGGAAAGCTGTTCGAGCTCACGCGGCCCGGCCGGGCGCTGTATCGCAAAGTGTTCGACGACGCGGTGGCGCGCAGCGAGGCGTGGCTGTCGGTACTGACTGCCGAGGAGAGCGCGGCGCTGATGGACATGCTCGAGCGGTTGGCCGAGCAAGCGCGCGTCCTGGAGGCGGAACTCAACCAGTCATTGGACGGGATGCACGAAAAATGAGCGAAGAAGTCATGCTGACCGAGGACCGTGGCCGGGTGAGGATCCTCACCATGAACCGCCCGGAGAAACTCAACGCGCTGAACACGGCGCTTACCGAAGCGCTGCTTGCGTGGCTCCGGCAATCGGACCGCGATGATTCGGTTTCGGTCATCGTGCTCACAGGCGCCGGCCGCGCGTTCTGCGCCGGCGCGGACATCGGCGAGTTCAAGGACCTGACGCCGGACCAGACGGCCCGTGTAGAGCACCGGGCGCAACTCACCATGCAGTCCCACCATGTTTTTTCCCAGATCAGGAAACCGGTGATTGCCGCCGTTCGCGGCGCGGCCATGGGGGGCGGGGCGGGCCTCGCGCTGGCTTCGGACATGGTGGTGGCCTCGGAGAACATGAAGCTCGGCTACCCCGAGATCAAGCACGGCATCCTGCCGGCCATCGTGATCACCAATCTCGTGCGCCAGGTCGGCCGCAAGGCCGCCTTCGAACTGGTGACCAAGGGCGATCCCATCACTGCCGCACGCGCCTACGAACTGGGCGCGGTCAACAAGGTGGTGCCGGACGCGAACCTGATGGACGAGGCGGTTGCGCTGGCCCAGTCCCTGGCTGCGTACAACCCGGAAGCACTTTTCGCAATCAAGCAACTGTTTCACAAGGTCGTCGATCTACCGCTTGCGCAAGGGCTGGAAGAGGGTAGAAAGGCTAATGTCGCCATGCGGGCGATGCATGCAAAAAAATAGAACCCAACGCTGGGAGACAAGCACATGAAGCAACCGAAAAAAGCCGGGCCGATCCTCACGGGCCTCATTGCGGCGGCGATATTGGCCGCAGTGCCATCGGCCCCTGCCTTTGCGCAGGCTTTCCCTGCCAAACCGATGCGCATCGTGGTGCCTTTCCCGGCCGGCGGCACCACGGACGTAGTTGCACGCCTCGTGGCGCAACGCATGTCCGAGACGATGGGCCAGCCGGTGCTGGTCGAGAATCGCGGTGGGGCCGGGGGCACGCTCGGCGCCGACGCGGTCGCCAAGGCACCGGCCGACGGTTACACGATGCTGATGCACAACATCACGTTCCCCCTTGCTTCGGCGGCGCTCGCGATGGCCAATCGCCTGCCCTACAACATCGACACCGATTTCGCGGGCATCGGCGTTTCGGTCAACGTGCCGTTCATCTTCACCGCGCACCCCAAGGTGCCGGCCAACGACCTGAAGGAACTTGTGGCCTTCCTGCAAAAGGACCGCACGCTCAAATACAACTACGGCTCCACCGGCCCGGGCTCCGCAATGCACGTCTTCGGCGAGCTCATCAAGCGTGACGGCAACATCGAGATGACGCATATTCCCTTCAAGGGCGCCGCGCCGCTCAAGCAGGAGCTGCTCGCCGGCCGCATCGAGTTCGGCGGCGACCAGTTGTCGAGCTCGCTGGCCGAAGTGAAGAGAGGCCAGCTCAAAGCCTTCGCCACCGGTTCTTCGCAGCGCCTTGCCGTGTTGCCGGATGTGCCAACCGTGCGCGAGCAGGGCTTCGCTCGCCTGGAGTTCCAGGGATGGAACGGTCTGTTCGCTCCCGCGAAAACGCCTCGCGAGATCATCGAGCGCCTGTCCAAAGAGGCCGCTGCCGCGATCAAGCATCCGGAGACTCTCAAGCGCCTGAACGAACTGGCTGCCGAACCCGTCGGATCGACGCCGGCCGAGCAGGAAGCGGTGCTCAAGACGCAGGTGGCGCAATTCAAGCCGCTGATCCAGGAACTCGGCATCAAGCTCGACTGAGGAGAAAGCAAATGGCGGGAATCGTTCTCATCACAGGCTCAAGCCGCGGCATCGGCGCGGCGACCGCGATCCTGGCCGCGCAACGCGGTTGGGCGGTCTGCGTCAACTACGTAAGCAAAGCCGATCGCGCGGAGCAGGTGGTCTCCACCATCCGCGCAGGCGGCGGCAAGGCGATCGCGGTGCAGGCCGACACTGCAAACGAAAGCGATGTGAAGCGCCTGTTCGAAGCGGTCGACGCCGGGCTCGGGCGCGTCACGGCGCTGGTGAACAACGCCGGTATCACCGGCCGCGCCGGCCGTTTGGAGACTTTCGACGCGGCAACAATGCGTCGCATCCTCGATGTCAGCGTCATCGGGACCCTGCTTTGCACACAGCAGGCTGTGAAGCGCATGTCCACCAAAGAGGGCGGACAGGGTGGGGCGATCGTCAATGTCTCTTCGGTTGCCGCGCAACTGGGCGGGGCCAACCAGTGGATTCCCTATGGCGCAGCCAAGGGCGCGGTCAACAGCATCACGACTGGCGCGTCCAAGGAGTTCGCGGCCGAGGGCATTCGCGTCAACGCAATCATGCCTGGACTCATCGACACCGAAATCCACACGGAGGCCGGCGTCGGCGATCGCCTGCAGAAAGTGATTCCGATGGTCCCCATGGGCCGCATCGGCACCGCCCAGGAATGCGCCGAGGCGATCGTCTGGCTGATGTCCGGTGAGGCGGCCTACATGACCGGCGCGAATTTGCTGATTGCCGGGGGAAGATAGGCTGAATCGCTGGTAAAATCCCGTTTGTCTTCAACGTGTCCCGGGTCGCCGGGCGATGCCTTCAATCTGATGCTGCAGAACAACAAGAGCCGTCTGGCGGCCTGCTTTTTCGCGCTTTTTCTCTTCCTCGTTTCGGTTGCACCGGCCTCCCGGGCCCAGGCCCTGCGCACCGATACGGACCTTGGCGAGCAATGGCGCGTGAATTCGACCGCGCGGCTGCTTTCTGGCCTTTCGCCGACGATGCCGGCGCACGTCGAACTGTCGGAGACCGACGCCTGGAAAGAGCATAGCAACCACATCAAGGCCGCGTGGGCGCGCATGAACGAAAAGCAGGTCGCGGCGCTCACCGCGTGGCGCAATTCGGCCTTCCCGAACGCCTGCCCGGTGGGCAAGACGCTGCTCTACCCTTTCAGCGGCCCGGACTTCTTCAACGCCTACTGGCTTTTCCCGGAGTGCGAGACTTTCGTCATGTTCGGCCTCGAGCATGCGGGCGAGGTGCCGGACCTGGAGCGCATGAACGAGCAGCAATTCGCGCGGTTGCTCGCCGACGTTCGCACTGCGACGACGGACTTCTTCGGTCGCAACTACTTCATCACCGAGTACATGTCGAGGCAGCTTCGCACGGCCCAGTTGCGCGGCGTGATCCCGCTGTTCATGATCCCGATGGCGCTGGCCAGCGTCGATATCCTGCGCATCAGCCCGTTCGAGTTCGCGCCCGCTGCGCGCACCGTGGCCGTGCACAAAGGGCGGCCGATGCACCAACTCAAAGGCATCACGATCGAGTTCCGCTCGCCGGGTTCTTCCGTCACCCGCCGGGTGCATTACTTCACCGTCGACGTGACCGACAAGGGCCTCGCGCATTACCCGGAGTTCATGACCTTCATCCGCAACCTGGGTCCGACGACGACCTTCATCAAGTCGGCGTCCTACCTCCTGCACAGCAACGAGTTCCGCCAGATCCGCGCCGCGCTCCTCGACGTGAGCGGATTCCTGGTGCAGGACGATTCAGGGCTGCCGTACCCGATGCTCGAGGCGCGCGGCTGGAAGATGAATCTCTTTGGCACGTACGGCGTGCCGATTCCGCCTTTCCAGGGCGCGTTCCAGGTGTCGCTGGATCGAGCGTACAAGTCGCAGAGGACGACGCCGCTGCCTTTCGTATTCGGCTACCAGTTCCACGATGCCCGCGACGAGCGCTCCAACGTGATGGTCGGCTTGCGGCCGTTGCAGACCGCGCAGGTCGACGACGCGGCGCCCAAGCCAGCACGCAATGCAAGGCGCATGGCGACGAACCCTTCGGCGCAGAAGCGCGTCTATTGACGTGAGGGCTGCCGGGCTGCTCGCCCTGGCCCTTGCAACTTCGCTTTCTGCGCTGCACGCTGCGCCAGTGAATCGCACCAGTTTCCTGACTTCCGACGGCGTCCGCCTCCACGTCGTCGAGGCCGGGCAGGGAAGGCCGGGCCAGCCGGTTGTCGCGTTCGTACCCGGGTGGTCAATGCCTGCGTCGATCTGGGCGTCGCAACTCGAGGCCCTCGCAAAGACACACAAGGTCGTCGCTCTCGACCCACGCGGGCAGGGGGAATCCGAAATCGCCGCCGGCGGCTATTCGACGGAACGCCGTGCAAAGGATCTCCATGATTTCATCGGTCGCTACGCGCCCGTGGTCCTGGTGACCTGGTCGTTGGGTTCACTCGAGGCATTGCAATACGTTCACGACCACGGTGACGGGGAGGTCCGCGCGCTGGTCATCGTGGACAGTTCCATCGGCGAAGGTCCGGCGCCGCCTCCGCGCCCGGCGGGGGCGCTCGGCTTCCAGGACGAACTGCGGCGGGACCGGGTCAATGTGGTCGACGAATTCGTGCGGGGCATGTTCCGCCATCCTCAACCGGACTGGTGGATTGACTCGCTGAAAAACAGCGTACTGCGCATGCCGCTGGAGGCGAGCCTGTCCCTTTTTCCGGGTGACAGGATCCCGCGCGAGCGCTGGCGCGACACCGTGAATGCTTTTTCTCGTCCTTTGCTCTATGTCGTCACGCCGCCGTTGGCCAGCCAGGCGCAAAGCCTCAAGGCCCACCGGCCGGCAACCGAGATTGAAGTCTTCGAGGGCGCCGGCCATGCGCTCTTCATCGACGAGCCGGAGCGCTTCGCCGCACTGCTTGCCGGGTTCTTGCGCAGGAACGGGTTTGCACCGCCGCCCGCCGATTGATCGCAACCGCCGAATCCGCGTAAGCTTCCCGATCCCTAGCAGCAAAGTGTGCCGATGAAACGCATCCTGATCAGCCTTCTGGCCTCACTGGCCGCCGTACCCGCCATCGCCCAAACGTGGCCCGGTGGCGCGCCGATCACGATCGTCATGGGATTTCCGGCCGGATCGGGAGTCGACATCGTCGCGCGCCTCTTCCAGGTGCCCATGGAGCAGGCGTTGGGCGCCAGGTTCGTGATGGACTATCGAACCGGGGCCGGCGGCAACATCGCCTCCGAGGCCGTGGCACGCGCCAAGCCCGACGGGTACACGATCCTCCTCAGCACGGCCGCCACGCATGGCGTGAATGCCGCACTGTACAAGCGGCTCGCGTTCGACGTGGAAAACGACTTCACGCCGATCGCCCCGCTCGTCGACGTCTCCAACGTGCTGACCGTCAATCCCGCGATCATCGACGCGCATTCGGTCAAGGAATTCATCGCGATGGTCAAGGCCAATCCGGGCAAGTACAACTTTGCCTCGACCGGCAACGGCACCGGGACGCACCTGGCATTCGCCGAATTCAATTCGCTCGCCGCGCTGAACATGGTGCATGTGCCGTATAAGGGCGGTCCGGAAGCGCTGGCCGCGGTGGTCAAGGGCGACGTCTGCTGCATCTTCAACCAGGTGCAGTCGGTGCTTGGGCAGTGGAAAGGCGGCACGGTGCGGTTGCTTGGCGTGACCACAAAGTCGCGCGTCGCGGCGGTGCCCGAAATCCCGACGATTTCGGAAGCCGGTGTCCCAGGTTACGAGAGCTATATCTGGTTCGGGCTGCACGGCCCCAAGGGGCTCGATCCGCAGATCGTCAACGCGCTGAACGCCGCCGTGAAGAAAGCCGTCGAAACGCCCTCGGTGCGGCAGCGGTTGGCCGAGCTTGGAAATACGCCGAGGCATGAAACGCCGGACCAGTTCAAGTCTACGATCAAGGCCGATCGGGCGAGTTGGGCGGCGGTGGTAAAGGCTTCCGGGGCGAGTGTGGATTGAGAAGGGCATCGCGTAACGACAGGGCGAGGTGCTTATCGCCTTTCGATAATCTCCCTCTTTTGAGTATTGCGGGTGAAGCCCGCAATACTCAAAAGAGGGAGACCTGGGGTAAACCAGAAACATTTGGGCTTCGCATTCCGCGACGCCACGCAACGCCACCAACCGCTACCGCCGTTCCTTCGGCACATACAACCCGGTCGGCTTGAGTTCTTCCTCTTCGTGCGCCAGCAGTGCTTCGAAATGTCTGTCCGAGTCCGCGACAAACAGGTCACGCACGACGCCTTCGACGAGCCGGTCTGCGCCGATGGCCAATCCGGGAATGTCGCCGGCCAACGCGCCGTGGCTCATCGTGCAGCCCCAGTTGAAGACATGGACGTTGCCGATGCCCGGCGCGGCGCCCTTCACTTTCTCTTGTAACTGGAAGGCATCGCCAAGATAAGGAAAGCGGGACTCTTCCGGGTGGTCGCGCGCCTCGGCCTCTGAAACCCGGTCGGCCCAGACCATCGCATGCTCCCTGAAGGCGCTGACTTCGGCGCGCTCCATCATGTCGACGTCGAACCCCGTAGCGACGATTACAGCGTCGAATCGATGCGTGCCCTTTGGGGTCGTGACCGTGACGCCTTCCGAGTCTGCGGCAATGTCGCTCCAGGGCGCGCCGGTCCGCACTGAGAAACCAGCGTACTTCTCGCAACGCAGGACGGATTCGAACGGTGGCGGCACTTGTTCGGAGAAGATGTAGGTGAACAAGCGCCACCGGCGCGCATCGTCCAGGCTGTAGAAGCCGTGCAGGAAGCCGGGAAAAGAAGTCCACTTGGACTTGTTGACCTGCGGCAGGTAGGGCCTTCGGGCGAACATGGTGACCTGCGCTGCGCCGGCTTCGAGTGCGGTGCCTGCGTTGTCGAACCCCGAAGCGCCGGCGCCCAGAATGCCGAGGCGCCTTCCTTTCAATGACTCGAAGTCGATATCGTCTGCGGAGTGGAAGACGCGCGCCTTCGCGTGTTCGCCGCCGGGGTCGAAAGAGTCGAACTGCGGCCAGCGCGGTGCGCCGCTGCCGTCGCGCCCGAGCGCGAGGACGACCTTGCGGGCAATCAATGTTTCCGTCCCGCTGAGCCCTTGCAGGCTGGCCCGCACGAATCGGCCGTCGAGTTCGAGCGCCGTGACTTCAGTCAGGTTCTCGATCGGCAGCTCGAGCACCAGGCGGACCCACAGCAGGTACTCGGCCCAATCCATGCGCGGGATCTTGTAGAGCGCTTGCCAACCGTCTGCGCCATGCTGCGCTTCGTACCAAGCGCGGAAGGTGAGCGAAGGCACGCCGAGATCGGGGCCGGTCAGGTGCTTGGGTGAACGCAGCGTGTCCATGCGGGCGAACGTGGCCCAGGGGCCCTCGAGACCGGCGGCCTTGCGTTCGACGATCCGCAGGTTTCGCACGCCTTCGCGCATCAGCGCAAAGGCCGCCGCCTGGCCGCATAGGCCGCCACCGACCACCAATACGTGGAGCGCGTGCTTTCCATCCGGCGCGTTCGTCGGCAACACCCAGTTCGCCGCGGGCCAGTTCAGGCGCTGCAAGTCGCGTCTTGCTTCGTTCTCGAGCGTTTTCAGTCCGTCGATCATTTAAACTCTGGCCCCCCAAGGCGTGATTATCCCGTCTATCCGCCACGAGTTCGCCCGATGATCGAAGTTTCCTGCTATTACAGCCTGTCCTCGCCTTGGGCCTACTTTGCCGGCCCGAGGGTCCAGGACATCGTGCGCCGGCACCATGCGAAGCTGGTGCTCAAGCCCTACGACTTCCAGGAAGTGGCGCCGAAGACCGGCGGCGTGCCGATCCGAACGCGTCCCGAGCCGCGGCGCACTTATCATGCGCTGGAGCTCGATCGCTGGCGCCAGTACCTCGGCATGCCGCTCAACCTCGAACCGAAGTTCTACCCGGCCGACGGCAAGCCCGCAGGCTGGAACAAACCGCCGGGCTGGATGGTGATCACGGCGCAGGAAGCCGGGCTCGACGCGATGCGCCTTTCGCACGCGTTGCTGCGGGCCCTCTGGGCCGAGGAACGCGACACCTCCAAACCCGAAGTGCGCCGCGAAGTCGCGACGGAGAACGGCATGGACGGTGACGCGCTCGTGAAGGCAGAGACCAGCGCACCGGTCCAGGCGCTTTACAGGCGTTACAGCGACGAGGCGGTAGAGCACGGCGTCTTCGGTGCACCGACCTACATCCTCGAAGGCGAAAGATTCTGGGGCCAGGACCGGCTCGACTTCCTCGACCGAAAGCTCGACGCAGTTCGCGCACGGCGCAAGTAGCCCGGATGCCTCTGCTCCAATTCTCGGAAGTCAGCCTTGCGTTCGGCCACGTGCCGCTGCTCGACCATGTCGACCTCGTCATCGAGCCCGGCGAACGCATCGGCCTCATCGGGCGCAACGGCACCGGCAAGTCGAGCCTGCTGAAGATCATCGGCGGGACGCAGAACGCCGACGACGGCAAGGTCTGGCGCGCCTCGGACCTCAAACTCGCCACGGTCACCCAGGAGCCGCAGTTCGAACCGGGGCGGACGGTGTTCGAAACGGTGGCCGAAGGACTGGGCAAAGGCAACCGCCTGCTGATCGACTACCACGCCGCCGCGCACGATTTCGCCGAGAATCACGAGGACGAGGCGATCGCCGAGCGTATGCATTCGCTCCAGGAGCAGCTCGACGCGACCAACGGGTGGAGCCTGCAGCACAAGGTGGACAGCACGCTCACGCGACTGTCGCTCGATGCCGATCGCAAAGTCGACGAGCTCTCCGG
The DNA here is from genome assembly GCA_947482825.1 of Betaproteobacteria bacterium. Taxonomy (GTDB): domain Bacteria; phylum Pseudomonadota; class Gammaproteobacteria; order Burkholderiales; family SG8-39; genus SZAS-79. Next base: position 44,244 of record CANKMT010000013.1, on the reverse strand, counting down.
CGGCCTGAAAAAGCGCGTCGCCCTGGCGCGCGCCCTTGTGCTCGAACCGGACCTGCTGCTGCTCGACGAGCCGACCAACCACCTCGATGTCGCCTCGATCGAATGGCTCGAAGGCGTTCTCCAGTCCTTTGCCGGCAGCGTGCTCTTCGTGACGCACGACCGGCGATTCCTCGACACGGTGGCCAATGTCATCATCGAACTCGACCGTGGTCACCTGACTACGTATCCCGGCAATTTCACCGCTTACCAGGTGCGCAAAGCCGAGGACCTCGTCACCGAGGCGATCCACAACCGCAAGTTCGACAAGTTCCTTGCGCAGGAAGAGGTCTGGATCCGCAAAGGGGTCGAGGCGCGCCGCACGCGCAACGAAGGCCGCGTGTTGCGGCTCGAGCAGTTGCGCGTCGAGCGCGCCGCGCGCCGCGAACGGGTCGGCAAGGTGGAGCTCGCGCTCGGCGAGGGCGAGCGTTCCGGCAAGCTGGTGGCGGAACTCGAAAATGTGGGTAAGGCCTATGGCGGCCGCGACGTGGTCAAGGGATTCTCGGCACGCCTCCTGCGCGGCGACAAGGTCGGCCTGATCGGGCCCAACGGCAGCGGCAAGACCACGCTCCTCAAACTCATCCTCGGTGAGATCGAACCCGACGCGGGGACCGTCAGGCTGGGCACCAAGCTTGCCATCGCCTATTTCGACCAGTTCCGCGCTGCGCTCAACGAGGAGGCCACGCTGGCCGACACGATCAACCCGGGCGCCGATTTCGTCGAGGTCGACGGGGTGAGGAAGCACGTGATCAGCTATCTCGGCGACTTCCTGTTTCCGCCGGAGCGCGCCAAGGCGCCGGTCAAGTCCTTGTCCGGCGGCGAACGCAACCGGCTGCTGCTGGCGCGCCTGTTCAGCCGGCCGGCCAACGTGCTGGTGCTTGACGAGCCGACTAACGACCTCGACATCGAGACGCTTGAACTGCTGGAAGAGCTGCTGCAGACCTACAAAGGGACGCTGTTTCTCGTCAGTCACGACCGCACCTTCCTCGACAACGTGGTGACCCAGACCATCGCCAGCGAAGGCGAAGGCGTGTGGAAGGAATACGCCGGCGGCTATAGCGACTGGCAGCGCATGAGCAAGGCGGGGCGTGCCGAAGCGAAGGACGAGGACAGGCGCGCCGAGAAAAAGGCGGCCGCCGCGCAGCCGCGGAATCCCGCCAAGGTGAAGCTCAACTACAAAGAGACCCGGGAGCTTGCGGAACTGCCCGACCGGATCGACGCCCTTGAGAAAGAGCAGGCGGGTATTGCCGCGAGACTGTCGGATGGCGTCGTTTACGCGACCCAGCCGGAGGAGGCGCTGCGCCTGCAGAAACGCACGGCGGAGATCGAAGAAGCCTTGACTCGCGCACTCGAACGATGGGAAGCGCTCGGCGCGCGCGCCTGAGATTGGTTGACTCCGTCAAGTAGTTGAACCAGAATCGCGGCATGGCGACCACGCAACAGAAAGTCTCCGCCGTCCGGCAATTCAACCGGTTCTATACACGGCGGATCGGCGTGCTTCAAGGCGGGCTGCTCGATAGCCCGTATTCGCTTACCGAAGTGCGCGTGATGTACGAGCTCGCGCGCTGGCCCGGCGACGGCCGTCCCACCGCGACCGACCTCGGCGACGCGCTCGGCCTGGACGCCGGTTACCTCAGCCGCATCCTGAAGCGCTTTCGCAAGCAAGGCCTCGTTGCAACTGCCCCGGCGAAGGATGACGCCCGACGCGCCCATCTTTGGCTCACCCGCAAGGGTCGCGCAACCTTCGCTCCGCTCGAGAACCGCACCAAGAAAGAAGTGGCAGCCATGCTGGGCAGCCTGCCTGCGGTGGCGCAGGGCAAGGTGGTCGCCGCCATGCGCACGATCGAGGCGCTGCTTGGAGACACGGAACGCCCGCCTGACGCCACGCTGCGCACGCATCGGCCCGGCGACATGGGCTGGGTCATCTCGGCGCACGGCGCGTTCTACGCACAGGAGTTCGGCTGGAATGAAAATTTCGAGATGCTCGTTGCCGAGATCGCGGTGCAGTTCATCCGCAAGTTCGATTCCGGGCGGGAGCGCTGCTGGATTGCCGAGATGGACGGGGAGCCGGTCGGCTCGGTTTTCCTGGTGCGGCAGTCGAAGACCGTCGCCAAGCTGCGCTTGCTGATTCTCGACCCAAAGGCGCGCGGCCTGGGCATCGGCAAGCGACTGGTCGACGAATGCATCACGCATGCGCGGACGCTGGGGTATCGAAAGCTCACGCTTTGGACGCAGAGCAACCTGCTCGCCGCGAGGCAGATCTACAAGCAGGCCGGATTCAAGCTGGTCAGCACCGAGCCGCACAACAGCTTCGGCGTGGACCTCGTCGGCGAGTACTGGGAATTAGAGCTCCAACCTCCCGGTCAGACAGCCTCGAAGGAAAAGAGCCAGTAGTACTCGAGGGCCGCGTATTGCGGGTTTGTCCCAAAGCCCTTAACTGCTTCAGAAAGCTCTCCTTCGGTCGGGAAATTCTTCAGCACCTCGTGCTTTTCGCCGTTCAGGAGTTTTCTTTCCTGCCAGGTGTTGCCTTCCGAATCTGTGCGCGAGACCGGCGTGCTGCTGCCTTCGACGTACAGGTTGTCCAACAGAACGACTAAGGCGCCGGGCGCGAGGCAGCGGCGCAGGGATTTCAGAAAAGGCCGGCATTCCGAGTGCCTCAGGTGGGACCACCAGAACCCCGCGTAAGCCCCGTCGAACGGCCCTTCGGCTGCGGGCAGGTCGAAGGCGTCGGCGATCGCGAATCGAACTTTCTCCTCCGGCAGGTTCTTGTTACGCGCGACTGCGAGGGTCTCCGTGGTGAGGTCGGTGGCGAGGATGCGGCGGGCAGTGCCCGCGATGTGCTGCGTCCAATAGCCGGTGCCGCAGGCGATTTCCAGAACCCGCTTTTCCGCAAGCAACGAGGGAATCCTTTCTTCCAGAATTCGAAGGTCGGCCTGCCGCTCGGGCTTGGCGAAAATACGCTCGTACTCCCACGCGCGGGCCGCGTAGTACGCCTTCATTTCGGGATCGGGGCGGACCATCTATGGCAGTATCCCATGAACGGATTTCCGAACGAGGTACCAGAATGACCCGCGAAGCGTCACTGCAGGACATCGAGCGCTATTTCGACGGCGGCGGTTTCGTCACCGACCTCGCGCGGCGAGTCGCGATTCCCACCGAAAGCCAGAATCCGGAGCGGGGCGCGGCGCTCGCGGCCTACCTGACGGACGAGATGCAACCGATCCTCGAGCGACGCGGTTTCCGTTGCACCATCCTGCCGAATCCGGTTGCCAAGTACGGCCCGTTCCTGCTGGCCGAGCGGATCGAGGATCCGGCGCTGCCTACTGTGCTCACCTACGGCCATGGCGACGTCATTCGCGGGCAGGACGAGCAATGGCGCAGTGGCCTGTCGCCCTGGAAGGTCACGCGCGAGGGTGACCGCCTCTACGGCCGCGGCACCGCGGACAACAAAGGCCAGCACACGATCAACCTTGCGGCAATGCAAGCCGTGCTGGAGCGCCGCGGCCGCCTCGGATTCAATCTCAAGGTGCTCATCGAAACCGGCGAGGAAGTCGGCTCGCCCGGCCTCAAAGACCTGTGCTCGACGCACAAGGACCTTTTTGCGGCCGACGTGCTGATTGCTTCCGACGGCCCGCGCCTGCAGCCGCAGCGTGCGACGATGTTCCTCGGCTCGCGCGGCGCGTACAACTTCGACCTCAGCCTCGACCTGCGCAAGGGCGGCCACCATTCCGGCAACTGGGGCGGGCTGCTGCGCAATCCGGGGATCGTGCTCGCGCATGCGATTGCTTCGATCACCGACGTCAACGGCGCGATCCGCGTGCCAGAGTGGCGCCCGAATTCGCTGACCGATTCCGTGAAGCGCGCAATCGACGGGCTGGTGGTCGAAGGCGGGGACGACGGCCCGCAGATCGATGCCGACTGGGGCGAGCCCGGGCTGACCCCGGCCGAAAGGGTTTTCGGCTGGTGCAGCTTCGAGGTCCTGGCGTTCGTCACCGGCAACCCCGACAAGCCGGTCAATGCAATTCCCCCGCGCGCGAGCGCGCATTGCCAGTTGCGCTACGTGGTCGGGGTGAACCCGGACGACATCCTGCCGGCCTTGCGACGGCACCTCGACGCGCACGGTTTCCAGATGGTGACGATGACGCCTTCGCGCGAGGGCTATTTCGCGGCGACGCGGCTCGATCCGGATCATCCGTGGGTCCGCTGGACAGCGGCCTCGATCGAGCGCACCACGGGCACCAAACCGGCGATCCTGCCGAACGTCGGCGGCTCGCTTCCGAATGACGTTTTCGCCGACGTGCTCGGGCTGCCGACCGTGTGGATCCCGCACTCGTATGCCGCATGCTCACAACATGCGCCGAACGAGCACATGCTGGCGCCGGTGGCGCGCGACGCATTGCGCATCATGACCGGCGTGTTCTGGGACCTGGGCGAAACGGGGACGCCGCAATGAGCGTCGTCCGGGACCTGCACGCAGCCCTTGAGCCGCGCACTGGGGAGATGCTCGCGTTCGTGAAGGAACTCGTCGCGATCGAAGCCGGTTCCTACGATGCGGCGCAGGTCGCCAAGGTCGGCGAGGCGTATGGCGCGCGATGGAAGTCGCTTGGTTTCTCCGAGAAGCAGCACCCGCTCGCCGAGCGCGGGCCGCAGCGGTCATTTCATTTCAAAGGCGCGGGCAAAGGCAAGCTTGTCATCCTCGGGCACGCCGATACCGTATGGCCAGCGGGCAGCCAGCCCGACTGGGGTTTCAGCGCGGACGGCACGCACGCTTACGGGCCGGGGGTTGGCGACATGAAAGGCGGGCTCGCGATGGCGTGGTTCGCGGTCGATGCGCTCATCAAGGCGGGGCACGCGCTGCCGGCGGACCTTTCGATGGTGCTGGTGCCCGACGAGGAGATCGGCTCGGTCGGCTCGCGCAAATGGATCGAGGACTGCGTGCGTGATGCAGACGCGGTGCTCGTCCTCGAGCCGACGCGTCCCCAAGGCGGCGGCGTCGTCGTCGGCCGGCGTGCTGTCGGGGCGATCAAGGCTTTCTACACCGGGCGTTCAGCACATGCCGCGGTCAATGCCGCCGAAGGGGCGAGCGCCCTGCGCGCGGCTTGCCGCGCGGTGCTTTCTCTGGAGGCGCTGTCCGATCTGCCGAGAGAGCTCGTCGTCAACGTCGGCATCCTCAAGTCCGGTGCTGCGCGGCAGGTGGTGCCCCACGAGGCCGAGATGCATGTCGATCTGCGCGCAGCCTATCCTGAGGACATCCCGAGACTCGAGGCCGATGTGCGCCGCATCGTCGCGGACACCGGCGACCCGCGGGTGACGGTCAGGATCGAAGGCGGATGGTCGCGCCCGCTGTTCCCGGAATCGGCGGGCAAAGCGCTGTATGCCTTGGCCGAAGGGTTGGCGAAAGAGATCGATGCACCGATTAGGCCGGTGGTTTCGAGCGGCGGATCGGATGGAAGCTTTGCCGGCGCGCTTGGCCGGCCGACGCTGGACGGCCTCGGGCCGATCTGCCATGACACCTGCAGCCGGCGCGAAAAAATCGAGATCGCCAGCCTGGCGCAGAGGGGCGCGATCTTCGGCGCGCTGATCCAGGCGATCGCGGCGCGGGGGGCGGCGGCTGTGGCGCCGTAGGCTTTTCTGCCGGACAGGCTACTGACATTCATGGCGGTGACCCCCTCGCCGCTATTGACTCTCCGGTGAACTTCCTGACATTTCGGCTACCAGGCGCCGACCCCACGGCCGAGACAGGCGACCGAGCCGACCACAATCACGATCAAGGTCATGTTGGTGCCGGCGAAGCGCCCGGCCGAAGTGCCCGAGCTCGACAGCAACCCCTGGGCGTGCCACAACCGTCCGACGATCAGCAAGGTGGCGAGGGTGGGCAGCAACCAGTGCGGGCCGATGGACGCGTTCTCCAAAAGCGCGATCAGGATCAGCGCCATTGGAACGTACTCGACGAAGTTGGCCTGTGCGCGCATTCGGCGTTACATCGCGTCGTTGCCGCCGTCGCCCAGGTTGATCTTGAAGGCGACTCGCCCCGCGATGACGTAGCCGCCCAGAAACAACAGAAGCAGGCCGAGCACGCCCGCAGTGATCATCGTGATGGTCATCTTCTCCTCCGTTCGACGGTGCCGGCGGCGAGAAGCGCTGCCGGGTGCTACTTTGCGGTTTCTTTCGGTGCGAGTTTCGTCACGTCCGAATTCAGGCGCAGTTCCAGCGGCGGTCCCTCGGAAATCCCGGGAACCGGTTTGGCCTCCATCGACGCTGCGACGGACAGAGCAGGGGGCTGGGGCGCCTGGCTGTCGAGCAAGTAGAACGCCGCTGCGGCGGCAACTGCAATGATTGCGACGGCGAACAGGCCCGTATGGCGGGCACGAGGCGCAAGAGGCGCCTGGATCGAAGGTTTGCCGATTTTCGACGCGCGGGTTGCAGCGGTTGCATCGCGTCCGATTTCGACCGCCCCCGATTCGGCCGCGAGCCGCTCCACTGTCGCGGTCGCAAGTGCTTCCTCGGCTTTCACCCGCGCCTGTGCGCTTGCGAGAATTTGCGCCGAAGCCTGGGCCGCCTCGCGCGCAATGCGTCCGGCATCCTCTTCGGCCTTTGCGCGGTCCGCGGCCGCGCGGGTCGCGGCCTGATCTTCTGCCAGGCGCTGCCGGGACACATCAAGGGCCTTCGCCTCTAGCGATGCGCGTTCGCGCACGAGCGCTTCGGCCGTGCGCTCGGCGTTTGCCTTGCCCGTCGAGACGGAGGCCGCTTCCAGTTCGGCTGCGATGCGCGCCTCGAGTTCGGCATTCTCGCGAGCCAGGACCGCGCTTCGCTCGTCCGCTTCGGTCACTCGAGCTGCGACTCGCGCCGCCTCGGCCTCGTTCGCGAGGCGCTTTTCTAGCGCGGCTTTCGCGGCCGCTTCGCTTGCGGCGCGTTCCTCGGCCGAAACCAACCTGGCCTTTCCGGCGCTCACATGCTCAAACGCTGCCCTTGCGGCGGCGTCCTCGGCTTCGGCGCGTTCGGCGGCCTTCCGATTCGCAGTCTCTTCAGCTTCTGCACGCTCTTCGGCGGCCAGGCGTGCGACTTCCTCTGCTCTGGCACGCTCCTCGGCGACCTGAAGTGCGGCCTCTTCGACTTGCATGCGTTCTTCCGCGGACTTGCGTGCGGCTTCTTCTGATTGCACCCGCTTCTCGGCGAGTTGACGCGCGCTTTCCTCGGCTTGCTCGCGCTACTCGGCGGCTTGGCCTGCAGCCTCTTCGGCCTTGGCGCGTTTGACTGCTTCCTGCCGTGCGCTTTCCTCAGCTTGCACATGTTCTTCGGCGGACCGGCGCGCCATTTCTTCAGCCTGCATCCGGGCTTCGGCGGTCCTGCGTGAGGATTCCTCGGCGCGCGCGCGCTCCAGAGCCGCCTGGCGTGCTGACTCCTCGAACTCCGCACGCTCCTCGGCAGCTTTTGCAGCGGCCTCTTCGGCGCTCGCCCTTTCGCTCGCGGACTTGCGCGCAGCTTCGTCGGCTTGCGCGCGATCCATCGAGGCAATGCTTGCAGTCTCTTCTTCGGCGAGGCGTCGTCTCGCAGCTTCGAGCGCGTCGGTTTCAAGCTTTGCCTTTTCGCGTGCGACCGCCGCCGCGGCGCGCTCCTCCGCGCCCCTGATTGCCGCCGCAATCCTGGCCTGCAACTCGGCAATGGCTTTGGTATCGGCGTGCGTGCCTCGAGTTCCTTTACCTCGTGCGCGGTGCGCGCCGCTTCGTTTTCGATCAGGAGCCGCTTCTCGAGCGCTGACTTGGCGGCGGCTTCGCTCACGGCTCGCCGCGACATCGCGGCCATTTTCGCGTGTTCGGCGGCCGCGCGTTTTTCAGCAGCGTGCGCCGCGGCGGTTTCCGCGCCGGCTCTTTCCTGTGCAGCCTCGCTCGCGGCCTCTTCCTGCGCGATGTGTTGCCGTTCGGCCTCGAGCTTTTCGGCTTCGAGTTCGGCCTGTTCGCGTGCCGCTTCAGCCGCCGCCCGCTCCTCGGCGGCCTTCATTGCGGCCGCGAGTGCGGCCTCGCGTGCGGCCGCAGCGCGTGCCTTGAGCTCCGCAATCGCATCGGATACGGCCTGCGAGCGGCCAATCGCGGCTTGCGCAAGGTTTACGTTTCGCGCCGCCTCGACCTCTGCAGCGAGGCGCTTTTCGATCGCTTCCTTGGCCGCGGCCTCTTCTGTTGCCCGTTGCTCGGCGGCGCGGGCGGTCTGCTGTTCGACTTCAGCCTGCGCTTCGGCGGCTCTTGCGGCGGCTTCCTCCGCCGTGCGCTTCTCCGCCGCCATAAGGGCCGCGGCCTCTTCGGCACGAGCACGGGCTTGTGCTGATTCGAGCGCCGACTCTTCGGCCGCACGCTTCTTTTCCGCTGCGCGCGCTGCGTCCGCCTCGGCTCGCAATAGCGCCTCGGTCGACTGGGTTGCGGCCGCCTCGGCCTCGCGCTTTTCCTCTGCGGCCAGGGCCAGGGCTTCTTCGGCCCTGATCCGCGCTTCGGTTTCGGCGAGCAGCAGGGCCTGCGCTTCGGCGGCCTTGAGGGCGATTTCCGTCGCGGCCTGCTCGGTCTTCATGCGCTCCTGGGCAAGGCGGTTCGCCTCCCGCTCTTGGATGAGGCGCTTGCCGGCGGTTTCGAGGGCTTCGGTATCGCGAGCCACGAGATTGGCGGCGGTGGCGGCAAGCGCGGCTTCCGCCTTCTTGCGCTCTTCGGTGGCGGCCACGAGGGCCTGTTCCGCGGCGAGGCGGGTCTCCGCCTCGGCGAGGGCGCTGGCTTTTTCCTGCTCGGCTTGCGCGGCGATGCTGGCGGCCTCGGCCTCGGCTTTGGCGGCTTCGCGGGCGGCTTGCGCCGCCGCGGTTTCCTCGGCAATGCGCCGCTTGTTCAGGCCGATCACCTCCGCTTCGCGCGCGGCCGCCGATTCGGCGCGCTTGCGCGCCGCCTGCTGGCTGGAGATGTCCTTGGTGGCGGCGGACAGCAGGTCGCGCTCGACCTTGATCCGCGCCTGCTCGCCGGCCAGCTGGCTCGCCCGCGCTTCGTCGGCTTCGCGCATCTTCTGCAGGGCTGTGGATTCGGCGAGTTCGCGTTGCTCCGCGGTTGCCGCCCTGCCGGCCGGCGCAACCGCCTGCGCCTCCGCGACGGGCACCGGGGCCGATGGAGCAGGGCCCAGCGTGGAGAAATCGAGGTCGAGCATGTCGCCGAGGGAGTCGGCGTAGGTTTCCTTGATCTTGCGGAATTCCGGGAGGCACTTGCGGAAGGCTTCGACCATGCCCGGGTCGAACTGCTTGCCCGCACCACGGATGATTTCATCGAAAGCAAGCTGCAGTGGCAACGGCTCGCGGTGGAACTGCGTGGCGGTCATGCCCTCGAAGGCGTCCACCACCGCCATCACGCGCCCCGGCCAGGGGATGTCGTTGCCTTTGATGCCGGCGGGGTAGCCGCTGCCGTCCCAGCGCTCGTGGTGGGTGAGGGCGAGCGTGCGGGCGAGCTTGAGCAGGGGGTCGTCGTGTTCGCCGATGATCTCGGCGCCGATTTCCGGGTGGCGCTGCATCTGGGCGTGCTCGGGGGCCGTGAGCTTTTCGGCCTTGCGCAGGATCTGCGCCGGCACGCCGAGCTTGCCGATATCGTGCAGCGGAGCGGCTTTCATGATGAGGTCGCACAACTCGGTTTTCGCGCCGCTGGCTTCGGCCAGCGCCCGCGCGTAGTGCCCGAGACGCACGACCCGGTTTCCAACCGCGGAGGTCTCGTGGTACTCCATTGCGCGACCGAGCCTTCGGATGAGCTGCAGGCGGGTTTGCTCCAGCTGCGTGGTGCGTTCGCGGATGATCTGGTCCTGCAGGCCGCGGCGTTTGATGAGTTCCACGTGCGCGCGGATGCGGGCAAGGAGCACCGGCGGGTTGATGGGCTTGGCGAAGTAGTCGATCGCGCCGAGCTGGAATCCCTGCACCACATCGCGAGCGTCGTCGCGCTGGGTGAGGAAGATCAACGGGATGTCGGCCAGCGCGGGGCTCGCCTTGATCGCCCGGCAAACGTCGTAACCGCTCGATCCGGGCATCTCGACATCCAGCAGGATCAGGTCGGGACGCGGTTTTTCGAAGGCGGCCTTGAGCGCGGTGCGGACGTCAGTGGCGGTCTTGACGTCGTAGTCCTTGCCCAGCGTGACTTCCAGCAACGCGAGAATGTCCTCGGAATCGTCGACCGTGAGGACCCTGAAACGGGTGTCGGGAGTGGCCATGGGGGGCGGGACTATCGCAGGCTGGCCGGGAGCGGGACATCGGGCGACTGGCTGTGGAGCCGCCGCCACGCACTTTCGACTGCAGCCTGGGCGTTTTCAACCACGGCGCGCTCGTCCAGGCAGACGACCTGGCCTCCGAGCATGAGGAACTCCCCGTCGACCAGGACGGAGTCGACAACGCCCGGATGCCCGTAGTGAACGATGTTCGAGACGACGTTGATTGCCGGGCGCAAACTGGGGTGGTCGAGATTGATCAGCATGAGGTCGGCCTTCTTGCCGGGCTCGATGGAGCCGAAATCGGCCAGCCGGCCGAGGGAATGCGCGCCGTTGCGGGTGGCCGCGTCGAGCAGGGCCTGCGGCTGGGGCTGGATGCCGCCGCCCCGGCTGCCGCGATGCACGACGCTGCCGATGGTCATGGCCTGGAACATGTCTTCGGTCATGTTGTCGGTACCCAGCGCGATGTTGACACCCGCGTCCATGATCCTGGCTACCGGCGCCTGGTGCGGGCCGCGGCGCGAACTGTTGGCGGGGCAATGCGCCATGTGCACGTCATGCCCTGCGAGCAATTCGACGTCTTCGTGGGTGCAGTAGGTCCAGTGCGCCCCGACCACATCCGGGCCGAGCCAACCGTTGCGCTCGAGATACTGCGCCGGCGTGCAGTCTGCATATCGCCGGACTTGCGCGACCTCGCCGCGGCTCTGCGCCATGTGGACGGTGCGCCGCAGGCCGTGCTTTTCGTGCAGGTCGTTCAGTTGGCGCAGCATCCAGGGCGAGCAGTTGTCGGGGGCATGGGCCGCGACCTGGCACATCACGCGGCCGTCGCTGGTGTCGTGGAAGCGCGCGATCAGTTCGCGCTGGCGCTCGAGGAACTGCTCGCCCCAGGATTGGTCGAACTCGTAGACCCCCGAGCGGATCTTGAGGGTCAGCGCATCGGCACAGTTCTCGCTGAAATACAGGCGCATTCCGGTTTCGGCCATCGCGCCTGCGTAGTTCACCACATGGCGGAAAGGCTCGACCAGCGTGGTGGTGCCCGAGCGGATCGCTTCGAGGCAGCCCAATAGCGAGATCGCCTCGCGCTCAGTCGGCGTCATCGCAAAGGAGATCGGCGTCATGTAGCCGTAGATCGCCTCGGCGCCCATGTCTTCAATCGTGCCGCGCAAGGCCAGCAACAGCACGTGGGTGTGCGCGTTGACAATGCCAGGCAGGATCGCCTTGCCGCGCGCGTCGATCGTCGGCAGGTGGGTGTGAAGGCCGTCGATCTCGCCGCTCGGGCCGACCGCCTTGATTCGATCTCCCTGGATAGCGACTCCGGCGTTGCGCAGGACCCGCCGCTGGTCGTCACAAGTGACGACCGTGGCGTTCAGGAACTTGGCGTCCATCGCGGTGCCTTCAGCGCCGGGTCGCGAGCACGCGGCCGGCGAGCAGGTAGAGGATCATGTAGACGATGGTGCGATAGATCACGGCCGAGCCCGGGGCGATGCAGATGAACGACAGCCCCGCGAGCCCGCGCTTGCCGACTTCGTGCGCGATGCGGATCGCTTCGAAATCGGTCATGCCGATCGGCTCGGCAAGCTCGCCGAGCAGGTCCCCCGGTGCGGGGCCCGCGCCGCCCATGACGTCCATGTCGAAATGCGCATACACGGCCTGGCTGCCTTCATAGGCGTGGCGCAGCTCATTGCACAAGCCTTCGATGCCCAGTTCCGTGCGCACTCTCCACATCGGGTAGAAATGCGCGCCGCGACTCAGGTAGCCGCGCACGAGTTCCTTCCTCTCGAGCATGCCACGCTCGCCGATTTCGACCAGGTGGGGCACGCTGAAATTCCTGTGGAACTCGAAGGTCTTGGCTTTCCAGCTGCCGCTGCCGGCGATGCGCGGGTCCTGGGTGAGGCGATCGATTGCGGCCGAATCCCAGTGCGTGTCGAGGCTCACCATGCCCACCAGCCCTTTGGTCCGTTCCGCGATCGGCTTGGCGATCGCATACGAACCGCAGGGGGAGTTCTGGCCGATCACGACCGGGATGGCGCCGGCATCGAGGACCGCGTTGACTTTGGCTTCCACCACGGCCTGCGCGCGCAGGATGTTGTCCGCGGTGGGATTGAAATTGGCGTCTTCGGGGATCTCGGCGTCGCCGAAGTCGACCACCTTCATGTGCTCGAATACGTCGAGGTCGAAGTCCTGGATGTAGCCCGTGGGATAGCGGGCCGATTGTTGGCGCACCCGCTTGGGGCCGGCGAGCCATTCGGTAGCCGGGACGCCTGCATACCGGCCGCCCGCATTGGCGACGTAGGGCGCCCCAATGATGACGGCGCCGGCACCGGCGAGGTCGGCCGTCGTGCGCGCATGGGGCACGCCCATGAAGGTCGGCATGTCAGGTGCGAGCATCGGGATCTCGCGTCCTTTGATGCGATGCCCGCCGCTGATTTCGCCCCAATCCGGATAGGTCACCTGCGTGCTCCTGAGGAAGGACGCTTGCACGTCCTGGTCGATTCAATCAAGCTTAGATCATGCCTCATCAGCGCCATCGCCTGCACAACGTCCAGAACCAGCACCCGGAACGCACCATCCAGGCCGACTTCTGCGGTGCGGTGGTCACCGGCGAGCGCATCTTCCTGCGCGGACAGACCGGCTACTCGATTCACCCGACCGAGCGCAAGTTCATCGGCATTGGCGACGCGGCGGCGCAGGCCGAGCAGGCGATGCAGAACGTGCGGCAGTTGCTCGAGGAAGTGGGTTCGCGCATGGAGGACGTCTGCCGGATCAAGGTCTGGGTCACCGATCGCGCCTATCTTGAGCCGGTCATGCAAGTCGTCGGCCGGCATTTGCGCGGCATCCCGGTGGTTTCGTCCGAAGTCATCATCGACGGCCTCGCGCGCCCGGAGATGCTGATGGAAATCGACGTGGACGCGATCAAGGAAGAATAAAAAGGGGCCAGGCTCGATTTTCGGTGTAGACCGTAAAGATTCAACGCGCGTCGCCGAAAATCGAACCTGGCCCCTTTTTAGACCCCTTTTTATTCGTCCTCCGGGATCATGGCCTCGACGTCGATCTCCATCAGCATTTCCGGCATTGCGAGGCCGCGCACGATGATGCCGGTGCCGCAGGGGTGGATCCCTTTTAGCTGGCGGCCGATCGCGTTGTAGACCGCTTCGCGGTGGCCGCGGTCGGTGATGTAGGTCGTGAGCTTGCAGATGTGTTCTAGTTTCGAACCGGCTTCTTCGAGCAGGACCTTGACGTTCGCGATCGCCTGCTCGGCCTGGGCCGCCGGGTCGCCGACACCGACGAAATGGTTGTCGAGGTCGAGGCCCGTCTGGCCGCGGACGAAGATCGTGCGGCCGGCCCGGACCACCATGCACATGTCGTTGTCCATCCGGCCGCCGGGATAGACTTCCTTGGTATTGAACTTGCGCAGGCGAACGTGTGGCATTCCACCGACTCCTTTGGCATGATGCTTGCGAAGGGCAACTATAAGGGAAAAATGACTTATTCGATCGCAGCCAAATGCCCTCGCACCGGGATGTTCGGCGTGGCCGTCACGACCTCGAGTATCGCGGTGGGGAGCCGCTGCGCTTTCGTGCGGGCGGGCGTAGGCGCAGTGCTCACGCAGCACCGCACCGATCCTCGGTTAGGACCCAAGGGACTGGACCTGCTTGCTCAAGGACTTTCCGCGGGCGCCACGATCGAAGCCCTGACGCGCGACGTGCCGACCATGGGATGGCGCCAGCTTCTCGTTGTCGATACTCAAGGCGGCACCGCCTGGTTCCACGGCGAGCGCATCAAGTCGGTGCACTCGGCGCACACCGGGGTGCATTGCGTCGCCGCCGGCAATATCATCCGCAACACGCAAGTGACGAAAGCCATGGTCGACGCCTGCGATGCCGATGTGTCGCTCGCATTGCCCGAGCGCCTGATGCGCGCGATCGAGGCCGGCCACGCGGCCGGCGGCGAGCCCAAGCAGGTCAAGTCCGCGGCGTTGCTGGTGGCGCACAAGGAAAGCTTTCCGTATGTGGACCTGCGTGTGGACTACGACCCGCGCCCGCTGGAGCAACTGCGATGGCTGTGGGAAATCTACGAACCTTCGGCCAACCTCTACGTTTCGCGCGCGGTCGACCCGGACTCGGTGCCGGGCGGCGGCTGAGTTATCCTGAGTTGTAAGAGGGACCATAAAAAGAGAAGGGGGGTGTGGATATGCAAGTCAAGTTGATTCGTCCTCTGGCATTCGCAATTGCAGTTTCGTTTGCGGCACTCGCCGCGATGCCGGCCGCGGCCAAGGGCATCCTGCGCGCAACGATCAGCACCAGCCTCAACCAGCTCGATCCGGCGCGGCACACGATCGGCGACGAGTACATCTACGGCGTGCTGGTCTTCGGTGGCCTGGTCGCCATTGACGAGAACCTCAAGTACCGCGGCGAACTGGCCGAGCGCTGGGACACTAGCGAAGACCTCAGGACGTGGACCTTTCACTTGCGCAAGGGCGTGAAGTTTCACCACGGCAAGGACTTCGGCGCCGACGACGTGGTTGCCACCTTCAAGCACATCGCCGACCCGGCCACCGGTTCGAGCGGCCGCACGCACATGGACCTCATCGAATCGTTCGATGCCGTGGACAAGCACACGGTGCGCTTCAAGCTGAAGATTCCCTATGCGGGTTTCGCAGACCTCATGGTCGAACGCCAGCTCAAGATCGTGCCGGCCGACCGCATGGACAAGCTTTCGACCGAGCCCAGCGGCACCGGGCCGTTCATGTTCAAGTCCTTCACGCCGGGCGACCGGCTCGAGCTGGTGAAGAACCCGAACTATTACGAGAAGGGTTTGCCCAAGCTCGACGGCGTCGTGTTCCGGATCATGCCGGAGAACGCATCGCGCGTGGCGGCGCTCGAGGCCGGAGACATCGACCTGCTGTGGAACCTGCCGCTCGAGTCGATCGACAAGATGAAAGCCAATCCGAAAGTGACGGTCGACGCGGTGCCGACCTCGACCTGGGATGGCATCGTGATGGGCAACAAGACCAAGCCGTTCGACGACGTGCGGGTGCGGCGCGCGGTGCTGCTTGCGCTCGACAAGGCGCAGCTCACGCAGTTCGCGGTGTTCGGGCACGGCATGCCTACGCATTCGCCGATTTCCCCGCGCCACCCGTATTTCAACAAGGAGCTGTCGATCAAGCAGGACATCCCGCAGGCCAAGAAACTGCTCGCCGAGGCCGGCTACCCGAACGGTTTCAAGATCGTGTTGCATGTCCCGGTCGGTCGCCCGACGCGCGAAAGAATGGGCGTGGCCGTGCAGCAGATGCTGCGCCAGGTCGGCATCGAGGTCGAAGTGCAACGCATGCCCTACAACCGCTTCCAGACCGAGGTTTCCGGCAAGTCGCCGTTCTACATGGACGGCTATTTCACCCGCCCCTCGATCGATACCTCGACCTATCCCTGGTATCACAGTACGGGATCGTGGAATTCGCGCATGTGGCATTTCTCGAGCAAGCGCATCGACGAAGTGCTGGACAAGGCGCGCGTGACCAAGGACGAGAAGGAGCTGAACAGGCTTTACCAGCAGTTCCAGGCCTATGCGGTCGAGGACGTGCCCGGCGTGATCGCTTACGTGATGAACTTCGCGAACGCCTACAAGAAAACGGTCAAGGGCTTCCGCACCCATCCCTACCTCTGGCTGGATCTGCGCAACACGACCGTGGACTGAGGTCTCCCGCCGGCCGGGTCCCGCTTGATCGCCTACACCATCCGCCGGCTGCTCACCGTCATCGCGATCCTCGCGGTGATGTCGGTCGCGATTTTCTCCATCACGCAGGTGCTGCCCGGCGACGTGGCACAGATGATCGTCGGGCAGTTCGCCACCGACGACCAGGTCAAAGCGGTGCGCGGCCGGCTGCACCTGGACGATCCGGCGCATGTCCAGTATCTGCGCTGGGCGGGCGGATTCCTGCAGGGCGACTTCGGCAAGTCGATGATGATGGACCGCCCCCTGGGCCCGCTGATCGGCGAGGCCATGGCGCGATCGGCGGTGCTGGCGGGCATCTCGATCGTGCTGGTGGCCGTGATCGGCATCTGGCTGGGCGTGTATGCCGGCGTTCGGCGCGGCACGCGGGCCGACCGGTTCATCTCGGTCGGCAGCTATTTCTTCATTTCGGTGCCTGAGTTTTTCTGGGCGATCCTTGCGGTGATGCTGTTCACGGGGTACCTGGGCTGGTTCCCGTCCACCGGGTATGCGTCGCTCGACGAGGGGTTCTGGACCTGGGCCAGGCATATCGTCCTGCCTGTGGCGACTCTCGTGTCCGGCTTGGTGGCGCATGTTTCGCGCCTCACGCGCTCCTCGATGATCGAGACCATGCAGGCGCAGTACATCACCGCGGCGCGTGCCAAAGGCCTGCCCGAGAATATCGTCATCCGCCGCCACGCCTTGCGCAATGCGCTGGTGCCGACAATCACGGTGCTTGCCATCGACGTCGGCCTGCTGATGGGCGGCATCGTCGTCGTCGAAACGGTGTTTGCCTACCCCGGCCTCGGGCGGCTGCTGATCTTCGCCATCGAGCAAAAAGACCTGCCCATGATCCAGGCGGGAATTCTGGTGGTGACCGCGGTCTATGCGCTCGCCAACCTTGCGGCCGATCTCCTCTACGCGTTCTTCAACCCGCGGATCCGCTATGGCAGCTCTGCCGCTCACTGAGGCCACGGCGGCGTACCGTCGCGCGTGGCCTGCGAGCTTCGTCGCAGGCGGAACTATTTTCGGATTGGTTGTGCTCGCGGCGCTCTTCGGGCCGCTGGTCGCGCCGTTCCCGTACGACCAGATGGACATCATGGCGAGGATGACGCCGCCCGACGCGACGCATTGGCTCGGCACCGACGAGTTCGGGCGCGATGTCCTCAGCCGGTTGCTGTACGGCGCGCGCCTGTCGCTGCTGATGGGATTGGGCGCGACCTTCGTGAGCCTGCTGGTCGGCGTCCCGCTCGGGCTGACGGCCGGTTACAAAGGGGGGCGGATCGACGAGTCGATCATGCGCGCGATCGACCTGGTCATTTCGGTCCCGCCGATCCTCATGGGCCTGCTGCTGCTTTCGCTTTCCACGCCCAATGTGTGGAAGACCGCGTTCGCGGTCGGGATCATCTACGTGCCGATCATGGCGCGGCTCACGCGGGCCGTCACGCTCGAGATCGCGCGCGAGGAGTTCGTGCTGGCGGCGCGCGCCCGCGGCGAGCGGCTGTGGTACATCCTCGCAGCCGAGATCCTGCCGAACGCATGGCCGCCGATCATCGTCGAGGCAGCCCTGCGCGTGACGTTTGCCATCATGCTCGGCGCCGCGCTCAGCTTTCTCGGACTTGGCGTGCAGCCGCCGAGTTCCGACTGGGGTCTGATGATCGCCGAAGCGCGTCCCTTCATCGACACCGCGCCGTGGGTGGCGCTCGCGCCGGGCGCGCTCCTGTGCATTACCGTGATCGCAGTCAATCTGGTCGGAGACGGCCTGCGCGAGATCCTCGACCCGCGCCTTCGCAAGGGCCGCGGATGAGCACGGAAGTTCCCGTCCTCAAGGTCGAGAGCCTCACGCTCGAATACCCGGCCGGCGGCGGCTGGCTGCGCGCGCTTGATAACGTTTCGTTCGAGATCGGCAAGGGCCGGGCGCTCGGGCTGGTGGGTGAGTCGGGTTCCGGCAAGAGCACGACGGCGCTGGCGGTGCTGGGCCTGCTTGCAAGCGAAGCGCGAATCCCCGGCGGACGCATCCTGTTCGGCGGCCGATCCTTGCTCGACCTGGCGGCGGAAGAGCGCAGGCTGTTGCGCGGCGAGCGCATCAGCATGGTGTTTCAGGACCCGTTCACTTCGCTGAATCCCGCGATCCAGGTCGGCCGCCAGATCGCCGAGCCGCTCGTACTGCACCGCGCGCTGTCCGATGGCGACGCCGCCATCGAAGCGAGGCGATTGCTCGAAGAGGTCGGCATTCCCCGCCCCGAAGACGTGGCGCGCGCCTACCCGCACCAGCTTTCGGGCGGCATGAAACAGCGCGCGCTGATCGCTACCGCACTCGCGTGTTCGCCTGAACTGCTGGTCCTGGACGAGCCGACGACCGCGCTCGACGTGACGATCGAGGCGCAGATCCTCGACCTTCTCGAGCGCCTGCGGCGCGACCGAGGGCTGTCGATGCTCTACATCACCCACAATCTGGGCGTCGTGGCGCGGATCTGCGACGACGTGTGCGTGCTTTACGCGGGTCGCGTCGTCGAGAGCGGTCCAACCAGCGACGTGTTGTACGCGCCGAAGCATCCCTACACCAAGGGCCTTTTGGCGTCGCTGCCGCGGGTGGCCGAGCGCCAGCTTCGCCTCGCGCCGATCCCGGGACGTTTCCCGGACCTGGCTTCGCCGCCCTCGGGTTGCATCTTTCATCCGCGTTGCCATTTCGTCGTCGAGCGCTGCAAAGGCGAGCCGCCGGTCCTTTCCGGCATCGGGCATGCCGTGAGTTGCTGGCGCGCGGAAGAACTTGCCGACACACCTTGGCCGGCGCCGGAAGCACAAGCGCGTGGCGCCAGGTCGGCCGCGCACCCGGATGCCGCGCCGCTCGTCGAGATGAAGGACCTTGCCAAGCAGTACGAGATGGGAGGCGTGTTCGACAATCTCAGGTTTGATCGCTCCGGCGGCTTTCCGCTGCGCTTCGATCCGCCGCGCGTGCGGGCGGTCGATGGCGTGACGCTCGACATCGCCCCGGGCGAAGTCCTCGGCCTGGTCGGCGAGTCCGGCTGCGGCAAGTCGACGCTCGGGCGTATGCTGGTGCGCCTCATCGAGCCCTCCGATGGCGAGGTCCGTATCCTGGGTGAGGATTTCGGCAGGCTTTCCGGCAAGGCGCTGCACGAGCATCGGCGCATCGCCCAGATCATTTTCCAGAACCCGGATTCGTCGCTCAACCCGCGCAAGACGGTGGGCGAGATCGTGGCGCGGCCGCTGACGCTCTTCGGCCTTGCGCGCGGCAACGAACTGGATGCAAAGGTCGCGGCGCTGCTCGACCTGGTCCGCCTGCCTTCCTCCTACGCAAGCCGCTACCCTCACCAGTTGTCAGGCGGCGAAAAACAGCGCGTCGGCATTGCGCGCGCGCTGGCCACCGAGCCGCGCTTCATTGTTTGCGACGAAGCGGTTTCCGCGCTCGACGTTTCGGTGCAGGCCTATGTGCTCAACGTGCTGGCGGAACTGCGCGATCGGCTCAATGTGGCCTATCTGTTCATTTCCCACGACCTGTCGGTCATCGCGCACATTGCCGACCGCGTGGCCGTCATGTACCGGGGCGCGATCGTCGAGGAAGGGCCGGCCGCAGAGGTGCTGAAGCCGCCGTTCCACCCGTATACCGAAGCCCTGCTGTCCGCGATCCCCGAAGTGGGCCGCTCGCCCGGCAGCAGCGCAGGACGAGGACGCATTCGGCTGCGCGGCGATGTGGTTGAAAAGGACGGGCTGATCGGCGGGTGCAGGTTTCAGCATCGGTGCCCGCGCAAGATCGGAAAGCTGTGCGAAACCGAGGCGCCGCCCTGGAGGATTGCGAGCCCCGCGCATCGCATTGCCTGTCACATCCCCCTCGAGGACTTGCGCCGGGCGGATGCGGTGAGGTTGCCGCAGGAAGCCTAGAGGCTCCTCTTCGTTAACTGCTCCGACTCGGCTGCAGGCTCGCCGGTCGCCGCAGCCTTGGCGGCAAAAGCAGCATCCGCTGCCTGATACACATGCCGCGTCGCGAGGAGGGCAGCGAGTTCCTCATCACCGTCGATGACTGCGGCAAGGATGCGTGAATGCTCGTCCCAGTCCTCGTGCGAGCGGGAGGCCGTGTTCGCCGCAAAGACCAGCGCGGTACGCTCGCGCAGCGTGCGCATGATGTCCCACAGGATGCTGTTCCTTCCGGCCTCGGCGAGCTTGTCGTGGAACGCCGCATTCAGCCGGACCAGATCATCTACGTTGCCTGATTCGGCCGCGCTGTTTCCTTCGCTGAGCACCTGGCGCAGCTGCCCGATGATGGCGTCCTCGTTGTGGCGTGCGGCGAGCCGGGCGTTGAGCCCTTCGAGGGTTGCGCGGACTTCGACCAGGTCTGTCGCGATGCCGGGTGAGATCGCTGCAACCGATGCGCCGCGCCGGGGAGGGATATCTACCAGGCCTTCGGCAGCAAGCGTTCGCAACGCCTCCCGAACCGGGACCCGCGAAACCCCGAGTTGGGCGGACAGCCTGTCCTCGACGAGCCGGTCCCCGGGCTTGTGCCGGCCAGTGAGGATCAGGCGGCGCAGCTGGTCGGCGACCTCCTTGCCAAGTGAGCCCGGCCGTTGAATCGTCACTTCTTGATGTCCGCTTCGACCAGCACGGAATGCCCTTGCCGCGCCAGCAAGTCACTGAGCGCTTTCAGCCCGGCAAGGCCGCAGGCAATGTCCTGCTCGCCGTTGCCGCCCGAGAGCCCGATGCCGCCGACGACTTCGCCGTTCACCACGATCGGGAAGCCGCCTACGAAAACGGCGAACTTGCCCTCGAAGCTCCACTGGATCCCGAAAGCCTCGTTGCCGGGCAGGGCGGGGCCATTCGGCGGCTGGTTGAAGAGGTGGGTCGAGCGGCGGTGACCGGCCGCCGTGAACGCCTTGTTCCAGGCGATCTGCGGGCCGGTGATACGCGCGCCGTCCATGCGCTCGAGGCAAATCGGATAGCCGCCATCGTCACAGACGCAGACGGTTTCGGTGACGCCGATGGCGGCCGCTTTGGCGAGCGCCGCGGCGGCCATGGCCTGCGCCTCGGAAAGTTCCAGTTTGAATGCGGTCTTCAAGGGTCTAGGCCTGCAGCAACTCGCGTTCTGCAACCGGGACGCGCTGTTCGGCCATCTCCAGCTCCGACAGCGGAATGTCTTTCGCCACGTAGTCGTTGTAGAGGGCCGTCGTGTAAAGCAGGCGCATCTGGGCACCGACTTCGCAGATCTTGAGGCAGCGTTGCTGCATCTCCGGGGTGTCGGCGTGTTCGAGCACGATCTGGTAGCCGCGCTCGCCATGGATCTCGTCCGAGACGATGTGCAGGTCGAAGAATTCGATCTCCTCATCGGTGAACTTGTACTTTTCGCGCAGGGTGGGCGCCTGCCGGCGATAGATCGACGGCACCTGCGACTCCAGGCCGACAACCAGGCCGGCGACTGCGACGATCGGGTCTTCGCGCATCGCCACCGCGTAGCACCAGCTCTGCAGGCCTCGGGTGGTCGCCGACATGTTGTCAGGGTCGGTGATCCGTTCGCGCGTCGTGCCGCAGGACTCGGCGAACCGGATCAACAGGTCGGTATGCCGGTCGCCGCCGATCTCCTCCTCGTACATGTTGGCCAGCAGGAAGTCCTTGGCCTCCACGTAGTGGGCGGGCATGCGCGAGTAGATCGCGGCGAGATAGTCGGCGAACGGGCCCACGTAGTGATAATGGTTCTCGGCCCAGCGGCACAGGTGCGCGCGGGATAGCTTGCCGCTGGCCCATGCCACGCTGAAGGGAGACTTGTTAGCGCTCTTTCCCTTGATTGCGTTTTCGAGGGCAGAGCGGAATTCATCCTGGTTCATCAGCTGGGCCATGGGGGTCTCCGTTGGGTAATATGAGCAATTACGTATACTATTTTAGATGGCAGCCATACGCAAGTTGAAGCGAAGAAGGGGCGGTATTGTTTTAAAAATAAGTATTGATAATCAACATAGTAAATATTATACTGTACATTTGACATTAATTGTTATCGGTCAAGACCAAGCATCTTTTTATGGATTTTAGTATACTGTTTTACGATTTCTGCGACTGATGTGAGTCTAATGCCCAAGATCGTCATGCACAAGAACGGCCAGGCCCACGCAGGCGAGGTCAAGGAAAACACCAACCTCGTCGTGCGCGCCGGCATCAAGCAATTCCCGTTTCCGAACCTGTCGTATGGCTGCGGAATGGGGAAGTGCGGCAAGTGCACCAGCCGGATTCTGTCGGGCGCAGAGCACCTGCCGGAACCCAACTGGAAGGAGAAAAAGGTCCTCGGCGAACACATCGCCGACGGTTGCCGCCTGATTTGCCAGCTATGGATCACCCACGATCTCGAACTGTCCCAGGACGGAATTCCGGCCATCGTTCCGTCTCGGCCGGCCGCCGCCTGACCCCGGCATGCCTCCCACGTACGTCATTCTCACCAGCAAGCCCGGCCAGTTCCGGACCGAGCCCGGCGACGGGGTCCGTCCGGCAGAAACCTACGACTATTTCGCCCATGGTCGGATCCGCGCCCGTTTCGTTATCGGTGAATTGCTGAGCGAGGCCAAAATCCTGGTGATCGACGAAGCAATCCCCCCAGTCGTAAACCAGGTTCCGGCCAAGTTTTTTCCCCATTTCGACAGCTTGGATAAGGCCCGGCACGAACTCGGGCAGCTGGCCGACCTCAAGGCCGGTGCGCCGGGGCGGAGCGGCAACCGGCTGGTGAAGATCTGATGGTCACGGTCACCTTCGTCACCAACGACAACAAGTCGGCGCAGGCGCCGGCGCACAGCAACCTGCTTCGCGTCTCGTTGAGGGAGAAGGGTGGAATCCCTTTCAAGTGCGGCGGGGGGCTGTGCGGCACATGCAAGTGCCGGATCGAGTCGGGCCTCGAGAACACCGACGCCATCAAGGACAAGGAGCGCAAGCACCTCACCGAAGCCGATTTCGCCAACGGTTACCGCATGGCATGCCAGACGTTCGTCAACGGCGATGTCAGTGTTTCGTGGCAGCCACGCCCGAGACCTGCGCCAAGAGTCCTCCCGCCAACGGCTGGCTCCGGGAGCGAAGCCTAAAACCCTTTCCAAGCGCCCCCGCTTTTCTTATTCGCGGGCGCTGCACTGCCGCATCGAAAGTGCGGCAGTGTTTCGCGCAGATCGTTAGGATTGCCCTGACAAACAAGGGCCGCAAGAGCCCGCCGCATCCATCGATCGATCACGAAGGGGAGGCTCGAATGACCACAAGGAAATTCACGCGTCGTCGTTTTCTGAAGTCCACCGCAGCGGTGTCCGCCGCCACGCTGGGGTTCCCGCATATCCGCACCTCGTACGCCGCCGGCAAGCTCGAAGTCGGCTTCTGGGATCACTGGGTGCCGGGCGCGAATGATGTGCTCACCGCTGCTTGCAAGGAGTGGGCCGCGAAGGAGAAGGTCGACATCAAGATCGACTACATTCCGTCGCAGGGGCAGAAGAACCTGCTGACGATCGCAGCCGAGGCGCAGGCCAAGGCGGGCCACGACATGCTCGCGTTCCCCACTTGGTGGCCGGCGGACAAGTCGAAGGACCTCGAGCCGGTCGATGACGTGATGAAGGCGCTGGTGGCGAAGAACGGCCCGGTGTCGCCGTTGATCGAATACCTCGGCAAGGTCGATGGGAAGTGGGTCGCGATTCCCGCGACGCCCGGCAGCCAGATCAAGGGACCTTGCGGCCGTATCGACCTGCTCAAGCAGCATGCCGGTCTCGATGTAGTGAAGATGTATCCGGCAGGCGCCGCCCCCGACAAGGCATTGGCCGACAAGTGGACGTGGGACGCTTTCCTCGACGCTGCGGTCAAATGCAACAAGGCCGGCGTGCCTTTCGGCATCGGCTTCGGCCAGACG
This sequence comes from Betaproteobacteria bacterium, assembly GCA_947482825.1. GTDB lineage: Bacteria > Pseudomonadota > Gammaproteobacteria > Burkholderiales > SG8-39 > SZAS-79. The sequence goes on along the minus strand of CANKMT010000013.1, from coordinate 20,423 downwards.
TCGGACTCGGTGGACACTGCGGGCACGATCTTCGCAGCCTATGGCGCGACTCTGGTCGATGCCAAGGGGAACATAACCGTGAAATCCGACAACGTAAAGCAGGTGATGGAGTACATGAAGAAGCTCATCGCCGCGCTGCCTTCGGACGTATTCGCGTGGGACGACGGTTCGAACAACCGATGGCTGGTCTCGGGCAAGGGCTCGCTGATCATGAATCCGCCGAGCGCATGGGCGGTGGCCAAGCGCGACGCTCCGAAGGTGGCCGAACAGTGCTGGACGTTCCCGGCGCCGGCCGGCCCCAAGGGGCGCGTGCAGCCGTACCTGCCGTATTTCTGGGGGATCTGGAAGTTCTCCAAGAACAAGGCCGCGGCCAAGAGCCTGATGATGCATATCTCCGAGCGCGCGGTGGTCGAGAAGATGGTGGCCGCGAGCCAGGGCTACGACATTCCGGCTTTCGGGAAATTCAACGACTTCAAGACCTGGGCCGAAGAAGGGCCGCCTAAGGGAACCCTGTACCACTACCCGCCCAAGCCGGGGCAGGTGCTTCAGATCTCGGCCTACCCTGCGCCGCCCAAGATCGCCAACCAGATCTACACCCAGGCGATCATGACCAAGATGGTGGGCAAGTACACGCAAGGGGGCGAGTCGATGGACAAGGTCCTCGGCTGGGCGGCTACCGAGCTCGAAGGCTTCATGCGCACCTGAAGCAAAGACCCGGCGGTGCGGAAATTCCTGCGGCGGAAGTCGACCATTGCGTTCGCGATGGCGCTTCCGCTCATCCTCATCATCGTCCTGCTGGTGCTCTACCCGGCGCTCTACTCGCTGCACCTGGCGACGCTGAACAAGGGGATGGAGCGCTTCGTCGGATTCGACAACTTCACTTTCCTGTTCAGTCGGGAAACGTTCTGGATGGTGGTGAAGCAATCGGTCGTGTTCGCCGTCACCGCTGTGGTCTTCAAAGCGCTCATCGGATTTTGCGTCGCGCATTTCGTGCACAACGTGCCGGTCAAGGGCCAGCGCAAATGGCGCGGCATGCTGCTGGTGCCCTGGGTGATCCCGCCGGCCATGAGCACGCTCGCGTGGCTGTGGCTGTTCGACCCGTCCTATAGCGCGTTCAACTGGCTGCTCGTCAAAGGCGGTTTCGAGCCGATCGGCTGGCTGGGCGAGGTTGGCTGGGCGCGCTTCGCGGTGATCCTGGTCAATGTGTGGGTTGGGGCACCGTTTTTCATGATCATGTACCTTGCGGCGCTGAAATCCGTTCCGGAGCAGCTCTACGAGGCGGCCGCGATCGACGGGGCCAACTGGTGGCAGAAGCTCTGGTACATCACGATCCCGATGATGCGCAACATCATCGCGATCACGGTGCTCTTCTCGCTGATCGTGACGTTCGCCAACTTCGACATCGTGCGCGTGCTGACGGCCGGCGGTCCGCTGGACAACACGCACGTCTTCGCCACCTGGGCCTTCAAGGTGGGCATCGAGGGCAGCGACCTGCCGCTGGGCGCCTCGGTGTCGCTGTTCATGTTCCCGATCCTCGCGATCTTCGCGATCTTCATCCTGCGCGACATCACCAAACGAGGGGCCGAGAACTGATGGCGAAGTCACGCAGCATGAAAGACGATCGCCGCCGGGCGATGATCTGGTCGTACTTTTTCCTGTGCATCTTCGTGGTGTTCTTCCTCACGCCGCCGTTCTACATGCTGCTGACCTCCTTCAAGTCGAACGCCGAGATCGCTTCGGCCACTTCGCCGTGGTGGGTCCATGCGCCAACGCTCGACAACTACATCGAGCTGCTTACGACGGAGACCTACCTCACGTTCTTCCGCAATTCGGCCATGGTGTCGGTGCTGGTCGTGGCGATCACGATGGCGATCAGCATCCCGGCCGCGTTCGCGCTCTCGCGCATGAAGTTCTGGGGCTCCGGCACGCTCGCCACCGGTGTGTTCCTGACCTACCTGATTCCCGAGACGCTGTTGTTCATCCCGCTTTTCCAGATCTTCGTCTGGGTGACCGAGTTCACCGGCATCGAGCTGATCAACCGCTGGTACGTTCTCGTGATCCTGTATCCGACGCTCACCGTGCCGTTCGCGACCTGGATCATGATCGGCTACTTCGCGAGCATCCCCAAGGAGCTCGACGAAGCCGCGCTGATCGACGGGGCGGGGTACCTGCAGATCCTCACGCGCATCTTCATCCCGGTTGCGCTGCCCGGGATCATCGCAGCGACCATCTTCGCCTTTACCGTTTCGTGGGCGCAGTTCCTGTACCCGCTGGCCTTCACGACCTCGGCCGACCAGCTCGTGCTCCCCGTGGGCATCATCACCACACTGATTCGCGGCGACGTGTTCACGTGGGGCCAGATCATGACAGGCGCGCTGCTGGGGGCGGCGCCGCCGCTGATCATCTACGCCTTCCTGATGGACTACTACATCGCCGGCCTGACCGCCGGCGCGACCAAGGGATAGAGATCGATGGCCAAGGTAATACTGCGCAAAGTGGTCAAGAATTACGACGACACGCCGGCGGTGAGGGGCATCGATCTCGAGATCGCCGATGAGGAGTTCGTCGTACTGGTTGGCCCTTCGGGTTGCGGCAAGAGCACGACGCTGCGCATGATCGCCGGGCTGGAGGACATCACCGCCGGTGACATCCTGATCGGCGAGGAAGTCGTGAACGACGTGCCTCCCAAGGACCGCGACATCGCGATGGTGTTCCAGAATTACGCCCTGTATCCGCACATGACGGTGTACGAGAACATGTCGTTCGGCCTGCGCCTGAAGAAGGCGCCAAAGGCCGAGATCGCCCGGCGTGTCGAGAACGCGGCGAGGATCCTCGACATCTCGGAATTGCTCGAGCGCAAGCCCAAGCAGCTCTCGGGCGGCCAGCGCCAGCGCGTTGCGATGGGCCGCGCGATCGTGCGCGACCCCAAGGTGTTCCTGTTCGACGAGCCGCTGTCGAACCTCGATGCCAAACTGCGCGTGCAGATGCGCACCGAGATCAAGAAAGTCCACCAGAAAGTGCGCACCACCACCGTCTACGTCACTCACGACCAGGTCGAGGCGATGACGCTGGCCGACCGGGTGGTGGTCATGAACGGCGGCCTGATCGAGCAGGTCGGCACGCCCAACGACCTCTACCATTTCCCGGCCACGCGCTTCGTGGCCGGTTTCATCGGATCGCCGGCGATGAACTTCATTCCCTGCAAGCTGGAGGCGGCGGCCGGGGGCTTGCGCGTGAAGCTGTCCGAGGCGATCGCCTTCCCGGTGCCGGCCAACCGCGTCGAACGGTACAAAGCACACCTCGGCGCCGGCAAGCTGCTCTTCGGGATCCGCCCGGAGCACCTCATCGAGCAACGCCCCCATGCGGAGCCCGACCAGCACCCTTTCGAGGTGCCGCTGGAGGTAACCGAACCCATGGGCATGGAGACCCTGGTGCATTTCCTCGTCGAGGGCACGGAGGTCTGTGGCCGGGTCAACCCGAACGCCGGCGCCCTGGCTGGCAAGCCGATGAAACTGGTCGCCGATCTTGCGAACATGCACTTGATCGACGAGGCGAGCGGGCGGGTACTATAGCGGCTTCGTCGCAATGACCTCGTTGCGATAGTCTGCCTCAGGGAGCCGCCAGCATGACCGCCAGGGACCGCATCGACCCGCATTTCTACGCCTTCCACAAGGACATGACCGAGTGGAGGCGCGACATCCATGCGCATCCGGAGCTCGGATTCCAGGAAACGCGCACTTCGGACCTCGTCGCCGCGAAGCTCAAGTCTTTTGGCATCCACGTGCACCGCGGCTTGGCCAAGACCGGCGTGGTCGGCACGCTGCGCGTCGGCACCAGCCCCCGCACCTTGGGATTGCGCGCCGACATGGACGCCCTGCCGATCGAGGAGGCGAACACCTTTGCCCACCGATCCACTCACACGGGGCGCATGCACGCCTGCGGCCATGACGGTCACACCACGATGCTGCTTGGGGCGGCGAAGTATCTCGCGGAGACGCGCAATTTCGATGGCACGGTGCATTTCATCTTCCAGCCGGCCGAGGAAGGCCTGGGCGGCGCCAAGGCCATGGTCGACGAGGGCCTGTTCGAGAAATTCCCTTGCGAGGCGATTTTCGGCATGCACAACCGGCCGAGCATTCCGGTCGGCAGTTTCAACGTAAAGTCCGGGCCGATGATGGCCGGCGGCGCATTTTTCGACATCAAGGTCACCGGCAAGGGTTCGCACGGCGCGCGCCCGGAGACCGGGGTGGACTCGACGCTCGTCGCAGCCCATATCGCGGTTGCGCTCCAGAGCATCGTGTCGCGCAACGTGCGGCCGATCGACACCGCGGTCGTGTCGGTCACCAAGATCCAGGCGGGCGACGCCTACAACGTGATCCCGCAGACCGCGCATATCGGCGGAACGGCGCGCGCCTTCAGCAAGGACGTGATGGCCAAGCTCGAGTCCTCGATGAAGCGCATCGCCAAAGGCACGGCTGAAGCGCATGGCGCCACGGCGGAGGTGGATTTTCGCGTCCTGTTCAACCCGACCGTCAACGACCCTAAGGAAGCCGAGTTTGCCGCCCGGATCTGCAACGACCTGGTCGGCGAACAGAACGTCAACCGCAACCCCGACCTCGTGATGGGTTCGGAGGACTTCTCCTACATGCTCGAGCGCGTGCCCGGCTGCTACATCAACATCGGCAACGGCCCGGGCGAGGGGCACGGATGCGAAGTGCACAATCCCGGCTACGATTTCAATGACGATGCCTTGCCGCTGGGCGCCGCCTTTTTTGGGCGGCTGGTCGAGACGCGCCTCAAGCTCTAGCCGTTATCCGTGCGCGCTGCCGGGCAGGGCGGTTCGATGCTGCATGTCGGCCGAAGCCGACAGGACCTGGCGTCGACTTTGGAAGCCTCGTGCAAAGCAGATGGGGATTCAGGCTTCGGGCTTCCGGGTTCCCGGCAGCCATCCCTTGGCCGTGAGCGCTATGGCACTGGCGATCGAGAGCGCCATCACAGGCAGTGCCAGGAGCTGGCCGGCGCGCTGACCGGCGGCGGCAGCGTCATTCGGGTTCAGCAAGCTGGTCGCAACTGCCACGAGGATCATTGCGGCGACAAAGAACACGATCGCCCACAGCGTACCAAACGTGATCAGTTTGAAGACGTTTCTGCCCCTCGCCATCTTCTTCTCCTTATTCGAACGCCTGACCGGCGTGGTCGATCGACACAAGAACCTTCAGACCCCCCTCCGAACGGGCCAGCCCGTAGGACTCGCGCCACGAGGCCAGGACGCTCGCGTCGCTGCGCAGCAGCTCCCAGGTGACGGTTCCAAGCGTCGCATCTCTTCCGAGGGACAGGGCCTCCAGATCCTTGTAGCGGCAGGCGCGGCAATCCCTGCCGTGATAGCCGTCCACGATGCGCTGGAAGTACCCGGCGATCCTTTCCGCTGATAAATGTACTGGTACCGGTACAAAATAGCCTGTTGATTGAGTATCGGCAGGGGGTTTGCAGAAAAAAGTTCAGGAATTAAATTATTTCTAAAGATGTGAATCCTTCAGGAACGACGCTGCATCAGGAGTTCGGAAGTAAGAACCCGTGCGGATTTGGGTGGGCTCGAAGTAGCGCTACTCTTGGGGGGCGCCTGCCCGCTTCGAAGTCAGCCCTCGACTTCGATCTCCCGCTCGAACAGCTCGATCGCGGTGGCCGCGACCTGCGCAGTGTCGTAATAGGCGTAAGCACCGACGCCCACGGCGCCCGCAAAAGGGATGAAGCGGGACAGGCCCTTGCCGATCACCTTCTGGCTCAGCTTGATCCCGATCTTCTGCGCGATCTTCTGCAGGAGCTCGATCGAAGCCCGCTTGACCAGCACGCGTTCGCCCATGCGGACGATCAGGTCTCGCACGGCCTGGGCCGCGCTGTGCCTGAACAGGCAGTAGATCATCTGTTCTTCGTTCAGCGTGGACTGGCGGCCGTAGAGCGCCGCGATGTCGGCCACCATCTGCGACTGGATCCTCCAGACGATCATCATCTCCGGGAGCAGCGTGAGCCATCCCATAGGCCCGGGCGGCAGGGCGAGTGTCCCGGCCGCAAGGGCGGCTTTTGCGGCGGCTGCGTTGGCCTTGCTTCGCGCGGCTTTTTCGGGCGTGCGGCTCTTCGTTTGGTCCGACTTGGGAATGCGGCGGATGAACTTGAGGATCGCTTCGGCGATGCTCGCGGCGGCGCCGGTCCGCGCCGGGACCGGCAGGCTCCTAGTCACGGCGCCTTCCGCCTCAGCCCGCCTGGTGCGCGTCGCGCAGGTACACCGGCAGGTCGGTGGTCGGCGGGCGCGCGGGCACCTGGAAGAACATGTCGGCCGCAAAGCCCCGGTGGTAGCTCGTGTGGTTGACGACATGGAGCAGGATCTCGCTGCGCGTCATGACGCCGTCGCCGCCACCGACGAACGTGAACCGGATCGTTTCGTCCATCAATGTCTCGGTCATCCGGTCGCCCCACGCCACGTACCACTCGTCGATCGCTTCTTGCGCGGCCCGAAGTTCCGCGAACGGTGGAGTTTCGGCGGTGTTGCGCGCCGTGTAGCCGTGCTCGCGTCCCTCGAGGTGCGCTTGGAAAATCCGGTCGATGACGTAGTTGTGGTTGAGCGTATGGACGATGCTCTTGAAAAGCGTCCTGCGCTCCTTGGTCGCTTCACCCGGGGGCAGGGCGGCAACTGCGTCGAAAAACGCCTTGTTGGCCCACGCGCTGTAGCGGGTGAGCATTTGGGCGGTGGCGAGGGCGCTCATGCAGGTACTGTACGCCTACCTATTTCGCAATTGCAAACCAGCGCACGGGAAAACCGGTTCATCTGGTAGCGTTTGCCCTCGCGAAGACTTCGGAGAGGTCCCCATGGGTTTTGTAGGCCAGTCCCTACGCCGGCGTGAGGATGCGCGGTTGCTGCGCGGCAGAGGGCAATACGTCGCCGACCTCCAACTGCCCGGCATGGCGCATGCCGTGTTCGTGCGCAGCCAGGTGGCCCACGCGCGCATCCGCGGCGTGGACACGACTGCAGCGTCGAAGGCCCCCGGGGTCGTGCGCGTGCTGACCGGGGCGGAGCTCGAAAAGTATTTGCCCCCGGTGCGCGACAACCAGATGCCGCTGCCGGCCAAGTGGAAGGCCGCCATCCCGCACCGCATCCTGAATCCGCGCCAGCCCATGCTGTGCACGGACAAGGTGCGCCATGTGGGCGAGGCGGTGGCCGTGGTGATCGCCGAGACGCGGGTCGCCGCGGAAGATGCCGCCGAACTGGTCGAGGTCGATTACGAGCACCTGCCGGCGGTCGTGGATCCCTACAAGGCGCTCGATGCGGGTGCGACGCTCGTGCACGAGAACCTCGACACCAACGAGATCGGCTGGTTTCATGTCACCAAGGGCGATGCGCAACGCGCGATCGCGAATGCCCCGCGCCGGATCAAACGGCGCTTCAGCCACCACCGCTATGCCGCGATGCCGATGGAGTGCCGCGGTGTGGCCGCCGAATGGGACGAGCGGGTCGATTCCTACACGGTCTGGTCATCGACCCAGGTCGTGCACTGGGTGCAGCGCGAGATTGCGACTACGCTTGGCGTGCCCGAGGCGCGCATCCGCGTGATCGCCCCCGATGTCGGCGGCGGGTTCGGCGTCAAGGGGCACGTCTATCCGGAGGACATGCTGTTGCCGTTTCTTGCGCGGCTCGTGGGCAGGCCGGTCAGGTGGCTCGAAACGCGCGGGGAGCACCTGTTGTGCTCCTGCCATTCGCGCGACCAGCACCACGAGGCGGAGATCGCGTTCGACGACGAGGGGCGCATTCTCGCCTTGCACGACACCTTCGTCGTCGATTGCGGTGCGTGGAATCCGCTCGGCGTTGCGGTCGTCTATAACACGGCGGCGCATATGGCCGGTCCGTACAAGATCCCCCATTTTTCGGTCGAAGCCCGGGTTGCGGCGACCAACAAGGCGCCGAACGCCCCGTATCGCGGCGCCGGCCGCCCCGAAGCGGTGCAGGTCATGGAGCGGCTGATTGACCTCATTGCGCACGAACTGGGCCTCGAACCGGCCGAAGTACGCAGGCGCAACATGATTACTCGCGCGGAAATGCCGTTCCCGGTCGGGATCCCGTATCGCGATGGAGAACCGGTCGTGTACGACAGCGGCGATTACCCGGCGGCCCTGGCCAAGGCGCTGGCCGCGCTCGGCGGGGTAGAGGCGTTCCGCAAGCGGCAAGCTGAGGCACGGGCCCATGGGCGCTTCCTGGGCCTGGGCATTGGTTGCTACACCGAAGGCACCGGCGTCGGCTCGTTCGAAGGCGCGACGGTGCGGATCGATCCCACCGGACGGATCTATGTTTCCTCCGGCGCTTGCCCGCACGGGCAGGGGATGGAAACCGTGTTCTCCCAGGTAGCAGCCGACGCGTGGGGCGTCGATCCGGACCGGATCATGGTGTCTTTTGGCGACACGGCGTCGATCCCCATGGGGTTCGGTACCTTTGCCAGCCGCACTACCGTGACCGTGTCGGCGGCGATCCACCATGCGAGCCGCAAATTGCGCGACAAGATGTTCGCAATCGCCGGCCACAAGCTCGAGTGCGCGGTCGCCGACCTCGAGTTGCGCGACGGCAAGGTCGGCGTGGCCGGCGTGCCGGGAGCGGAACTCACCTTTGCCGAGATCGCGCACGCGGCGCGCCCCGGATGGGATCACGGCCGCCCGCCAGGCGTGGACGCGGGACTGCAGGAAACGCATTACTTCGAGCCGCCCACGGTGACGTGGGCCTACGCCACGCACGCGGCGATCGTGGAGGTGGATATCGAGACCGGGCGCGTTGCGATCGAGCGCTACGCCGTGGCGCACGACTGCGGCGTGGTGGTCAACCCGATGCTCGCCGAAGCGCAGATCATGGGCGGCGTGGTGCAGGGCATCGGCGGCGCGACGTTCGAGGCAATCACCTACGACGCCGAAGGCCAGTTGCTTTCCGGTACATTCATGGACTACATGATGCCGAACGCTTCCGATGTGCCCGAGATGGTGCTGGTTCACCAGGAAATCCCCTCGCCGCTGAATCCGTTGGGCGTCAAAGGCTTGGGCGAGGGCGGCGCGGTCTCGCCGCCGGTGGTCGTGGCCAATGCGGTATGCGACGCTCTTGCGCACTTAGGGATAGAAATCAACAACACGCCGGTGGTCCCGGAATTGCTTCTGTGGGAAATCCACGCGAAAACCAAACACTCAGGGAGGAAATCATGAAAGTCAGCAGACGATTCACGATGGCGGCACTGCCGTTGCTGTGCTCCGCGATCGCATTTGCGGCCGCCTCATTCACGGTCCACGCGCAACCCAAACCGGCCGCACCCACCACGCTTTCGTTCAACTGGGAAGGCGCCTACGGGCGCGGCAACATCCTGGTCTGGCCGTTCCGTCCGGGCGGCCGCTACGAACAGCTCGTAACTCAATACACTGGTGGCACGGTCAAGCTCGACATCAAGGAAAAACTCTTCGGCATCATGGATTCGGCCTTCGCGGTCGGCGATGGCCGTGTGCTCATGGGCACGCAGTCGATCGCGGCGGCCTCGGGAACCTACCCGCTGCTCGACTTCGGCGGCATCCCGGGGCTGTTCTCCGAGATGCCCAACGGCGCGACCGAATACGCCCTCGCGATCACTGACCCGAAAATGATGGCGGTCCTCGACAATGCAACCAAACAAGCCGGATTCAAGGTGCTCGGCTCGGCGATTTCGCTGGCCAACAACGCGCTCTGGGGCAACAAGCCGATCAAGACGCTGGCCGATTTCAAGGGCGTGAAGATGCGCGCTTCCGGTCGCACCCAGACTTCGGCCCTGCGCGACCTCGGCGGCAGCCCGCTCACGCTGTCGATGGCCGAGATCGAAGAGGCCCTTTCCCGCGGCACGGTCGATGCGATCACGACCAGCAAGAGCTTCGGCGCCGAGCGGGGCCTGACCGCGCTTGCCAAGTACGTATCCATCTGGCCGATCACGCCGATCTTCCCCCAATACATCCTCGTCAACGTCAAGGCATGGGACAAGCTCGATCAGCGGCAGAAGGAAGGCCTGTTGCGCGCCTCGGCCCAGTTGACCGGCGAGATGGCGACCGCGATCGAGCAGATGGAAAACACCTACAACCTGTGGATCCGCTCGACCAAGACCGAGATGATCGTCCCGGACGACGCCGAGGTGCGCAAAGCCATGGCGCTCATGCAGCCGGTGGTCAAGGAATGGCTCGACACCGCGGGCCCAAGCGGCAAGGACGTGTTGCGCATTGCGGCCACCCATGCCAAAGGGCCTTCGGTCGGCTTCATCCGCGACATGGCGAAGTAACTGCAATCCGGCGCGGCGGCGATGCAAAGGCTCGCGCGGTTCGTCGAAAGGCTGTCGTACGGCACCGGCTACGCGGCCGGTGCCGTGCTGCTGGCCATCGTCGTGCTTACGATGCTCGAGGTGGTCTCGCGCTACGTGCTGAAGAACCCGATGATCCTCAGCGACGAGCTGGGCGGTTACGCGATGGTCGCGGTGAGCTTCCTGGGCCTGGCCTACTGCGCGCAGGAGAAAGGGCACATCCGCATCACGTTCATCGTGGAAAGGCTGGATCCGCGAACCACCGGATACATCCGCATCGCGTCGCTCGTCCTGGGCCTGGCGTGCGTTTCGGTGGCGGCCTGGGTGAGCTGGAAGTTTCTCGGCGACTCCTTCACGCGCGACATGCGCTCCAATTCGTTGCTGAGGACGCCGCTCAAGTGGCCGCAGATGGCGATTCCGGCGGGCTTCACGCTGTTCGCGCTGGTCCTCCTGGGCCAGCTTGTGAAGGCGCTCGAGCGCCTCCGCTCAGGCCGCGTCGTGGACGAATTCGGCGCGGAGGATTTCTGAGATGAGCCCGGAGATCGTTTCGGCGCTGCTCATGGGAGGGTTGCTCCTCCTGCTCGCGCTCGGCGTCGAGATCGGCGTGGCGATGGCGGTGGCCGCCTCGATCGGGCTGGTGTTTGCCGTGGACAAGCCGCTCGTGCAAATGGCGTGGACGGCCTGGGAGTCGCTCAACTCCTTCACGCTGCTCGCCATGCCGCTGTTCATTTTCATGGGCGCGGTGTTTTCGGGCAGCGGCGCGGTGAACGTCCTTTTCGCGGCGCTCGACAAATGGCTGGGCTGGCTGCCGGGGGGGCTCGCTTCGGTGGTCATAGCGGCCAACGGCGTGTTCGGCGCGATCTCAGGGTCGAGCGTGGCGGCGGCGGCGACGTTCAGCATGATCGCGTACCCGGAAATGGAGAAACGCGGGTACGACCCCAAGCTCTCGATCGGTGCGATCGCGGTGGGCGGGACCTTGAGCGTGCTTGTGCCGCCGAGCCTGATCCTGATCGTCTACGGTTCGTGGGAAAACGTCTCCGTGGCGCGGCTCTTCGCCGCGGCGCTGATTCCGGGCATGGTGCTCATGCTCCTGTTGATGCTCACCGTGATCGTGATGGTCAAGCTCAAGCCCGAACTCGCGCCGCGCTCGCAGCCGGCGTCGTGGGGCGAGCGGATCAACGCGATCAAGGACATGCTGCCCTGGCTCGCGGTGATCCTGCTGGTGATGGGCTCGATCTTCGGCGGGCTCATGACCCCCACCGAAGCCTCCGCGCTCGGCGCAATCCTCGCACTGTGCATCGCGTGGTACTACAACACGCTGAGTTACGCGATGGTCAGGAACGCGCTGCTCTCGGCGGTGAAGGTCACGGCAATGATCGCGTTCATCATCTTCGCGGCGCGGCTGCTCTCGTTCGTGCTGCAGGACCTCGGCGCCACCGCCAAGGTGTCCTCCGCCGTGCTGGACCTCGGCATAGGCAAGTACGGCACCATGCTCGCGATCGTAATCCTGTACCTGATCCTGGGCATGTTCTTCGATTCGATGGCGATGATGCTGCTGACGCTGTCGTTCGTCATGCCGGTGATATTGAAGCTGGGCTACGACCCCGTATGGTGGGGCGTCACGTTCGTGCTGCTGGCCGAAATCGGCCTGGTCACGCCGCCTTTCGGACTGAATCTCTTTACGATCCACGGCGTGTTGCCGAAGTTCTCAGTGATGTTCATTGCGCGAAGCTCGCTGCCCTTCCTTGCCGTGATGATCCTCATGGTGTGGATCCTCATCTTCTTCCCGGGCCTTGCGATGTGGCTGCCGCAGCGCCTGTACTGAAACCGGAACGCTGAAGGAGGCACCGATGGCCACCTACGTACACTGCGGCTCGCTCTTCACCGGCACCGAGGACACTGCGCGCGCCGGTCAGCTGATGGTGATCGACGCCAACGGCCGGATCGCCTACGCCGGCCCCACCGCGTCCGCCCCCAAGGCGGCCAAGGGCGACACGCAACTCGACTACAGCGAGTTCTTCGTGATGCCCGGTTTGCAGGACGTGCACACGCATCTTGCGTACGGCAATGCGAAGACCGAGGAAGACATCGATCTCTACCAGCCGATGGAATTCCGCTCGATCCGCGGGCTGTTCTTCGCGCAGAAATGCCTTTCGGCCGGCTTTACGTCGATCTGCTCGCCGGGCGATGCGGGCCAGATCTCGCTCTCGGTGCGCAATTCAATCAACTTCGGCCTGTTCGAGGGCCCGCGGGTGACGGCGGCCGGCCGCTACCTCACCACGCGCCAGGGACTCACGGATTGGTACCCGACCTGGATCGGCGTGCCCGACACGTCGATCGGGCGCCTGGTCACCAGCCGCGACGAATCGATCGAGGAGATCCGCGTGCAGGCCAAGAACGGTGTGGACTGCATCAAGGTTGCCATGGACGGCGTGCAGCGACGGCCGGACGGAGAGTTCATCGCCGCTTTCACCCAGCAGGAGATTACCGACATCGTCACCGAGTCTCACCGGCAAGGTCGCAAGGTCGTTGTCCACGCGCGGGGCAGGGAGGCAACGCTCTATTCGGCGCGCGCCGGCGTCGACCTGATCTTTCATGCGTACTACCTCGACCGGGAATGCATCGACGCGATCCTCCAATCGGGCAGCGCGATCGGCCCGACGCTCACCTTCCCGCGCAACATCGTCGATTTCACGCGGCCCACCGAACCCGCTTCGCTCAAGGGGCGCATCGGCGACGTGCAGCGAGAGTACGAGACGGCCTGCGTGAACCTGCGCCGGGCGCGCGAAGCCGGCATCCCGATGATGACCGGTACCGATTCCGGTTTCGCGGTCACGCCCTACGGCGAGTGGCATGCACGCGAAATCGAAATTTTCGTCAACGACCTCGGCTTCACGCCGGCGGCGGCGCTTCGCGCGGCGACCTCGGTCACTGCGGGTTTCATGGCCAAGGGCGAATCGCTGGGCGTGCTCGAAGCCGGCCGGGCCGCCGACTTCATCGCCGTGGCCGGCTCGCCTTTGGAAGACGTCTCCATCCTGCAGGACAAGTCGCGCATCCGGCATGTGCACGTCGGCGGCAAGCGCATCTCCATCCCGGAACGCGGCTACGACCCGCGCCAGGTCACCGACCAGGCCTGGACCAACTGGAACGACCTCTACACCCAGGAGCGAGTCACCGAACTCGGCATCCTGCCTGCGCGCAGGAGTGCCGCAATCACCACGGAGAGGAACGCATCATGACCATCGCACGCCACCCCATGCCCAAGGAGATCGCCGCCTTGTCGCTCGACGAGGTCGCGCAGAAATTCACCGCGCGCTTTCGCGACCGCAAGCCCGACTGGGCCGCCTTCGAGGACGCGAAGATCGAAGGCTTCAAGCGCGCGCAGCATCGTTTCATCGGCGCCGGCGGCTCGGGCAAGCACGGCGACACTGCGGCCATCCCGCCGCGCGCGTTCACGCTCAGCATCATGTACGTCGAGCCGGGCCAGGGCAACGCGGCGCACACGCACGAGGTCGAGGAAATCTTCTTCGTGCTGCAGGGCTACCTCACCGCTTTCGTGCAGGACGAGGCCGGACGCCGCATCGACATCAAACTCGGCCCCTGGGAGTGCATCGCCTGCCCGCCGGGCGTGATCCACGGCTACATCAACGAGAGCCTCGAGCCGGTCTATTTCCAGGTCATGCTCGGCAAGGGCCGCCCGGAGGCGATGGGCTACGCGGACGACCAGCTCTACCAGAACCGCGAAGCGCACCTCAAGGGTTGAAGCGCCCGGCGTCAGCGCGGGCCAGGCACGCCATCGAAGAAGTCCACCAGGCCGGTTTCGAGCGAATACTCCGCGCCGACGACGATAAGGCCGTTGTCCCGGATGGCCTGCTCGAGCATCGTCGAGCCGTGCCGCAGGTGGCTGGCCGACACGCGGATGTTGGCGCGCACCGACTGGCGCACGAGCGCCTCGTGCCCGAGCGGAGGCTTTGCGTACATCAACTCCCTCACTGCGGGCCGGATCCGGCTAACGATCGAGCGCAGGTTCTTCGATCGCGCCACCGTGGGACGCGCAAGTTCCTCGAGCGTGGCGAGGATAGCGCCGCACTGCGTATGCCCGAGAACCACGACCAGCCGCGTGTCGAAGCGTTCGGTGGCGAACTCGACGCTGCCGATCTGTGAAGGCGCCACGATGTTGCCTGCGACGCGGATCACGAAAAGATCGCCCAGTCCCTGGTCGAATACGATCTCGGCCGGCACGCGCGAGTCCGAGCAGCCGAGGATGATCGCAAAGGGTTCCTGCGCCACGGCAACCTCGCGGCGGCGCACCCGGCCGGCGGTAGCGTCCTCGCGCTGCTCGGCGACGAAGCGCAGGTTGCCTTCGCGCAATCGCGAAAGGGCTTCGAGAGCGGGGATCAAGGCGGCGTGTCCGGGATCAGGCGCTTGCCCAGGCTGACGGCGTCGTCCGTCGTGTAGCCGATTGCGCGGTAGAAATCGAGCACTAATGCGTTCGAGGCCCGCACCTGCATGTTGAGCTTGGGGCAGCCGCGCGCTTCCAGCTCGGCTTCGACATGGCGCATGAGTGCCCGGCCGTATCCGGCGTTGCGGTGATCCGGATCCACGGCAAGGTAGTTGACCCAGCCGCGGTGCCCGTCGTAGCCGGCCATCACGGTGGCGATCAGCACGCCGTCCCTTTCACCCACGAGGAATAACTCGGGCTGCACGGCGAGCTTGCGATGGATGTCCTTGTGCGGGTCGTTCCACGGCCGCGTGAGCTCGCAGCGCTGCCAAAGGGCGACGACGGCCGCTTCATCGGCGGGGGAGAAAATCCTGATCTTCATGGCGGCGTCCCGCAGTCCATGGATCCTCGTATTGTATCGACATCAGTACACCAACTGACCGGAGAGTCAATAATGGCGAGGGGATCCGAAATACAATCTCCTGAATTCAAGGCGGAAGGACAATCACGGAATCGTCCCGGTTGCCCCATTCGCCCCATGAGGACACGTAGTTGCGCACACGGGGGTAGCCCAGCGACTTCAGCGCGATGAAGGTGCTTGCCGACCGGTAACCGCCCTGACAAACGGGGATGACGGTCTTGTCCGGCGTGACGCCGCGCGATTCGTACAGCGCGCGGATCTCCCCGGCCGGGCGATAGGCGCCGCTTGCGGCAATGTGCTCGCGCCAGAACACATGGACTGCGCCGGGGATGGTGCCGACGCGGCGCGCGCGCTTTTCGGTGCCCCGGTGTTCCGATTCGCGCCGCACGTCGACGATCACCGCGTCCTTGTTCCCGATCGCCGCGTGCACGTCGAACCGGGTGGCCAGCAGGTCGAGGTTTGTTTCGCCCTTGAACGGCGGGGGCGTCGGCGGCGCCTTGGCCGGGTCGACCGGCGCCGGCGCTTCGGTGATGCGCGAGAGCTTGTGTCCCGCCGCCGTCCAAGCGTGCGTTCCACCGTCGAGCAACTTCACGTCGGGATGGCCGAGCACCGCGAGGAGCCACACCGCGCGTGCCGCGCGTTCGCCGGATTCGTGGTCGTAGATCACGACGGGCTTGTCGGTGGTGACGCCGCGCGCGCCGAAGAGCGTCTTGAAGATCGCAAGAAATGCGTTCAGCGGCGCCGGCGAGGAATCGTTGAGGCTTACGCCATAGATGTCCAGCGACCGTGCGCCTTCGATGTGCCCGACCGCGAAGTCTTCGGCCGGGCGCAGGTCGAGCAGGGTGACGGCACCTGCGCGCTCCTCGAGCTCGCGCACATCGACGAGGTAGCTCCGGTCGGGAAATTGGTTCATCGGCATGGCTTCCCCGGTTAGTCCGCCTTGGCGCCTGAAGCTTTCACGACGCGTCCCCATTTCACAATATCCGCTTTCAGGTACTGCTCGAATTCGGCGGGCGTCGAACCTTGGGGGTCGAGTGCGAGGCGCACCAGCCGCTCGCGCACTTCAGGGTCCCTGAGCGCCTCGTTGATGTCGCGGTTGAGCTGTTCGACCACTGGTGTTCCGGCGGGCGCAAGGAATCCGTACCATGACTGCGCCTCGAACCCCGGCAAGCCGGCCTCGGCCATCGTCGGCAACTCGGGTGCGGCCGCCGTCCGCTTCGCGCTGGTGACCGCGAATGCCTTAAGCTTGCCGGCCCTGATCTGGGGGATCGAGATGCCGGTGTCGAAGGTAAAGCTGATCTCGCCTGCAAGCACGGCGTTCAGCACGGGCTGCGTGCCCTTGTACGGGACATGCACGACGTTGATGCCGGCGGCCGACTTGAACATTTCGCCGGAGAGGTGCATCGCGGTGCCGCTGCCCGGCGAGCCGAAATTGAGTTTTCCGGGGTTCGCCTTGGCATGCGCGATGAGTTCGGTCACCGAATTCGCGGGCACCGTAGGGTGCGCGACGAGAATGGTGAGTCCCGTGGCGGCCAGCGTGATCGGCGCGAAGTCCTTGATCGAATCGAACGGGAGTTTCTCGACCAGGGTTGCGTTGATCGTGTGCGAGGTCACAGCGACCAGCAGCGTGTAGCCGTCGGCGGGGGACTTCGCGACGAGGTCGGTGCCGAGCACGGTGCCGCCGCCCGGGCGATTCTCGATGACCACGCTTTGCTTCCACTTTTCGCTGAGTTTCTGGCCGACCACGCGGCCGAGGATGTCGACCGCGCCGGCGGGCGGGAAGGGCACGATGATGCGCACCGGGCGCGTGGGATAGGACTGGGCGAGCGCGGCGCCGATCGAGAATGTCATCGCAAGGCATATTCCGGCAATTCGGAGCATGGCTTGTTTGTGTCCTCTATGTTCGAATGCGGGATTGTGCACGCATGCGGGCCGCGCTTTCATCAAGGGAGTGAAATATGACCGGATCAACCTCGACCATCGTCTAATCGGTGCTGGTGCTGATTGCCCTGGGGCTTTTTGCCTGGGCTTGGTTTTCCCACCAACGCGGCCAGAAGTCGCTGGCTTGGCCGCTAACCACCGGCATGATCACGGCCACGGGCGTGCGCGAATCGACTTCCGAGGATTCCGACGGCAGTCGCAGCACCACCTGTTTCCCCGAGGTCACGTACGACTACCAGGTCGGCGGCCGGAACCTGAGTGGCTCGCGCATCGGGGTCGGCAGCACAAGTTCGACGAACCAACCTGCTGCTGCGCTGATCGCCAACCGCTACGCGGTCGGCTCGAAAGTGGAGGTCTTCTACGACCCGTCCGAACCGGCCTATGCCGTGCTTGTCCGTGGAACCAACTCGAAGCTGGTGGCGACCATCGCGGCGAGCGGGGCGATCGCGCTCGTGATGGCGGTGGTCACGAATTTCGTTCTACGCCGCTAACAGTTTGGTCTGCGGCGGCTCGTCCGCATACCTGACCGCGTGCCGACACTCATTTGCCTAGGTGACGACTCAGGAAGTTCTTGACCAGTTCCCGAGACTTCTCAGTGGCGTTTGAATCGTAAAGCATAAAGTCCCTACCGGCTGTCCTGCCACTTGCCTGCGGACTGTCCCACGAATGGTGTGCCCCCGGAAGAATGTGGACTTCGATCGGAGGGGACACGGCGCGGCAGGCGCCGACATGGTGCGTATCGAGTTCCCCAGCGAGTTCCATTAACGGCGTACTGCCGGGCCTGTAGCCCCAGAGGTCATGGCAACGGCCGTAAACGCCTACCGCCGCAGTGAAATTGCCGGAGGACGAGCGCGGTCTGTGGATCAGGTAACTGTTGATCGCATTGGCGCCCAGAGAGAAGCCAATTACAGCAATCTGGTCCGGTCTTACGTAAGGCCGTCTCGCGAGATAGTCGAAAGCGCCGTAGGCGTCACGGGTGAATTCATGACACGCCTCGGTTTTCGGGCCCGGCCCTGATGGATGTAGCGCATTGCCGCAGGGACCCAGGCCGCGCGAGCCAAAGGTGTCCACGGTAAGCGTTACATAGCCCAGGCCATTCAAATAGGCCGGCCAATCGTTGCTCACGTGCGGCTTTATGCCGCCGCATGTGTGCAGTAGCACGACGGCTGGGAACGGCCCGGCGCCTTCGGGTTTCGCGAGCAGACCGGAGATCTCGCGCGAGGACTCGTTACTCGAAAGAACCGCGTTTGGAAATGACACGCCAGTCGTTTGGCCGGCAGCAAGGCCGGGTGCTGCCAAAGCGAACAAAAGCAGCTGTCGGGTGACAGCCCGCGTAGCGCTCGCCAAACCCAACCGGGTGACCCGGTGCACCGAAACAACGGACAGCAGCAACCTTGAGAGGGAACCCCAATCATTGCGGGCCGATTGCTCGGTGGCTTCTTTCTTGGAGCTGGTCCGCACGGTCATTACAGAACGTACTTGGTCAGCTGCGCGCGGCTTCATGCGCGTCGGCTGCACCAAGGGGTTCAAGGGGTTGGCTCCGCTGCACTCGATTTCTTTCCCGGAAGGTCTTTGAACATTTGGTAATGACGCTTTAACCGCGCTACGTATTTCCGGTCAATTTTCACCATCTCTCGGAAGAAGACGAGAAACCATTCTGCGAACTCGCTTTGGCGGTTTAGCGGATCAAGAGAAGCACCCGCCATCTCATCACCGTCATCAGAACCATACGCCCATCGTCGGTAGAACCGCGCATTCTCCCAGCCGAAACTTATCGATGCCCAGACACGGCCATCAGGGGTCGTAACCTGAAGCGTTGCGCGGCGACAGTCGCAATCAGGATCAGCACAGAAAAATTCTAGAAACCCATATTCGCCCAACGGAATGTCGCCACGCTCGAGGACTCGAATCGTCCGAGTTTCCTCTGCTGCCACCTTCCTGAACTTGGAGGCGAACTCCTGTAGAGTCATTCGATCATACGTATCGGCCATAGTGTCTCTCAAGGCGCCTAACGAATAGCGTTTATCTGCCGCCGTACGAACGCTGAATCCGGTCGCGGCGGCAATGGCGGCGGATAAACCTCGTTGGACTGAACCGCCGCTCGGGCGGTGGCTATGGGGATTGTAAACCTGCGGGGGCGCGATTCGATGGTTTTGGCAGAGCGCGGATCGTGTCCGGGGATGTGCCGGAAAGTACCTGCGCGGACAAGACCGAATTGGATGTGCGCAAATGCTCGCGTGCGAGCGCCAGCATCGGGTGAATCGGACCGAACGGGCGAGCAGTGCCCTGGCGAGCGAGGGCGCCAAAAGAAAAGCACAGCACACACGAGGACCTTGAATGTTTCATGGCGGCCCGCGCACAGGTGGCGCACGCACCGGCGCGATGGGTGCGGTCGGTATGAGCCGGCCGATGGCGCAGTGTGTGCAGCGCAGCCACTCGATCCGGTTGATGCGGCCGATGAATTGCTCGACCGACTCGATGACCGCCGGATCGGGTGTCGGGGCCGAGAGCGCCGCACGCGCCTGCGCGAGCTTCACCGCCTTGCCCGCCGGGCCGAGCAGGCCGTAATGGCGGATGCGCTTGAAGCCCTTGGGCAGCACATGCAACAGGAACCGCTCGATGAAGGTCTGCGCCGGCATGTGGAGGGTGCGCTTGCGATTGCCGTTGGCCGAATCGCGCACCCGCAAACGCACCGTGTCGGTGTCCATGCCCAGGATGCGCTCGTTGGAGACCGCCACCCGATGCGTGTAGCGGCCCAGGTAGTCGAGCACTTGTTCGGGTTCGCGGCAAACTCGGTGAGCGTCCCCGAGACCGCACCGAAGAGCATCTCGTAGAGGGTGCGTGGCGCCTGCCCGATGAGTCCATTCAGATCATGGGGCAGGGTGAACACGAGGTGAAAGTACGCCACCGGCAACACCTCGCGCCCTCGCGCGGCGAGCCAGGCTTCCTTGGCTCGGGTCTGACACTTTGGGCAATGGCGATTGCGGCAGGAGTGAAAGACGTGGCGCGTCGTGCCGCAGGCCTCGCAGGTCTGCACGTGGCCCCCGAGGGCGGCGGTACGACAGGACACGATGGCGCGCCACACCTTCGCCTTGGCGACCGACAGGATGTGGGCCGCGAGATAGGCCGGGCCGTGACAGCGCAGCACCTCGGCCAAGCCCACCTTGGTGGCAGAGCCAAGCATGCCTGAGGCTCAGCGCTTGGGTGGATCGAGCAGTTCCAGAGGAGAGGTGGTACCGGTCAGGTGGCTGCGCGCCAGATGCACGTAGCGCATGGTCGTGGAGAT
>CANKMT010000012.1 GCA_947482825.1 Betaproteobacteria bacterium | reverse complement strand
TCGAATAGGCCACCAGGTCGGCAATGTTGTTGTAGGGCGCCGAAGCGTGCGCGATGAAAGCGAGATGCAGGTTGACGAGCTGCGACACGCCGGTCAGGTCTTTGAGCGTGTCGTAAGGGAGCTTGCGCAGGCTCGGGTTCACCACGTGCGCGGTGATCACCAGGCCGAAGGTGTGCCCGTCCGGGGCCGACTTTGCGATCGCTTCGGTGCCGATGATCGTCCCGGCGCCGGGCTTGCTGTCGATGAGGACCGGCTGGCCCCAGACGACCCGCAAGCGGTTCGCGATCACGCGCGAAGCGATTTCGGCTGCCCCGCCCGGGGGGAACGGCACGATCCAGTGCACCGGCTTGGTCGGAAAAACCGGCTGCGCGGCGGAGGGAATTGTGTGGAACAGGCCGGCGGCAACCAAGAGGGCGGTCGTGCAAGTGCGGATCAACTTCATTGGTCCTCCATAGTTGCAATGCGAGAAGGTGCGGCAAGGGGCCGCCGCACCTTTAAGGAATGTCTCGATCACTCTACCCGAACACCCGGTGCATGCGCCCCAAGAAACACATAGGGGGCGTACTTTATTCCCGGCCAGCTAGCCGCCGCGAACTACATCGATCACGGACAGCGCATTTACCGGTTCGTCATCGGCACGCCAGCACACCTGCCCGTCGGGCCTCACCAGCACGAGTCTGCGTTCGTAAATGGCCGCTGCCTGGGGCTGAACGATGTCGATGACTTCGAGGGGCACCTTGCGCAGCGCAGCAGCGGCGACGAGCCTGTCCACGGAACGCGGACTGGCGCCAAGGCGAAGCAACACGAACCCCTTGCCGAACAGGTCGAGTGTCGATTTCCCTTCGGCCAGCCACACATGCGGCGCGCGCGAGCCCGGGCGCGCGGTTTGCCTGTAGGTGGAGACTTCATCCGGCGGTTGCGGGGTGCCGTCGGGCACGATGACCGGCGAGCCTTCGTACATGTAGCCCAGGTGAATGCCGTTCGAGAACCACTCGCGGCGCATCATCTCGGTGTACGCGTCGCCAAAGGCTTTCCTCGCCTTGTCGCCCGCCGGGCCTTCGTCGAGCAGTTCGGGCGGCACCGCCTTCACGCGCGGTGAAAGCATCCGCTTGAGATTGCCGGTGGCCTCCGAGACATTGCGAATGCCGATCGGCTTTCTTTCGAGTTCGTAGGAGGCAAGCAGCTTTTCGCCGCCCCAGCCTTCGAGGCGGGCGGCGAGCTTCCATGCGATGTCGACCGAATCCTGAATACCCGTATTCATGCCGAATCCGCCGGTGGGCGAGGTGAGGTGGGCCGCGTCGCCGGCGATGAAGGCGCGTTTGGTGCCATAGCTGTCGGCCACGAGCTGGCGGCGGACCCACGGCAGCAACGAAAGGATTTCGAAGTCGAATTCGCGCCCCATGGCGCGCACGATCGCTGCGCGAATCTCTTCTTCCGAAAGCGTGCGCTTCTGCGCATCGCCGACAAGCGAGAAGCGCCACTGGTCGCGGCCGTTGATCGCCACCAGCGTGGCCCAGGTGCCCTCCAGGCCGATGAAGATGAAGCGATAGCCCGGCGCCTTGCCGTGCAGTTTTTCGAGACCGTCGCAGCGGAAGATGATGTTGGTGGTGTAGGTGAGTGTCGGCGTGCCCGACATCCCGATGCCGAGCGTCTGGCGCACCGCGCTCAATCCTCCGTCGCACCCGACAATGTAGGAGGCCTCGATGGTGTCCTCCCCGCCGGTGGCCTCGTCGCGCACTTTCGCAACAACGTGATCGGCCTTCTCCTCGAAGCCGAGAAGCGTTGTCCGATAGCGCATCGAAACATGCGGATATTGGCGCGCAAAGCGCGCGAGCACCGGGTCGAAGAAATTCTGCGGGCAGCGCTCCCTCTTCTGCGGACTATCTTCGGGCGGGCGCTCCCCGGCGGGCGTGGGGAAGCGCTCGCGCCCGAGTTCCCAGCCGGTCAGGCTCGTGACCCAGATGCAGTCTTGCGGGTAGTCCCGGTTGTAGCCGCCCTGCTCGACCCACGGCACGATGCCCCAGCGGCGGCAATACTCCATGGTGCGGATGCCCACCATGTCCATCTTCGCCTGGTAGATCGCGCCGTCACCGGACTCGACCAGCGTGCAGGCGATGCCGCGCCAGCCCAGGTCGCCGGCCAGCGCCAGGCCGATCGGCCCGGCGCCGACGACGAGCACCGGCGTGACGCTCATGCGGCCTGCCCCGAAATCAGAAGCGACGCGGGGAGAACACGGCGGCCTCGAGGACCGGGAGCGTCATCTCGCCGACCGACTCGATGCCGATGCGCACCTTGTCGCCCGGCGCGATCGGGCCCACGCCTTCGGGCGTGCCGCTGGCGATCACGTCGCCGGGGTTCAGCGTCATCACCGACGAAATCAATTCGATCAGCGCCGGGATGTTGACGATCATGTCGCGCGTATTGGCGTCCTGCTTCGGTTCGCCGTTGACCCACAACCGGTTGCGCAGGTTGTGCGGATCGGGCACCTCGTCGGCGGTGACGATCCACGGCCCGAGCGGCGTGAAGGTCTCGAAGGACTTGCGCGTCACCCTTTCCTCTTCGGCCACGCCGGGCTCGATACGCATCGTCACGTCGATGAGGCAGCTGTAACCGAACACATGCCCCATCGCCTCGGCGCGCGGCACGTTGCGCGCGCGCCGCCCGATGATGACGGCGAGTTCGGATTCATGGTCGAACCGCCTCGCCGAGCCCTTGGGCAGCTCGATCGCCCCGCCGGCGCCGACGAGCGAGGCAGTCGCCTTCATGAAGAAGCCCATCTGGTCGGCGCTGCGGCCCTTGCTCACCGAGCGCGCGCCGATCTCGCCGATGTGCTTCCTGTAGTTGGCCGGGGCCGCGATCACGTGCACGGGGCATGGGTTGGGTGGGAGCAGCTTCACCGAAGCGAGCGGGACGGGTTCCGCACCGACTCGCTTTGCCGCAATTTTCGGGCCGAGATCCTTCCAGTTGGCAATCAGGGCGTTCATGTACATCGGCGGCCATGCGGAACCTGCGCCGGGAACCGCATCGGTCACGTCGTAGATCTGGTCGCCCTCGATCACGCCGACGCGGTGATCATCGAAAACTGCAAGCTTCATCTACCCTCCAAGCGTTTCACTATCTTATGGCTTAATGCGAAGCCGATAAAATATAGTTTCGATTCCCAAGCAGTTTCACTCGAGCCGTCCCAAGAGCGGCCGACGCACCAAAGGAGGCCCGCCGCATGCGAGCCGCACGCGCAACATTCATCGCCCGCAGCATCGTTCTCGCCGCATTGGCGATCGGCTGCGGGCTCGCGCACGCGCAGGCCTACCCGACGAAGCCGGTCAAGTTCGTGATCCCATATCCTCCGGGCGGCCTCGCCGACACGTTCGCGCGCACGCTGGGGCAGCAACTTGCCGACCGCCTCGGCCAGCCGGTGGTGCCGGAGAACAAGCCGGGCGGCAGCCTCATCATCGGCACCGACGCGGTCGCAAAGTCGCCCGCCGACGGCTATACGCTGCTGCTTGCAAGCTCTTCGAGCCTCGCGCTCAACGTCGCCGCCTTCAAGAAGCTTCCTTACGATCCGGTGAAGGACTTTGCGCCGGTGTCCATTGCGTTCTACACACCGTTGTATCTCGTCATCAACCCGGACCTGCCGGTGAATTCGGTGAAGGACCTGATCGCGTACGCCAAAGCGAAGCCGAACGCGCTCAGCTTCGCCTCGCTCGGGCACGGCAGCTCGCTGCACCTGGCCGGAGAGATGTTCAAGAGCCTCGCGGGCATCGAAATCCTTCACGTCCCCTACAAAGGCACCACGACCGCCCTGCCCGATCTCATGAGCGGGCGCGTCAGCCTGATGTTCGACGGAGGCGCCTTCCTGCCGCAGGTGCAGGCCGGCAAAGTGAAGTTGCTGGCCGTGACGAGCGCAAAGCGCCTCGACTCGCTGCCCGACGTCCCGACCATGGCTGAGGCCGGCGTGACCGGCTATGAAGTCGTTTTCTGGTTCGGCGTCGTCGCCCCCGGCGGCACGCCCCGGCCGGTGGTCGAGCGGCTCTCGAAAGACGTAAACGAAATCGTGAAATCGCCCGCGTTCAGGGAGAAGCTGTCCGGGTTCGGCAACATACAGTTCGCCACCAACACGCCGGATACGTTCTCGGAGCTGATCAAGTCCGACATCCGCTTCTGGGACAAGGTCCTCAAGGACGCGAAGGTGGAACCGCAATGAGTTACGCGCAATGACACGCGCACTCAAGGTTTCGATCGTCGGCGCCGGCCTCGGCGGCCTTGCCGCGGCTATCGCGCTGCGCCAGCGCGGGTTCGAGGCCAAAATCTTCGAGCAGTCCGGCGAGATCACCGAGATTGGCGCGGGCGTCCAGCTCGGCCCCAACGCAATGAAAGTGCTCATGGCGCTGGGGCTCGAACAGGAGGCGATGAAAACCGCATTCGAGCCGGAGCGCCACGTGGTGCGCAACTTCAAGACCGGCCGCGTGGTCGCCGCCACGCAGATGAAGGGCGTCTACCGCAGCCAGTTCGGCGCCCCGTATTTCGGATTTCATCGCGCCGACCTGCAGGCCACGCTACTGCAGGCGGTGCCGCAAGCCGACGTTGTGGTAAACGCAAAATGCACCGGCGTGCGCAATGCCGGCAACGTCGCGGTGGCGAGCTTTGCCGACGGCACGGAGGTAGAAAGCGACGTGATCGTCGGCGCCGACGGGATCCACTCATCGGTGCGCGAATCGCTCTACGGCCCCGAGTCGCCCCGGTTCACCGGCGTGATCTGCTGGCGCGGCGTGGTACCCACCAACATCATGCCCAAGGGCATGGTCTCGCCCGACATGGGCGCCTGGTTCGGCCCGCATTCGACGCTCGTAACCTACTACGTGCGCGGCGGCGAGCTGATCAACTGGGCGGCCCTCTACGACGCGCACGACTGGCGCGAGGAATCGTGGAAGACCGAAGGCAAGCCCGAAGAGGTCATGCAGACTTATGCCGACTGGCACCCGGCGGTCAACGAACTCATCTCCAAGACCGGCCGCCTGTACAAATGGGCGCTTTTCGATCGCGAGCCGCTGGCGCAATGGTCGAGCGGCCGCATTTCGCTGCTCGGCGACTCGGCGCACCCCATGTTGCCCTATCTTGCGCAGGGCGCGTGCATGGCGGTGGAGGACGGCTACGTGCTTGCGGACGAACTGGCCAGGCCCGGCGTGGACGCCGTGCAGGCGCTCAAGAACTACGAGGCGCTGCGCCTGCCGCGGACCGCGCGCGTGCAACTCGCCTCAAGGGCGCGCACGCGCGTGAATCAGGCCACCTCGCCGATCGCCCGCTTCGGGCGCGACCTGGCCTACTCAATAAGGAAGATCATCAACCCGGCCAAGCACACCTACGGCGTCGAATGGATCTACGGGCATGACGTGACCGCAGCTGGTGCGCGTTAAAGTTTAACTTCTATTTCCTAAGACCCAATATCCGAGCGGCTGTTAAGTAACTTTATATTCCTGTTTTGACAATTTACTTAGAGAAAATACAAGTCGACCACCGGTGAGAAACTCGAAGCAGATCAGCCTCAGATCATCCCGTCTGAGTACCTCCCGCTTTGCCGAATCATAAGCACCGCCCTCCGGTTCGGCCCGCAGGGGATGCCCATGCTCAGCGTTCTCCGAGATCCGCCAGAACAGCGGCGACGAGTTCCGGGGCAAGATAGAAACCGGCTTCGGCCAGTTGATCAAAGAGCGGTCGGACCGTCTTCACGAGCCCGGCGCGTCTTGCCTCAACGATGACACCGACTGTCCCCGTACAGTGCAATCCGAGGCTCCGAGCCACACGGCGCGCCGCCATCTCGTCCAGAATCACCAGCGCATGCGGACCGCGCGTCAATGCCGCCCGAATCGTACTCGCCTCGCCTGCATCGAGTTCCGGCAGCTCAGGTCCGGGAGAATCGCGCCTCAGAACCCCTATCTCGCGGCGGCGGATCGCCGACGCTATCTGCGGCTCGCCCGGCCGGCCAAGGCCGGTCAGCACTTCGGATCGTACCGTTGGCGTGATCAGCGCCCGGCCGAACAGTTGCGGCAACCAAGCAAGCCCCGCGACGCTCGCGAGCCCGATCAGCGGGCTCGCGTTCACGAGGGCTACCTCTTTTTGCGCCATGCCTCGACGTTTTTCAGATCCTCGCGCAGGGTCTTTGCATTGCCCCGTATTACAGGGATGCCCTCGCGCGAGACGTGCCGCATGAAATCCTCGAGCGGGATGCCGGCAACTCTGGCACCGCGTCCGAGCGTCACGCTCTCGCTGCGATAAAGGTCAGTGGCGATTGCGAGCCTCACCCCAGGCTCGCCCAAGAGACCGTCTTCGCTCAGATGCATGATCACGGCCTCCGGGTGGTCGCGGTTCATCACGACGACCGGGGCTTCGCGTGCCATGCGGAGTGCGTCGGAAGGGTTGTTCTTAAGTTGGCGGACGTTGACGGATTTCATAAGAGCCTACGGGATGTGGGAACATTGTACACGCGACTACCAAGATCGGTCTACAACATCTCTGTCAGCCGCGCACCGATGTAGCGCCGCCAGTGCACCAGCGCTGGGATGTCGCACTTTGTGAGGTCGAGATTCAGGCAAACGATGCCGGGATGGGAAGACATGGGCGGATTCCCTCGGTGGTACGTTTCTAGCGCGCGGCACGATCTTGAATCCTGCTGATGCTCTGCTGATATTCTTAAATCGTCAATTTTCACTTCCGAATCACAAGCAGTAGCCGCTCTCGTGAAAGTTGGCATGCCAGAAAACGGATGCCCCTTTGACTTGTGCTAGCCCTGAGAAAACGATCGCAGCAACAGCGATCTAAGAAAACGTAGCTTTTGAAGCGGATACCTTGGTGTCAAGGCCTGCATCTATCAGAACGATGTCCTCTCGCCCCTCAAGCTTGAGGTCTTTCAGAATCAGATTGACACGGGAAAACTCTTCGTCAGAGAAATACATGATGACCTTTATCGATGATTGCGCCTCACTCGCCTTTTCATAAATCTTGACCTGGTGCTCAAGATTCTTGCGTAGACCAGTGTTCTTCGCCAGCTTGAACTCCACGAGGCTTGCGTCCGCGCGGCCCCGAGAAACCTTGTAGTCAACGGGGCCCCGGCCATTGTTCACTTCGGCGTTGACATCAAGGTTCGTATCAAACCACGTGAGTCTGAACATAATGTGAAGATCGCTCTCGCGTTGCACAGGCTTCCCATCGACATAGAACACCCGATGCCCGCCGTTGTCTTCAATAACGTGCTTGAGGTATCGAACTCGCTTGAGGCTCTCCGCATATGAATTGCCATGGCCATAGAACTCGCTGTTGGCAAGGTGCTCTGTGACTAAGGTCTTTATGTTGTCAACGAATTGTTGTTCGGTCTTCTGCACTTTTGCGCTGCTCTGCCGGTGGGCGTCCTGTGCGTTCGCCTCCTTCCACTGAATGTAGTAGTCCAAAAGCTCATGAAACTTTTCTATGGTTTTCAGCGCTGCGGTTCGGCGCTCGTTCACTTTGGTGCGCTTATTAATTTGAGCGTAGAAGTGCTCGTTCGCCTGCGAGCGTAGGGCTTCATCGGGTAGGGACGTACAGAGCTGCGTGAACTGGTCAAGGAGGTCACCTTGGTTAATCCATGCTTCGTCCCTTGTGAGAATCTCCTTTGGCGTGAGCAACACATAGTCGTCGTCGAGGAACGGGAGCTCAAACATACCCCGCGTCCAGCGCCGGGACTTGTAGTCAAACATCACGCGATCGACCATAAACGATCTACGATGGCTAAAATCGATATGCTTCCTGGTAAATATTTGGGTGTACTCGAGCAAGAAACCCTTGATAAGGTTTGTGGTGAAATCGCTGAGGTGGTCCCGGCCCACGCCCCCGTTTAGGAGGCTCAGTTTTTCTAGATAGCTCCCAGCGGTGATCGTCTCACTGCCGAAATCCTTGAACACGGTGGCCAGGTTCCGCGCGAGAGACCTCGCAAAGTCGTGGCCAAGTCCGGTGCCGCTGTTTCCAGTCGTACTGAAACCAAGCCAGTTTTTCTTCACCTCCTTGAAGAGCAACCAATGCGAGACTGCTCCAGGGGTGAGTTCGTCAGCGACGGCCCTGTCCCGGAGAAAGCACAGTTACGAAATGATCTCTTCGTGGAGCGCTCTGTACTTGGCGTCCAAACTGTCAAATAGCAGAAATGGGTCGATGAAGAGGGGAAGGTCATTGACCAACGCAATGTTAAAGGCACCGTATCCGTCGACAACCTTCGGGTCGACATCGAAGACGTCAGAGAAGTAAATCTTCGGCGCATGCGTTGACATGATTGCCTAACGTCCCCGTGCGATAGCTGCCTCCAACGCCTTGGCCGTTTCGTCGTTTGCAGACCCTCCGTCCGCCTTTGGTGTCCAAGCCCTGTACTCGACTAACGACGGCACGCGCTCGAGCGCGCCAAGCGGTTCGATGCCCATCGCCGTCAGTCGGCCGAGCAGCTCGTTCAGCACTTCATCTTTGCGCATCGACCAGGTGGACGCGAAGCAGCGCCAGAACGTCCAGCCCGCCCGCTCAAGCACGCGTTGGCGCCGCATGTCTGCCTGCCACCGGTCAGGGCCGTGGAATTCGTCGCCGTCGCATTCTATGGCTAAGCGGAAGTCGTTGCCGCCTTCTACCACCATATCGATACGGAAAGAGCCAGCCTTCACCTGCGGGACGACCCGGTAGCCTCGGGTGAAGAGTTCGGTATAGACCTGCTTCTCGAAACCAGACTCGCAGGCGTCGACGAGGCTTTTGCTCTCGTCCGTGTTGCCATCCAGAGGCTTGCTAAAGTGAGCGAGCAAACCGCCGCGAATATCTAGCGGGGACAGATCCGATAGCTGGACCGAGCGCACGAGGTACATCCGGTCGCGAGCTCGGCTGGCCGCCACATTGAAACGTTGCTCGAACATGTTGCCTGAAAGGGCTCGGCTGTTCGTCGGGTCCGCAACCATCGATAAGAACATGATGTCGCGCTCGCTGCCCTGGAAGAGTCGAGCATCGCCGCAATCAAACTTTCGCCGAATCAGCTCGTTCGCGTCGCAGCGCGAGCGAACCAAGGCGTCGATGTGCTTAGCTTGATCCGGGCCGAGCAAGGACACAACGCCGAGGGTGCGGCCCGCGAAACGCTTGTCTGCAAGCAAGGCTTCAATCTCTTCGACTATGGCAAGGGCCTCGTTGCGGTTCTCGTCTTTGGTACTCCGCATACCTGTGGCCACGTATATGTCCACCAGCGGCGGATCGATGCGCTCCGAGGCCTTGGGTATGCGAAGTGGTTGAATGAAATCCTTGTAGAAGGTCCTGTTGCTGTATGCAATGATGGGCGGCACGCAACGGAAATGCTCGCGCAGCATCACCTTGTTAGCTGCGAAAACCGTGGACGCTATGTCATACAAAGATTTCTCAGGAGTCAGCACAGTGGCGTACGGTTGGTCGGACAAGAACCGGTCCCTCAGTTCCTGGATGCGCACCGCCGCGATAAAGCCGCCGTCAGGCGAGACTTGCTTGTCGTCACCAACCACCAGAATCTTCTTGCCGCGAAGCACTGCTGGCAGCGCCCAGAGGTCCGACTGGCTGGCCTCGTCCACGATGATGAGGTCAAAGCTGCCAAGCTGAGCTGGCAACGTTTCAGACACCTTTGCGTGGCTCATCACCCAGCACGGCACGGCACCCTGAGCGTCATGCATCGCCTTCTGGGCATCGCGCCGGTGCCGAGTGGCATTCGGGCCAGTGCCTTGGCCAATGCGTCGAACCGCCGTGCGGTAGGTTTCGAGCGCAGACAGGACTCTTGGTGACGCCCCCAGCTTTGTGGATAGCCAGGCCGCGTTTGAGACAAGGTTCTCGTATAGCTTTGCAAGGCCTGCCTCAAGGTCGCGCCGTCGCGCCGCTAGAGTCTGAAGCTCCTCGCGCGCCTCGATCACGTCCAGATGCGCCTTCACGCGCGCCCAGTTCCAAGCGTCACGCCAATTGACAGGGAAGGCCTGGTCTTCGCCCGTGCTCTCGACAGGTTCACCTCGCGCCCTCGCCGCAAGCTTTGGCGCGCCCGCTCGCTCGAGCCGCCCAACCAGTTCATTAACAATGTCAATGTCGTGGCCGATGGCTTCCACGCGGCGCACTTCGCTCACCAGTTCGGAGTACCGCGCCACGATGCGCTCGGCCGGATATTTGCCGTTGCCCAACTGCTGCTCGACGAAGGTTCGCAGCTCAACCGAGATAGGGCCGGACGTACCAGCAAGCTTCTCTTGCAGTGTAGCCAAGTGTATGGCCGCTTGTGCCAGTTCAGCCCGGGTTAGGTGGGTCCGCAGATGTCGGCGCACTTCCTCCAGCTGAGCCGAGTTGCCACGCAACTGTTGATACGGCGGATTGGCGAAGACTCGCTCTGCAAGCGTGGGCAGCTGAGCATCGTGGTTCACAGCCAAGCCATGTGCTTTACGCGCGTTCACAGACACTAGTTCGATGTGCCGCAGCTCCTGAACGCCGCCCTTAACTGCCGGGATGGAAAGAAGCTCCGCGAACTCGTTCCAGCGCACGCTGAATGACAGCACCTGTTCGTGCAACTTGACGTACCGCTGAACGTGCTTCCAGTCGTCGTCAGTGACGGGGGCTAGCCCCGCGACTCTGATGGCAGACACGTGTTCCTTGACGTTCCCACCGCCGAAGCTCATCAGCCCGAAGGGCTTGCCTGACTCTGCGCCGCGACTGATGGCTTCGCGGGCTTTCGGCGCAGCTAATGCAGGCTCCGGCACATCCACAGGCCGAATGAGGAATTCGGCCCGCGCTTCGATGAGGGAGTCAATTTCGCCAAACAGCGCCTCCAATGCTTGCCGCTCACTGGTGAAGGTAGTTTGGCTACATTTTGTCCGCAGCTCGGCGGTCCAGACTTCGCCCGTGTCTTCCAACTCTTTGGCGACCTTGGCTGCCGCCTCCACTTGGCTCAGGAGCTTTCGAGCGGCGTCGAGCACTTCGGGCGTTGCAGCGCGCAGCGCGAGGAGCCCTCCCTTTTCTTCGGCCGCTTCAATTTCGCGTATGCCGACGAGCACGCCGTGGAGGCTTCCAACCTCGGCTGCGGGGAGCAGCGCCGAGCTCGATGGGATGCGCACCGCCGCATACACAAGGTCTTTGCCCAGTCGGCGCCGAGCCTCACGCAGATTTGCGGCCTCGGCTCCGCTGAGCGGGGGCGTGTTCGCCGGGACCAGCGATAGCGCATCGTCGAACCAGGAGTGCTTGTCGGCGCCGGACAAAACCAGCTCAGCCATCTTCTGGGCGCGCATCTGTACGCCATCCACCTCGACGTCAGACAGCTGAGACACTGCGATTTCGTCGACGCGCCGATCGATGGTCGCCAGTTCCGAGTGAGCTCGGTCGATGGCGCTGCGAAAGGTCTGAATCTGAGTCTTCACGACACCGGGATTCAGTTGCGACACGTTATGGATGATGGCTTCGATGGAAGACTGGAACTGACGCATTCCCTCGCGGTCACCTGCCAGCAGTGCGACCGTCAACGGCCGCACCTCCTCGGGAATCTTCGACTGCAGGACTTCCAGCGCCTGTTCCCCTTTGGCGGTGACGAGAACTTTCCGTCCCGTTGCCAAGTAGTGGCACACGATGTTCGCGATTGTGTGCGTCTTGCCCGTCCCAGGCGGTCCCTGCACAGCCACACCATTGGAGCGCTCCAACTGCTCGACGATGGTGATCTGCTCGTGGTTGTACGGGAGCGGAAAGAACAATTCCTGCGCTTGCCCATTGGAGTTGGAGCCAGAACTGCCCGACAGGCCTCGGAAAGATACCGGCTCGTAATTCGCCAGATCATCCGATGGCGGTGTCACCAAGGCGAGGGGCCCAAGAGGGAGAGGGGAGCCGTCTTGAAGGCGCGCCTGAAGGCGCGCGATGTCCTCATGCAAGTAGTTGTTCGAGCGCGGCCGTGACAGTACCACCCATGCATCAGACACCGCCAAAGTGTCCTCCGCGCTGGGGAAGCTTGTGGCACCGGAGACATACCGCCCCTGCTCGTGGAGGTTGCCGGCAATCAGTTTGAGGATGTGCTCGAAGCTGCCAACGTCGAACGGCGAAATAGGGCGGTCAGCGCTTCTCGCCAAGGCATCCTTTGCGGCCTTTTCGACGTCGGCCGTGCTACTCAGCTGGCACGCGGCGAACGCGTCAAACTCAAAGCGCGGGTCTACAGAACGCGGTCGTAGCTCGATGGCGAGCGTTCGCGCGTCGAGCGACACCTCCACCGCCTGAGTCAGCAATGGGTACTGAAACTCGACGACTGACCTTCCAACGCGCTCTTCATAGCTGAGCTTCCAGGCAGTCACGCCGATCCCCCATACAAGCTCATGCGGCTTGGCGGTCTCTTCTGATTCGAGCTGATGCTTGATGGCGAACAGGTCACCGTAGAGGCCAATGGTCCTGCGCCGAGGTTTTTCACCTTCAGCCCAAGCGGTCCACAACGGTGTATAAACGGTGAGCGCCCGTTGCAGGGTGGCGCGGGCCCGACTCTCCTCGACACTCAATTCGTCAGGGGTTCGACCGGCAAAAGCTGCAACGAGGCTGTGCTTGAAAGCTGTCTCATCAATACGCGGCGGTTGGCCGACGGGATCAGGGTCGACGGTGATGAGGCCTTTGAGCTTCTCGTCAGATAGGGCCGGAGGAGTGAGCGCTTCGAGACGCGCTACGCGCAACCAGGTGTGATCTCCTTCGATTCTGATGTCGAAGTCGACGCCGGGCAGCCCCTGAAGGTCAGGTTTCGGTTTCTTGAAACCCTTGTGACCCGACAGATTGAAGCCACGTGGGTCGATGTCTTTGGCTTGCTCTAGGACGTAGTCAAGGAGTTTGCCGAGCAACTGATGGGCGCTCATGCAAGGACTCGCTTTTTCTTCGCCGAGAAAGGTGGTTTCGCTGGGATCTGAGGTTTTTCCGCTGCGATGCCGTTCTGCTTGAAGTACCCGAGCACGCCTGAAGACCGAAGCGGTAGCCTAAAAGTATAACTTTTTATTGCGGAGATCGGCTCCTGGAGCCGCTCTTCTGCGAATAGACTTTCCGTTTCTGGAAAAATCATGCTGCCGCAGTGAAGGCGTAGACGACCTTCACGCGCTCCGGCGTAAGCCAGTCTTCCAGCTGGTTGATGAGTTGTTCGTCGGGCCGCACGCGCCAGTCCGCGCTGAGCGCGACGTCAACTTCAGCGACGCCGTTGTGATAATGAACTACGACTCCGCATCCCCCGCCCGCGCCATTGGTTTTGAACGGCGCAAGGTAGTCTTTCAGCTTCCTCGCATCGGCCTGACCATTGATGTCCAGTCGCAGGTTGTTGGCATAGCGACTCCTGAGCGTGGCGAGGTCCAGCAGGTCCTCGGCCGAAACGCGCAGTCCGGCGAACGATTCGTCGCGCGGCGCCTGCACCTTGCACACCGCCACCAGCAGCGCGTCTTCCTTGAGCTTGTCGCGATGCTTGTCGTGCAGCTCGTTGAACACCGTGACCTCGACCTGCGCGGTGCCGTCATCCAGCGTGACCACCACCATTTTTCCGCGCCGGGTCATCTGCACGCGCACCGAGGCGATGACGCCGGCAAGCCAGACGGCGCCCTGCACCGGCGAAAGCTTCGCCAATGGCGTCGACGTAAACCCCTGCAGGTCGTGCGCATAGGCGTTGAACAGGTGCCCGGAAAGCGTGAAGCCAAGCGCCGTCTTTTCCTCGACCAGCCGCTGTTTCATGTCCCAGGGCCGTGATTCGACCAGACGGAAGGCCGCGCTGCGCGATTCGGACGGGTCGCCGAACAGGCTCTCCTGCGACGCCTGCCGCTCGTCCTGCTCTGCGGCTTCCATTGCGAGCCCGACCGAAGCGAGGAGGCTTGCGCGACCGGGATCGATCGAATCGAACGCGCCCGCCCGGACCATCGCCTCCATCGCGCGGCGGTTGACCAGGCGCTTGTCGACCCGGCGACAGAAATCGAACAGGCTCTTGAACGGCCCATCGGCGTTTCGCGCCGCGATGATCGATTCGATCGCCGAGCGCCCGGAGCCCCGGATGCCGCCCAGTCCGTAGCGGATGGTTTTCGCATCCACCGGTGTGAACCGGTAATCCGAAGTGTTCACGTCCGGCGGCAGCACCGTGAGGCCGTTGGCCACGCTGTCCTTGTGCAGGGACCTCACCTTGTCGGTGTCGTCCATGACCGCCGAAAAGTTGGCCGCCATGAAGGCCGACGCGTGGTGCGTCTTCATGTACGCGGTGTGGTAGGCGACCAGCGCGTAGGCGGCGGCGTGCGACTTGTTGAAGCCGTAGCCCGCGAATTTCTCCATCAGGTCGAAGAGCACGTTCGCCTTGTTGCGCGACAGGCCGTTCTTCTCGGCCCCTGAAACAAAACCGTCGCGCTGTGCGTCCATCTCCTCCTGATTCTTCTTGCCCATCGCGCGGCGCAACAGGTCTGCGTTGCCCAGCGTGTACCCGCCGATCACCTGCGCGATCTGCATGACCTGTTCCTGGTACACCATGATTCCGTAGGTCGGCGAAAGGATCGGCACGAGGCGCTCATCCACATACTCGACGCGCTGGCGGCCGTGCTTTCGCTCGATGAAGTCTGGGATCAGATCCATCGGGCCGGGGCGGTAGAGCGCGACCAGCGCGATGATGTCCTCGAACCGGTCGGGCCTCGCCTTGCGGATCATGTCGCGCATGCCGCTCGATTCGAGCTGGAACACGGCAGTGGTGTTGCCCGCAGAAAGGAGCTGGTAGCTCGCCTTGTCGTCGAGCGGCAGCTTTTCCAGATCGAAGTCCGGATCGCCCAGCAGCTTCACGTAGCGCACCGCCCAGTCGAGCACGGTGAGCGTGGTGAGGCCGAGGAAGTCGAACTTCACCAGCCCGACGGCCTCGACGTCGTCCTTGTCGAGCTGCGAGATCACGTTCTCGGTGCCTTCGGCCGCATACAACGGGCAGAAGTCGGTGAGCTTGCCGGGCGCGATCAGC
The DNA here is from genome assembly GCA_947482825.1 of Betaproteobacteria bacterium. Lineage (GTDB taxonomy): Bacteria > Pseudomonadota > Gammaproteobacteria > Burkholderiales > SG8-39 > SZAS-79. The sequence goes on along the minus strand of CANKMT010000012.1, from coordinate 57,742 downwards.
ACGCCACCGGCGTGCATACCGACGTTGCGCGTGAGGCCTTCGAGCTTCTCGCCGAGCTCGAGCAATTGCCGGACCTCGTCCTCCTTCTCTTCGCGCTCGGCGAGCAGCGGCTCCATCTCGCGAGCCATCTTCAGCGTGATCGTCTTGCCGGGCTGGAACGGGATCAGTTTGGCGATCTGGTCGCAGAAGTTGTAACCGAGGTCGAGCACCCTGCCGCAATCGCGCACCACGGCGCGCGCGGCCATCGTGCCGAACGTGGCGATCTGTGACACGCTTGCCGCGCCGTACTTGTCGCGCACGTAGCCGATTACCTTGTCGCGGCCGTCCTGGCAGAAGTCGATGTCGAAGTCGGGCATCGACACGCGCTCCGGGTTCAGGAACCTTTCGAACAGCAGGTCGTAGCGCAACGGGTCGAGATCGGTGATGCCGAGCGAGTACGCGACCAGCGACCCGGCCCCCGAGCCGCGTCCCGGGCCGACCGGCACGCCGTTCTTCTTGGCCCAGTTGATGAAATCCGCAACGATGAGGAAGTAGCCCGGGAATCCCATCTGCACGATGGTCTTGATCTCGAACTCAAGCCGCTCGCGGTAGCGTGGCGCATTCGTTTCGCGCGCACCCGGGTCCGGATAGAGTTTCTCCAGCCTCGCGGCCAGGCCTTCGTTTGACGTGCGTTGCAGGAAGGCTTCGATCGTGACGCCCTTTGGCGTCGGGAATTCGGGCAGCTTCGACTTGCCCAGTTCGATCGTGAGGTTGCAGCGGCGCGCGATTCCCACCGCGTTCTCGAGGGCTTGCGGGATGTCGGCGAACAACGCGGCCATCTCGTCCTGCGACTTGAAGTACTGCTCGGGCGTGAATTGCTTCGGCCTGCGCTGGTCGCCCAGCACGTAGCCCTGCGAAATGCACACGCGTGCTTCGTGCGCCTTGAAATCGTCCGGCGAGAGGAACTGGACCGGGTGCGTCGCGACCACGGGTAGCTTGAGCGTGCCGGCCAGTTTCACCGTGCGCGCGACGAGAGTCTCCGTCTGCGGGAACCCCGCGCGCTGCAACTCGAGGTAAAACCGCCCCGGGAACAGTGCGGCCCACTCCCGGGCGAGTTTCTCGGCGGCGGGACCATTGTCGGCAAGAAGCGCTTGCCCGATGTCCCCGCCCGACGCACCCGACAAGGCAATCAGACCTTCGGTGCCTTCCGCGACGAGCCAGCCCTTGTCGATCTCGGCGCGCGCGCGATGCTGGTTCCGGAGCCATGCGCGCGACAGCAGTTCGCACAGGCGGAGGTACCCCTTGCGCGAAGCGGCCAGGAGCAGGACACGCGAAGGCTTGTCGCGGTCGACCGTGTTCTGCAGCCAGCAATCGGCGCCGATGACAGGCTTCACGCCGGACTCGCGCGCAGCCTTGTAGAACTTCACCATCCCGAACAGGTTGCACGAGTCGGTCAGCGCAACCGCGGGCATGCCGTCGGTTGCCGCGCGGGCGATCGCCTCGTCGATGCGCACGATGCCATCCGTCACCGAATACTCGCTGTGCAGGCGGAGATGGACGAAGCGCGGAGTGTTCATGGGGACGCAAAAATTTTACCACCGGCATCGATGGGAGACCGTACGATAGTTGTTACCATGCGTCGCAAGATGCGTAGTACAACGACTGGCGCGCCGCAAAGCCCTTCACAGGATGCTTCCGCTCGCCGGAGCGAGGGCCTGGCGCTTGTTGCGCTGCTTTTGGGCGCAGTCTGTATTGCGATGTCGCCGATTTTCGTGCGGGTTTCCGAAACCGGCCCCACAGCCACCGCATTCTGGCGCGTGGCGCTGGCGATTCCCGCGCTATGGGCGCTATACGCCGCATTCGGGCGCGAGGCCACGGGTCCGGATTCCATCGTCCGCCCCGCAATACCCTGGAAGCTCTTCATCTACGCCGCGATCGCATTTGCAGGAGACCTCGCGGTCTGGCACCTCTCGGTCAAGTTCACGTCGGTGGCGAACTCGACGCTACTCGCCAACCTTGCGGCGATCTTCGTCACGCTCGCGACCTGGCTCTTCTTTCGCCAGAAACCGAGCAGGCTGTTTCTCGTCGGGCTCGTCACCGCTCTGGTGGGCGTGGGCATGCTCGTGAGCACCAGCATTGCGTTTTCGTCCACTGCCCTGCTCGGCGACGCGCTGGGCGTCGTTACGGCGATGTTCTATGCCTGGTACTTGTTGACCGTGAAGGAACTGCGCGACCGTGGCGCGGGCACTCTGCGCCTGATGGCGGTCACCACGGCCATCACCGCCATGCTGCTATTGCCGATTGCGCTCGCCACCGGCGAGCAGATGCTGCCCGTGACCGGCGTTGGATGGTTGAAGCTCGCCGGAGTAGCCATCATTTCGCACGCCGGCGGGCAAGGCCTCATCGCTTATGCTCTCGCGCACCTGCCGGCTTCGTTCTCCTCCGTCAGCCTGTTGGTGCAGCCGGTGATGGCGGGCGTGTTTGCGTGGATGTTGCTGGGAGAACCGCTGGTAGCGCTGCAGATTGCGGGGGGGCTTGTCGTGCTTGTGGGAATCTATCTGGCCCGCAAGGGGTCGTAGGGCGGATGGAGATAGTTGTCGCGCAGTCCTATCAACGAGCGGCTTTTCGCTTCATCCCTTGAATCGTGCTTCCAGCCTTGTCATGGCCTCTTCGAGCGGGACGGCGCTCACCGCCCCAGAGCTGACTTCATTCTCCCTTGCGTCTGCGACTGCGTCCCACGCGGCTTCGACTTCGGCGTCGGAATCCAGGCTGACAATCAAGCGCTCGAGCAGGCGTGAGCGGTCAGGAGGCGAGAGACGCAATACCTCTGCCTGCAACGCTTCGAGTGAAATGGGCATGTTCTACTCCGTGCGATTTGAGCTTATCAAGACTGTTCGGCCCCTTTGTACGCATTACCCAGCGACTTCGAGCAGCACATCCGGATGACGCTCCACTATCTTAAGCAAGGTCCGCGCCGCACCTGAGGGTCCGCGCCTTCCTTGTTCCCATTGCTCAAGGGTGCGCTTGGATACACCTAGAGCCGCTGCAAACTGGGCCTGAGAAAGGCCGCTCTTGTGGCGAACCCGACCAACCTGGGATATGGGTTCCACTTTCGTACGCTTGCCACCACCGGCCTTGATTTCGCGTACGCCGTCTAGTACTTCTTGCCACACATCGCGCTCGGCCTCGAATTTGGCCAACGCCTTGCCAGTAAGTTTCTTAGCCATTTCGGAATGCCTCCAGCAATTGCTTCAAAATGTGCCCCGGGACATTGTCCCTCTTTGCCTTGGCGTAGATCGCCAACATCCAGAACTCGTTTGGCTCAAATCGAACGAAATGAATGACCCGAAGGCCACCGCGTTTGCCCATACCCGGACGCCCCCAGCGTAGCTTCCTGACCCCACCCGAGCCCGGAACGATCTTTCCGGCTTCCGGATTCTGCGTCATGGACTGCTGCAATTGTGCATATTCATCTTCATCGACATACGAAGAACGGACTCGCTCGAATGCCGATGATTCGATGAACGTGAACATTTTGAAATTATACGCCAATGGCGTATAGAATGCAAGTTGTGCCTACCAGATTCGACCGGCTTAGCGAGGGGCCCAACATTCGCGGTCAAACGACGATCGTCTTCGGGCCCTCGGCATGCTTCTCGATCTGACCGATCGTACAGACGAGTTCTCCCGAATCGGACAGGATTCTCGACGCCTCAGCGGCATGTTCCACTGCAACCACTATCACCATTCCAATGCCGCAATTGAAAACGCGGTGCATCTCGTCTTCGGCGACGCCGCCTTCCTTCTTCAACCAGTCGAATAGCGGCGTACGCGCCCAGGATTTCGCATCGATCACCGCGCGCATCCCCACCGGGAGCACGCGCGGTACGTTGCCGGTAAGGCCTCCGCCGGTGATATGCGCGAGCCCCTTGACCGGCAGGGCCTGCATGAGCGCCAGAGCCGACTTGACGTAAATGCGCGTCGGCTCCATCAGCGTGTCCGCAAGCGACCGGCCGTGGAAATCCGCCCCGAGATCGGGCTTCGCGCGCTCGATGATTTTGCGCACCAGCGAAAACCCGTTGGAGTGCAGGCCGCTCGAGGCAAGGCCAAGCACGACGTCGCCGGGCGCGATCGATTTCCCGTTGATGATGCGTTCCTTCTCGACCACGCCGACGCAGAACCCCGCGAGATCGTACTCGCCCTCCGGGTACATGCCGGGCATCTCCGCGGTCTCGCCACCGATCAACGCGCAGCCGGCCAGTTCGCAACCGTGCGCGATGCCCTTGATCACGTCGGTAGCCACCGACTTGTCGAGCTTGCCGCACGCGAAATAGTCGAGAAAAAAGAGCGGCTCGGCCCCCTGCACGAGCACGTCGTTCACGCTCATCGCGACCAGGTCGATGCCGACGGTATCGTGCCGCCCGAGCGAGAACGCGAGCTTGAGCTTGGTGCCCACGCCGTCGGTGCCCGACACAAGCACCGGGTGGCGGTACTTCTTCGGGATTTCCATGAGCGCGCCAAACCCGCCAATGCCCGCCAGTACCTCGGGCCGCATCGTGCGCTTGGCAAACGGCTTGATGGCTTCGACCAGCGCGTCGCCCTCGTCGATGTCGACGCCGGCATCGCGATAGGAAAGGCCTTTGCTCATTGGGGAATCGGGACGGGGCGCCGTGCCGGCGTGTTAAAGTGGGAAGATAGGATTTCCAGCTTTCTTCCCCTCGTATTTTACGTCAAATGACCGGTACCGGCTTCGCGAATCCGCGCGTGTGGACGTGGCTTGCCATCGCGCTGATCGCGGCCTGGCTGGTCTGGCTGCTGTCGCCGATCCTCGCGCCATTCCTTGCCGGCGCGATCTTCGCCTACATGCTCAACCCGCTGGTCAACCGGCTGACTCCCTACACGGGACGCGTGATCGCAGTCCTGCTCGTGCTTACCCTCGCCATCATCGTGGTGATCGGAATCCTGCTCGTCGTGCTGCCGCTCTTCTACAAGGAGGCGCGCATGATGTCCGAGCGCCTGCCGGATTTCCTCGCGTGGCTGAACAACAACGTTGCACCCTGGGTCCTTACCCAGTTCGGAGTCGAGATCCGGTTCGACCTCGACACCGTAAAGCAGCTCACCGCGCAGGTCCTGCAGTCCAACCAGGGCATCGTGCCGCGCCTGCTCGGCTCGCTGCAGATCGGTGGCCTGGTGCTGCTCGGGTTCCTGATCAACATCCTGCTGATCCCCGTCGTGCTCTTTTACCTGCTGCGCGACTGGAACGAGCTTCTCGCGAAGGTCGACCGCATGATCCCGGTGCCGCGGCACGAGCAGGTCGTCGGGATCGCGAAGGAAGTGGACGCCGTACTCGCCGAGTTCCTGCGCGGGCAAACGCTGGTGATCGTGGTCATGGTTTGTTTCTATTCGCTCGCGTTATGGGTCGCGGGCCTGCAGTTCGCGCTGCCCGTCGGGATCATCACCGGCGGGCTCGTCTTCATCCCTTATGTCGGCGCCTTCCTCGGCTTCGTGCTTGGCACGGTCGCGGCGCTCCTTCAGTTCGATTCCTTTACCGGGGTGCTGTTCGTCTGGCTCGCGTTTGCCCTCGGGCAGGCGCTTGAAGGCATGGCGGTGACGCCGCTCCTCGTGGGCAAGCGCATCGGCCTGCACCCGGTTGCGGTCATCTTCGCCCTGCTCGCTTTCGGCCAGGTGTTCGGCTTTTTCGGCGTGCTGCTTGCGCTGCCCGCCAGCGCTGCGCTCCTGGTCGGGTTGCGCCGCATGGGCCGTGCCTACCTCGCGAGCCCCTTGTATGCCGGTACCACGGGTACGCAGCCCAAGGGCGAAGGCCGGTGAACATGCGCCAGCTGGTCCTCGAGATCTCGCCCTCGCCGGAACCGGCATTCGCAGGGTTCGTGACCGGGCGGAACGACGAACTGGTTGCAAAGCTGAAGGACGTCGCAGCCGGCCGTGTTGCCGAGACGGTGATCTACCTCTGGGGCGAGCGTGGCTCGGGGCGCAGCCATCTCCTCGGCGCAACCCTGCGCGCTGCCGAGGACCCATCGCGCCTCACGATCGCCGACGACGTCGATTCGCTGGATCCCGAGGCGCAGGTGGCCCTCTTCAACCGGATCAACGAGATCCGCGAAGCCCCCGCCGCGCTGCGGGGGACGCTCCTCGCCGCGGGTTCGGCGCCGCCGGCGCAGCTGGCCTTGCGCGACGACCTGAAAAGCCGCCTCGCGTGGGGGCTCGTTTACCAGGTGAGGACGCTCACCGACCCGGAGAAAGCCGGATACCTTCGCGATGAAGCCGCGCGCCGCGGACTGGCGATCTCCGGCGAGGTCGTCGCGTATCTCCTTACCCACGTGCGTCGCGACCTGCCTTCATTAGTCGGGATCCTCAGGCACCTGGACGAGTACTCGCTCTCGCGCCAGCGCCCCTTGACCCTTCCGCTGGTGCGTGAAGCGCTTGCGGAGCTCGGATGAGAGCGGCGATGCGGCTCACGTTGTTCGACCTCGACAACACGCTCCTCTCAGGCGACAGCGACTACGAGTGGGGCCAATACCTCATCGATCGCGGCGTGCTTGACCGCGACGAGTACGAAGCCCGGAACAACGTGTTCTACGAGCAGTACAAGGCGGGTAAGCTCGATATCCACGAGTACCTCCAGTTCGCGCTGGGCGCCCTTGCGCGCCACACGCCCGAGGAGCTCGAAGGCTGGTTGGAAGCCTTCATGGAGACCCGAATCCGGCCGATGATCGGCCCGAAAGCGGTCGAACTGGTCGCCAGGCACGCCGAATCCGGCGACCTTTGCGCGGTCGTCACCGCGACCAACAGTTTCGTCACTGCGCCGATTGCACGCGAGTTCGGCATCCCCAATCTGATCGCCACGGAGCCGGAACGGGAAGGCCGGAGGTTTACCGGGAGAGTTGCCGGCACACCCTGCTTCCGTGAGGGAAAGATCGTGCGGGTCACCGCCTGGCTGGAGTCGCTCGGCCAGCCGATCGGGCAATTCGAAGCCAGCACGTTCTATAGCGATTCGCTTAACGACCTTCCGCTGCTCAACCTGGTGAAACACCCGGTCGCCGTGGATCCCGATGACGCGCTCGCCGCCGAAGCCGCACGCCGCGGCTGGCCGGTGATCTCACTAAGATAAGATCCGGGGGGCATGATAAAGAAGTTCATCCGCAAGGTGCTTGGCCTCAAGGCCGCAGGCCCGAAACGCGTGCCGCTCGCCAAGCACGACATCGAGCGCAACCGCATCAGCCCTGCCGCCCTCAAGGTCTGCAGCGTCCTGCACGAAGCGGGCTTTTCCGCCTACGTGGTCGGGGGAGCGGTGCGCGACCTGCTGCTCGGGGCTGCGCCCAAGGACTACGACGTCGCCACCGACGCGCGGCCGGAGGAAGTGAAACCGCTCTTTCGGCGCGCGATCATCATCGGCCGCAGGTTCCGCATCGTCCACGTGATCCTCAACCAGGAAACGGTCGAAGTCTCGACCTTCCGGGCCGCCGATGCCGGCGACAGCCAGAAAGACGAGCACGGCCGGGTGCTGCGCGACAACGTCTTCGGCACGCAGGAGGAAGACGCCCTGCGCCGCGACTTCTCGGTCAATGCGCTCTACTACGACCCGGCCACCGAGGAAGTCATCGATTTCCACGAGGGCTTGTCCGACCTCAAGAAGCGCACGATGCGCGTGATCGGGGACCCGGTGACCCGCTATCGGGAGGATCCTGTACGCATGCTGCGCGCGGTCAGGCTTGCCGCGAAGCTTGGACTGTCGATAGAAAGCGGGTCGAGGGCGCCGATCAAGAAGCTGGCCCCGCTGATCGGCAACGTGCCGCCGGCTCGCCTCTTCGACGAGATGCTCAAGCTCCTGTTGTCCGGCCACGCCAGCGCGTGCGTGCGGCGCTTGCGTGACGAAGGGTTGTCGGAAGGCCTGCTGCCGCTCCTCGACGTGATTCTCGACCAACCGCTGGGTGAGCGCTTCGTCACGCTGGCGCTCGCGCAGACCGACGAGCGCATCAAGACCGACCGGTCGGTGTCGCCGGCGTTCCTTTTCGCGGCGCTTCTTTGGCACGAAGTGCTGGCGGCCTCCAAGTCGCGCGAGAAGAAGGGCGAGCGCGCCGCATTTGCGCTCGAGGCCGCGATGGACGAAGTGCTCGAGACCCAATGCAAAAAGCTCGCGATCACGCGCAAGCTCACCGCTACGATGCGCGAAGTGTGGACGATGCAGCCGAGGTTCGAGCAGCGCTCCGGGCAGCGGCCGTACCGCCTGCTCGAATCGCCGCGGTTCCGCATGGCCTATGACTTCCTCGCGCTGCGCGCCGCCAGCGGCGAAGTCGCCGAGGAACTCGAGATCTGGTGGCGTTCGTTCCAGGCGGCCGAGGAGGAGACCCGGCGCGCGATGCTGCAGCCCGAAAGCGGCGCGAAGCCGCGCCGCCGGCGCAGGCGCAAGAAGACCGCCGACACCTCGCACGGCCAGGAAGGCGGGCCTTCGAACGACCCGTCCGGTTGAGGGGTGCTTGAAGATTCGCGCGTTCGTCGGCCTCGGCGCCAATCTGGATGATCCCGGCATGCAGGTCTTGCGGGCATTCGATGAACTCGCCCGTCTGCCCCAAACGTCGCTCCTGGCCCGGTCTTCGCTTTGGCGTTCCGCCCCGGTGGGCTTTGCGGACCAACCCGAGTATGTCAATGCCGTGGCCAAGCTCGAGACGGGCCTGGGCGCCGAAGCGCTGCTCGCGGGTTTGCAGCGGATCGAAAATGAACATGGGAGGTCACGAAGCTTCACAAACGCGCCGCGCACGCTCGACCTGGACTTGCTCCTCTACGGCGACCAGGTGCGTTCCACCCCCGAACTCGTGCTGCCACATCCACGCATGCACAAACGCGCCTTCGTGCTCGAGCCTTTGCTCGAGGTCGAGCCCGATGCGGTCATCCCGGGGCATGGCAGCGCGCGCGCAGGGCTCGCCTCGTTGCAAGGCCAGGTGCGCGAAAGGATCACCTGAACAAGTTGAAATACATCGTCGTCGAGGGGCCGATCGGCGTCGGCAAGACGAGCCTCGCCCGCAAGCTCGCGGCCCGGCTTGGGGCCGAACTGATGCTCGAGCAACCCATGGAGAATCCTTTCCTCGCGCGCTTCTACGAGGACATGGCGCGCTTCGCGCTGCCCACCCAGTTGTTCTTCCTGTTCCAGCGCGCAAAGCAGCTCGAGCCGCTCGCCCAGCACGACCTGTTCAATCATGTGACCGTGGCCGATTTCCTGCTCGACAAGGACCCGCTCTTCGCCCGCATCACGCTTTCGGGCGACGAGCTCAAGTTGTACGACCGCATTTTCGAGACGCTCAAACCGCAGTCGCCGCGGCCGGACCTCGTCATCTACCTCCAGGCCCAGCCCGACACGCTGATCGAAAGGGTGCGCAAGCGCGGCGTCGCATTCGAGCGGCGGGTCAGCGAGGAGTATCTCGCGGTTCTTGCCGAGACCTATACGCGGTTTTTCTACAATTACACCGACGCGCCCGTCCTGATCGTGAATTCCGAGAACCTGAACTTCGTCGACCGCCCGGCCGACCTCGACCTGCTCATGCACAAGATCTCGACGATGCGCAGCCGGCGGGAATTCTTCAACAGCGGCGGTTGAGGGCGCGAACGTGGGGAGTTCACGCTGATGCGCATTGTCCGGACGATCGACGACCTGCGCAAAGCCCGCGCCACCTTGGGCGAACTCGCGCTTGTCCCGACCATGGGAAACCTGCATGCGGGGCACGTGTCCCTGCTGCGGCTCGCCCGCAGCCATGCAACAACCGTCGCGGCCACGATCTTCGTCAACCGCCTGCAGTTCGCGCCGACGGACGACTTCGAGAGCTATCCGCGCACGTTCGAGGACGACTGCGAAAAGCTGCGCGCAGAAGGCGTGGATTTACTCTTCGCGCCGGACGAGCGCGTGCTCTACCCCCGGCCCCAGGCCTACTTGGTCGAACCGCCGCCGATCGCCAACGAGCTCGAAGGCGCCTTCCGCCCGCGCTTTTTCCATGGCGTGGCCACCGTGGTCCTCAAGCTCTTCAATTGCGTCCAGCCGGACGTCGCGGTGTTCGGGATGAAGGACTACCAGCAGCTAATGATCGTGCGCAACATGGTCGACCAGCTGAACCTCCCGCTCATGATCGTCGAAGGCGAGACGATCCGCGAAGCCGATGGCCTCGCGATGAGTTCGCGTAACGGCTACCTTTCGCCGGCCGAGCGCGCAGAGGCGCCGAGGCTGCACAGGCAATTGCAGGCCGTGCGCGAGTCGATCCGCTCGGGACGAACGGATTTCGAGCCGCTGGGCGAACAGGCGATGCACGAACTCCACGGCGCCGGATGGAAACCGGACTACATATCCGTGCGCCGGCGCGAGGACCTCGCACACGCAACGGCTGCGGATCGGGAACTGGTGGTGCTTGCTGCCGCCAGGCTTGGCGGCACGCGACTGATCGACAACCTGGAATTGCGGGCGCCCTAGCGGCGCCGGCGCGCTGCTCAGCCCGGATAGGGATCGAAAGTCAGCGACTCGACCGGGCACCCCATGGCTTTCGCAATCGCGTCCATCGCATCATCGGTGATGGCGACGGCCTGGAAATCGGCCTCGCCGCCCTTGGACGTAATAAAGGTCTTTGCGTCCGATTCCGAGGTCCACGTCACCACCGGATCCGGGGAAACCCCATCGACCTGGCGGCAAATCGGGAATCCATCGGTTTTATAGACGATTGCGTACATGCGTAATCCCTCGTCTTTCCTGTAAAACTCTAACCCATGTGGGGCGCAGTTTCCACCTCCGGACGGCATTGCAATCGTTTCATTGCGATCGCAGGTGGCCAGAAGCGAAACGGCCGCAAATACCGGCAAACATCAATACCCCGCGACGGAACCGTCGCCCCGGGGATCGAACGCGCCTTCGAGCGATCCGTTCGGGTGCCGGACAAGAGCGCCCGCGTGGCCCATGGTCTCCTCGAAATCTCCCAGTACTTCAACGTCATGGCCGCGCGCTCTCAGGTCATCGATCAACTTCGTTCCAAGACGTGCCTCGAGCTTCAGGGTCTCGGAGGCAGATCCCCATGTGCGGCCCAGCAGCCATCGCGGCGCGCTCACCGCGCGCTGGAGCGCGTGGTTGAACACCACATGGCGCGTGAAGACCGCAGCCTGTGTCTGGGGCTGGCCGTCGCCTCCCATGGTCCCGTACACCATGGTCCGGCCATCGCGCAGGCGTGCCAACGCCGGATTGAGCGTGTGGAATGGCTTCTTGCCGGGCCGGAGGCTGTTCACCGCCGCCTCGTCGAGCGAGAAGCTGCAGCCCCGGTTCTGCCAGTTGATATGGCTTGCGGGAAGGACCACGCCCGACCCGAACTCGTGGTAGATGCTCTGGATGAAGCTCACTGCCCGTCCCCGGGCGTCGATGACCCCCATCCAGATGGTTCCGCCGGGCTTGGATTTCCCGCCCCAAGGCGCGGCCCTGGTCATCGAGATGTTTTGCGCGAGTTGTTGCAGGGCTGCATCGGCGAGCAGCGACTGGGCATCGACCTTCATATAGGAAGGATCAGTGACATGCTTGTCGCGGATGCCAAGGAATGCCTGCTTGGTCGCTTCGACAACGGCATGCACGTGGTCGGCACTGTCGGCCTCCATCTTCGCAAGGCCGAGACGGTCCAGAATGCCCAGGATCGCCAGAGAAATCACGCCCTGCGTCGGGGGCGTCATGTTGTAGAGCGTGCCCGCCGAATGCGGGAGGTTCAGCGGTGTTACCTCCTTCGCGCGATACGCCTCGAGGTCGGCAAGCGCGAGCGGGCTGCCGATCGCGGCGAGGTCCTTGACAATCGAGCGGGCGAGATCGCCGCGGTAGAAATCGCCAAGGCCCGCGTCGGCCAGGCGCTGCAGTGTGGCGCCCAGCGTCTTCTGGGCGAACAGGGATCCGCGCACCGGCACCGAGCCCGCAGGCATGAATCGCGCCGCAAAGCCGGGAACGTTTTCAAGCTCGGCGCGTTTGCCGCTGGTGTTCTGTTCCTGGCTCGCGGTGGCGGGCACGCCGTTCATCGCATAGAAGATGGCGTCGGCCAGCAGGCGTGAAAGCGGCAGGCGCCCCTCGTGCCTACGCTCCGACAAGGACAGCGCGCACTCCCAGCCCGCGATGGTCCCGGCCACCGTGTTCGCGGCCAGGGCGCCTCGCGGCGGAATCGACTGCAAACCTTGCGCCTTGTACAGGCCGATGGAAGCGGCGGCGGCGGCGGGCCCGCAGGCATCAATGGCGACCGGTTCTTCGCCGGGCGCCGAGATCAGCCAGAACGCGTCCCCGCCGATGCCGGTCATGTGCGGATAGACCACCGAGATCGTCGCCGCGGCCGCAGCCATGGCTTCGATTGCATTGCCGCCTTCGCGCAATACGCCGGCTGCGGATTGGGCGGCCAGCGAATGGGACGCCACCGCAATGCCGCGGCGGGCGAAGCTCGTGTTGATCATTCTGTTCCCCGGCGGCCGAAAGACGCGGATGTTCCGCGTTTGGGCGCTGGGGCGCAAGCGCTGGTCTACAATCGGCGCTGTCCGGTCCAGGAACACTACTCCAGGTGGCTGAAAAGAATCCCGACGAGCAATTCTTTGTCTCGGACATGTTCCGGGGCCGGGAGGGCGGTCCGCGCGTGCGCCCCGACCTGGGGCGAGTTCACGAGTCGGCACGTGAAACGCCTGTGTACCGTGAGTGTGATGTCCTCGTGGCCGGTGGCGGCCCGGCAGGCACCGCAGCCGCGGCGGCCGCGGCGCGCATGGGGGCCGATGTGGTCCTGCTCGAGCGCTACAACCATCTCGGCGGTCTCTCGACCGGCGGCTTGGTGATCTGGATCGACCGCATGACCGGCTGGGATGGCGAGCTCGTCATCCGCGGCTTCGCAGAAGAAGTTTTCGGTCGCCTGCCCAGGGATGCGGTGGCCGGCCCCGGGCAGAGCGAATGGGGCTCCAGGGACCCCGCTCGTGCGGCGTACTGGTCGCACCGGACCAGTGCCTTTCACGGCGTGGTCACCTGGTCGCCGACGATCGATCCAGAGAGGCTCAAGCTGGTCTCCCAGGACCTGCTTCTCGAACGCAAAGTCCACCTTGTCTACCACGCGTGGATCGCGGCGCCGCTGATGGAGGACGGCGCGGTCCGGGGGGCGATCTTCGAGAGCAAGTCGGGACGCCAGGCAGTGCGCGCCAAGGTGGTCGTCGATGCGACCGGGGACGGCGACCTGCATGCGATGGCCGGCGCGCGCAGCGAAACCGATATCGAAGAATCCGACATTCACCATTGCATGAACACCGCGTGGCTGTTCGGCGGCGTCGACATGACGCGATGGATCGAGTTCAAGGCGGGGCAACCGGATCAGTTCGCGCAGTTCATGCGCCTTGGCCGCGAGCGCCTGCATTTCTTCGAGAAGCCGTTCGTCTCCTGGCGAAACGACATCGCCCTGTACATGGGCCCGCGCCAGTCCGGCTTTTCCGCGCTCGACGTGGATGACCTCACCACGGTGGAAGTGCGGTCCCGAAACCTCATGTCGCAGCACCTCGACTTCTACCGGGCGAATGCGCCGGGATTCGAAAACGCCCATCTCCTGTACGGCGCGCCCCAGCTGGGCGTGAGGCATGCGCGCCGCCTTGGCAGCCTTGCGAAGGTCACCCGCGCGCAATGGCCTACCGGTGTCACACACCAGGATGAAATCGGCGTATCGCCGTGCCTGTCGCCGAAATTTCCGAACATTTCGATCCCGTACGGCAGCCTGGTTCCCGAGAAGCTCGATGGCCTGCTGGCCTGCGGGCGCCATATGGGGTGCGATGCAACGTCGCACTCCTTCCTGCGTGAAGTCCCGCAATGCTGGGTGACCGGCCAGGCCGCCGGCGCTGCGGCGGCGATCGCCGCCAATCGTGGCCTCGCGCCGCGGTCCATTGATATCCGCGAGCTGCAACGCGGGCTCCTTTCCCAAGGCGTCTTCCTCCGGAACACCACGTCGGCCGCAGCGGCCTGAACGTTCTAAATCGGTTTTACCTCCCCGTCCGATAACGTCGCCGCTGCGCAACAGGCGGAGCTTCTTCGCGCGAATTGTAAGAATCTGTCATTGCACAACCCATTGAGGCAGCGTCTAATTGTTCTCGGGAGGGCCTGATTCTTCATGTTTTTTGTGAAGTTTCGGGCTCGGGCGAACGCCTCCGCCGGGAGGCATCACATTGAAGGGTCCATACCATGAGCAATATGCGCGACGCAGCATTCCTGACTACCGTGGCACGTGCTTCTTACGGCAAAGTCAGCTCGCAATACCAAGCGGAATTCGACCCGGCGACGGGGACCATCTGGGGGTATTTCAACCCACGGGGCACCCCCTACTTCAGCCTGGGGCTGCTCAAGGACATCCGCATGCACGACACCCTGCTCGAGACCAATGCGGGGCACGTGCAGTTCGACGGGGCGATGCACCAAGCCGGCTTCTACGTTGTCGCTTCGCGGGTGCCGCGTGTGTTTAACCTGGGCGGCGACCTGGCGCTGTTCATTCTCCTGATCAAGTCGCGTGACCGCGAAGCGCTGGCGCACTACGCGAAGCTGTGCATCGACAACGTGTACCCGCGGATCCGCAATTACTCGAGCCCGACGTTGACGACGATCTCTCTGGTCCAGGGCGACGCGCTGGGCGGCGGCTTCGAAACTGCGCTCACGAGCGACGTCATCGTCGCCGAGGAAAGCGCGCAGATGGGACTGCCGGAAATCCTTTTCAACCTGTTCCCCGGGATGGGCGCTTACAGCCTGCTCGCGCGGCGGATCGGGATGCGCGCCGCCGAGGAGCTGATCCTTTCAGGCAAGATCCTGCCGGCGCGGACGCTGCACGAGATGGGCATCGTCGATGTGGTCGCTCCGGACGGGCAGGGCGAGACCGCGGTCAACGACTGGATCGCCAAGGCCGCCAAGCGGCGCAACGGCTACGCGGCCGTATACCGCGCGCGCCAGCACGTGCACCCGATCACGCGCGAGGAACTGGACGCCATCACCGAGACCTGGGTCGATGCCGCCCTGCGGCTGGAAGACCGCGACCTGAAAATGATGAGCCGGATCGTGCGCTCGCAGATGCGGCGCATGGAACATGGCGACGTCACCGACGTGACCGCGGACGCGCTGGCGGCGGCAGGCTAGCCGGCGATCAGCGAAGCGAACCCCGCGCTGCCGAACTCCTGGCCAAATTGAAAAAAGTTCACCCGCGTCGAATTGATCACCGCGTCCTGCGCTGCAGGGTCGTCGATCTTTTTCACGAGCACGTTGAGCTTTGCCATGTGGTCCTGGTCCATGGAGGCGTGCGAGGTCAGAAACTTGAACCCGCCCTCGGCCACATCGCGCCCGGTCGCCCGTGCAATCGCTTCGGAAACCCTTCCACCGTAAACCGAGGAAACGACTTCAAGTGTGTAAAGCATCCCGAGCACGGAGCAAGCGTGCCTGCGTTCCGCAGCCCAGTAATTGAACGCGATCATGGCTTGTACCGGCGGGCTCGGCGGTTGCGAGCATGCCGCCTCGACATCCCCTCCCATGGCCCGGATGTCGTCAAGCACCCAGTGCTCGTGGCTTTTCTCTTCCTCGATGCGCGCGTACAGCTCGTAACGCACCACGCTGAAACGGTCGTCGCAGCGCGAGGCGGCCGCCGCCATGATGGGGCAGAAGTGCCAGACGATGTGATACAGGTCGTGAAGGAAGGCCCGGTACTCCTCGAGGGTCAGGCCGTGATGGATCATCGAATGGATCTTGGGCTGCGCCTCGAGGTCCCTGCGGCTTGCATCCGTCATCTCGAGCAGCGTGATGAAAAAAGACATTTCCCGATTGTTCCCTTAGTTCCTGCAATGAAATTTTCAACTACGGACATTCTATCCCCATGACTCCGATCAAACTTTACATGCTGGCGTTCCCGGTGTTCATCGCCCTCATTGCTGGCGAGGCCGCTTATTATCGATTCGTACTGCACCGCGACTACGGCTGGCGCCAGACGCTGTCTAACGTAGTCGTGGCGCTCGGCCGCCTCGCGACGGAAGGCGCGCTCGCGGCGATTGTCCTCGCGGTGTATTTCGCTGCGTACAGTCTGCGGCCGTTCGACATCCCGATGGACCGCTGGGAAAGCTGGGTCGCGCTCTTCTTCGCGATCGACTTCGCCTACTACTGGCTGCACCGGGCGAGCCACGAGATCCGCTGGATGTGGGCCCAGCATGCCGTCCATCACTCGGCGCAGCAGATCACGCTGTCGGTGGCGTACCGGTTGGGCTGGACCAACCTTGTCGCGGGCCCGTGGTTGTTCCTCGTGCCGGTATGCTGGATCGGCTTCGACCCGCTTTCGGTCGTCCTCATGTTCGCCGCCAACCTGATTTACCAGTTCTGGCTGCACACCGAGGCGGTCCCCAAGCTCGGCATCCTGGAATACGTGTTCAACACCCCGGCGCATCACCGGGTCCATCACGCGGTCAACCCGGAATGCCTCGACCGCAACCACGGCGGCGTGCTGATCATCTGGGACCGGCTGTTCGGCACGTATGCCGAAGAACATGCCGGAACCGAGTTGCGCTACGGGCTCGTGAAGCAGATCGACACGCTCAATCCGCTGAAGATCGTCTTTTCGGAATGGGTCGCGCTGTTCCAGGACCTGCGTTCCGCGCGCAGCCTGGACGATGCGATCGGCTATGCCTTCGGCAAGCCCGGCTGGGCGCCGCAAGGGCAGGGCACGACTTCGGAAGCGATCCGGGGAATGGCGATCACCCGCGGCGGTCTGGCCAAGGAACCCGGGCTCTTACACGGCTGAGCTGCGCCTTTCATCGAGATGGCGCTCGAGGGCTTTGCGCGCCCTCTCAAGCTCCAGCTCGATGGCGCGCACCACCTGCGGCGATTGCAGGCGCAGCTCCGCGTCCGAGAGCTTGCCCTGCTCGCCGCAAACCCGGGTCAGCCGTTCGGCCCCCATGCTCGCGGCGGACCCTTTCATGGCGTGCAGGTGATTGCGAAACTCGTTGAAGTTTCGCGCCGCCACCGCCGTCTGCACCTTCTGGATCAGGACCTCGTTGTCCGCGACGAAGACCCCGATGAGCCGCTCGAGGAATCCGGGCGAGCCGAGCGCTTCGAGTTGCGCCAAGGTTTCGGCATTCACGGCCTGCGCCTCGGGAACCGGCTCAAACACATTGGCGGATGCCGCCTGGAAGCGCCCGGTCACCGGTGCCGAAGCACCTGCGCCTGCGCCGCGTTCGACCAGCTCCTGGATGCCTTCCAGCAGCTTCATCGCCTCGATCGGCTTGGGCAGGAAGGCGTCGGCGCCGGCCGCCAGGCACTCCTGTTTCGCTTCCGTAGTCACATCAGCGGAGAGCACGATCACCGGGATGCGCTCGAGACCCCGGCCCATGAGCCGGATCAGCTGAAGCGCCTCGACACCACCCATGCGCGCCATGTTGCGATCCAGGAGCACGATATCGAACGAAGCGCGTTCCATCGCATCGAGGACTTCGTCCCCGTCGGAGACCAGCGTGACGGAATGACCGCCTCGCTCGAGGATCCGGCCGATCACCTCGCGGTTGGTCGGGTTGTCGTCCGCCGCGAGCACGTTGCACTTGCGGATCGCCGCGCCCCTGCGCGCATAGTCGCCCAGACGCACCACACCGTCGCGCACCTCCTCACCGGCCGCCACCGAGTGCAACACGTTGAAAAGCTGTCGCTTGTCGAACGGCAGTTCGAGCACCGCCGCATAGCCGGCTGAAAGCGCCGCAAAGCGCGAAATATTTCCCTCCCGCGCCGAACCCATGATGAGTGGCGGCGCCGGATTCGGCGCAGCGCGCCGGAAACGCTGGGCCAATTGCACTCCCGCAGCCTCTTCATCGGCATAAAGCAGGACGCTGTGATAAGGCTTGGCGAGGCTGATTTCGCTGGCAAGGCGCTGCGCCCCTTCCTCGATGCTCTCAGCCGCGGCCGGCACGGCGCCCCACGAGGAAAGCGCAGCAGACAAGGCGGCAAATTCCCCCGCCGGGAAACCCACGGCGAGGATTCTGGCCTCGGCAAGTTCGCCACGGCCGGCTTCGGCGCGTTCGCGTTGCTTCTCGATGGCGACCTCGAACCAGAAGGTGCTCCCGAGGCCGACCGCGCTTTCGAGCCCGATCCGGCCGCCCATGAGTTCGACCAGCTGCTTGGCGATGGTGGTTCCCAGGCCGGTGCCGCCAAACCGCCGTGTCGTGGACTGGTCGGCCTGGGCAAAGCTCTCGAAGATCCGCCTCTGCGACTCCGGGGAGATGCCGATCCCGGTGTCGCGAATCGAGAACTTGAGGTGGACGCGCGTGTCGTCTTCCTGCTGCGCGGACACATGGAGCGTCACGCTGCCCTTGTCGGTGAACTTGACCGCGTTGCTGGCAAGATTGATCAGGATCTGGCGCAGGTGATGCGGGTCGCCGCGCAGCGCAGGCGGCACCTCCGGCATGATCGAGACCACGAATTCGACCTGCTTTGCCGCGGCCTGGGCGGCAATGATCCGCGAGGTGCTGTTGACCAACGCGTGGAGGTCGAAATCGGCGTGCTCCAGCGAAAGCTTTCCGGCTTCGATCTTGGAGAAATCGAGGACGTCCTCGACGAGCCCCAGCATCACCCGGGAGGCGCCGCGAAGCGTCTGCAGCATGTCGGCCTGCTCGCGGCTGAGCTGGGTGTCGCGCAACAGGTCCGCCATGCCGATGACCGCGTTCAACGGCGTGCGCATCTCGTGGCTCACGACGGAAATGAAGCGGCGCTTGGCGAGGTTGGCCGCCTCGGCGCGCGAAAGCGCGTCGAACATCCGCTTGACGAGAGAAAGGACGTACAGGCTCAGGGCCAGCAGGCCGAGCAGGAGCCCGAAACCCTCGTCGAGGTGCGCCCCCCAGAATTCGCTTGTCGCGAGGACCGTCGAAAAGCCCGCAATGCTCAGGCCGAGCGACAACAGGAGGTGACGCGGACCGAAGCGAAAGCCGTTGGCCAGCGTGACCCAGACGTAGACGAGGAAGAGCGCAAGCGCGCGCTCTTCGAAGAACGACATTGCCCAGGTCACCATGCCGAGGTCCGCGGCCAAGCCGACGAACCGCCGGACTTGCGAGACCTTGCCCGAAACCAGCGCCCAGACCAGGACGCCGGCGGAAATCGCGAAATACACCAGGTACACGAGCACTTCGACCCGCAGGACGCCCCCGCGCGTCAGGTCCTGGACGTCGAACAGGTACACGCCCAGGACGGCCGCCACGAGCACCCGCACAAACGCCTGCTCGTGCTCGGTGTCGGGGCGCGATGCCAGCCTTTTTCGCAACGACTGCGGTATCAGGCGCATCGATCTCAGACCGTATCTGGATTGGCGACCTGGTCGCCTAGTTCCCGCTGGATGCGCGCCACGTCTCGCTCGACCCCGAGGAATGCGTCCACGAGGTGCGGATCGAAATGCCGGCCACGCTGGTTCTTAAGATAGGCGAACGCCTCCTGCGCCGGCCAGGCTTTCTTGTACGGGCGCACGGCGGTGAGCGCGTCATAGACGTCGGCGACCGCGACGACCCGCGCGCACAGCGGGATATGGTCGGCCACCAGGCCGTTCGGGTAGCCGGAGCCGTCGTACTTCTCGTGATGGCCCAGAGCGATCAGCGCCCCCATGCGGACGTATTTGGAAGCGCTGCCCTTGAGGATCTCGTGCCCGATCATCGGGTGGCGGCGCATGATCTTGAGTTCCGGCTCGTCCAGCCGTCCGGGCTTCAGCAGGATTCCGTCCGGGATGCCGATCTTGCCGATGTCATGCAGCGGAGCCGCCAGCTCGACGGTCTCCGCCTCCTCGTGCGTCAGGCCGATGGTATCGGCGATGAGGCGCGAATAACGCGCCATGCGGATCAGGTGATTGCCGGTTTCCTCGTCGCGGAACTCGCCCGCGCGCGCAAGGCGCAGCAGGGTTTCCTTCTCGCGCTCGCGGATTTCCCGCGTGGCATCCTCCACCATGCCTTCGAGCAGGCGTTTGCGGTCCTCGAGCGCAAGCTGCTGACGGCGCAACGTGATCAGATTCCGGCACCGCGCGAGGCATTCGCGCGCGTCGATCGGCTTGATCAGGAAATCGGTAATGCCCGCATCGAGCGCCGCATAGCGGATCTTGCGATCGTCGTGAACGGTGACCATGACCATCGGCACGTGCTCGTAGCCGGGCAACCCGCGCAAACGCTTGACGAACTCGATGCCGTCCATGTCGGGCATCGAGAAGTCGACGAGGACAAGGTCGGCCACGTGCTTGGTGGCCCAGACGACTGCATCGACGGGCCTTGCAAACGGCTGCACCAGGACGCGATCGTCCAGGCCGCGCACCACTTGCTCGAGGATGGCGCGGCCCGTAGATTGGTCATCGACGACGATGATCGTGTTTTTCGTCGCCGGCAGAATGTGAACCTGGGCTATCGCCATGCTTCCCCTCCTGCACAAAAGACTACTCGCGGGTCTCGCGGATGTCTAGCAAGTGCTTGCGAATACAGGACATTTCCTGCAACGCTCATTGGCTACTCGATTCCGGCTCGCGTACAGGACGATCAGATCAAACGACACGCGCGGCGGGGCCGGACGCAATGGGCACTTGGTGCCGGAAGCCGGACTCGAACCGGCACGCTGTTTAGGCGGCGGATTTTGAGTCCGCTGCGTCTACCAATTCCGCCATTCCGGCATTGCGGGAGACACTAATTATCGCACGATGTGCGCTTCGAGCAGCGCGAGAGCATCGAAGGCATTTGCGCATTGGCCTTATAATGCGCGGGCCATGCGCGTCGCCGATTTCGATTATGCGCTTCCCGAAGAGCTGATCGCACAACACCCCGCCGCGCAACGCCGCGCGAGCCGCCTGCTGCGTGTCGACGGCGCGACCGGCGTCCTGCAGGACCTCGTGTTCGAAGACCTCCCCCGCGATATCGACTTTCGCGACGTGGTCGTCCTCAACGACACGCGCGTGATCAAGGCACGGCTCGCGGCAAGGAAGAGCACCGGCGGCAAACTCGAGGTCTTCGTCGAACGGATGCTCGGCACGCACGAGGCTTTCGTGCTGATGCGCGCGAGCACGCCGGTCACCGCCGGCGCGACGATCGCGATCGGGGATACCGTTACGGCCGAGGTTCTCGGGCGCGAGGCCGATCTCTACCACTTGCGGTTCTCCGAGCCGGTGGAAAACGTGCTGGAGCGCCACGGTTCGGTGCCGCTTCCGCCATACATTGCGCATGCACCCGGCCCCGACGACGTGGAACGCTACCAGACGGTGTATGCCGAAAGGCCGGGCGCGGTGGCTGCGCCGACTGCGGGATTGCATTTCGACATGCCGATGCTCGACGGGCTCGCCGGCCGCGGGGTGAAGATCGCACGTATCACCCTGCATATCGGGCCGGGCACGTTCCAGCCGGTCCGCGTGGACAACATCGCCGACCACAAGATGCACAGCGAGCGCTACAACGTGCCGCAGACCACGGTCGATGCCATCGCCGCCGCGCGCAAGGCGGGCGGTCGCATCCTGGCAGTCGGCACGACGGCCTTGCGCGCGCTGGAAAGTGCATCGCGCAGTGGCGAGTTGAAAGCGGGTGGGGGCGAGACGGACCTGTTCATTACGCCGGGGTTTCGCTTCCGCACCGTCGACCGGCTGCTGACGAATTTCCACCTGCCCAAGTCGACGTTGCTGATGCTGGTCTCGGCCTTCGGCGGCGTCGAGACCCTTCGCAAAGCCTACGCGCATGCCATCGCCAGGCGTTACCGTTTCTACTCTTACGGTGACGCGATGCTGATCGAAAAAGCCCCTTGAAGGGGCCGCAGTGAAATTCAGCGTGCTGGCCGCGGACGGTGCCGCGCGACGCGGACGTCTCGAACTTTCTCACGGCGCGGTGGAAACGCCGGTCTTCATGCCGGTGGGCACCTACGGTTCGGTCAAGGCCATGTCGCCACTCGAACTGCACGAGATCGGCGCGCAGATTGTGCTCGGCAATACCTTCCATCTCTGGCTTCGGCCAGGCCTTGATGTCATAGAGAAACACGGCGGCCTGCATCGCTTCATGGGGTGGGATGCACCGATCCTTACCGACTCGGGTGGCTTCCAGGTCTTCAGTCTCGGGGCGACGCGCAAGATCTCCGAAGAGGGCGTCCGCTTCGCCTCGCCGATCAACGGCGACCGCCTGATGCTCACGCCCGAGGAGTCGATGCGCATCCAGCGCATCCTCAACTCCGATATCGTCATGATCTTCGACGAATGCATCGCCCATCCGTCGACCCTCCAGGACACCGCGGATTCGATGCGGCTCAGCCTGCGCTGGGCCGGGCGGTCACGGAACGCGCACGAGGGCAACACGAACGCGCTCTTCGGCATCGTGCAGGGCGGCATGTTCGAGGCGTTGCGCGACGAGTCACTAGCGGGGCTGGAGGCGATCGGCTTCGACGGCTATGCGATCGGCGGGCTTTCCGTAGGCGAACCCAAGGAGGATATGAGACGTATCCTCCTGCACACCGCCCCTCGCCTGCCCGCGGACAGGCCCCGTTACCTCATGGGCGTGGGCACGCCGGAAGACCTGGTTTTCAGCGTCGCGGCCGGGATCGACATGTTCGACTGCGTGCTTCCCACGCGAAATGCGCGCAATGGATGGCTGTTTACCCGCTTTGGCGACATCAAGATCCGCAATGCGCGCTACCGGGACGACACCCAACCGCTCGACCAGACCTGCGCCTGCTATTGCTGCCGCAATTTTACGCGCGCCTACCTGCACCACCTCCAGCGCGCCAACGAGATCCTTGGCGCCCGGCTCGCGACCATCCACAACCTCCATTACTACCAGGTCCTGATGCAGGAACTTCGCGCCGCCATCGAGGCCCGGGACCTTGCCGGAACGTCGGCGCGACTGCTGCAAGAGCGTCGCCAGCTCACCCGCACAGACGGGTAACACAACGCAAGCTGCTATAATTTCGCGCTTTTTCCGCTTCCTAGGAGTCCTCCCGTGTTGATCTCTTCCGCCTACGCTCAGGCGACCCCCGCCGGCGGCGACCCCGGTTTCATGGGGCTCTTGCCGATCATCCTTATGTTCGTGCTGCTCTACTTCCTGATGATCCGCCCGCAGATGAAGCGCTCCAAAGAGGCCAAGGCCATGGTCGATGCGCTGCAAAAGGGTGACGAAGTCATCACGGCCGGCGGCATCCTCGGAAAAATCAGCAAGATGAGCGACGCCTACATCACGCTGGAAATCGCGCCGAATACCGAAATCAGCATCCAGAAGGCGGCGGTGCAGACCCTGCTTCCCAAGGGCACGCTCAAGACCCTGCAGTAGCGCCAAGCCAGTGCCGACCGCCCCAAGGCATTCACCGTGAATCGATATCCCGTCTGGAAATACGTCCTCATTGCGCTTACCGTGGTGCTGGGTTTCCTTTACACGCTCCCCAATTTCTTCGGCGATTCGCCCGCGGTGCAGGTGTCCAGCGGCAAGGCGACGATCAAGACCGATGCGAGCCTGCTTGCGCGTGTCGAGGATGTGCTCAAGAAAGCCGGTATCATCTATACGGCCGCCCTGCTCGACGTCAACAGTATCCGGGTTCGCTTCAGCGATACCGACACGCAGCTCAAGGCAAAGGACACGGTCAGCCAGGCGCTGAATCCGGATGCGTCGAATCCATCCTACGTGGTTGCGCTTAACCTGCTATCGTCCTCGCCGAACTGGCTTACCGCGATCCGTGCGCTGCCGATGTACTTGGGCCTCGACCTTCGCGGCGGTGTGCACTTCCTCCTGCAGGTAGACATGCAGGCCGCGCTCACCAAACGGCTCGACAGCCTGGCCGGCGACGCCCGCAGCCAGCTGCGCGACAAGAACATTCGCCATTCGGGGATCTCGCGCGAAGGCCAGTCGCTGCGAGTGCGTTTCCGCGACATCGACACGCGTGAGAAAGCCAAGCGGCTCCTGAACGAAAGCATCGCCGACCTCAACCTGGCCGAATCGCAGGACGGAGAGGAATTCCGCCTCGTCGGCACCCTCAAGCTGGAGGCGGTGAAGCGCACCCAGGAGTTCGCGCTCAAGCAGAACATCACTACGCTGCACAACCGGATCAACGAACTGGGCGTCGCCGAGCCGGTGATCCAGCAGCAGGGCGCCGACCGGATCGTGGTGCAGTTGCCTGGCGTGCAGGATACGGCGAAGGCCAAAGACATTCTGGGACGCACTGCCACCCTCGAAATCCGCATGGTCGATGAAGACAAGATGAACCCGGATGCGCTTGCGGCGGCCGCCAAAGGCGAGGTCCCCTTCGGTGACGAGTTCTATGTCGAAAGGAACGGCGCGCCGCTGCTCGTGAAAAAAGCCGTGGTACTCACCGGCGACCGCCTCACCGACGCGCAGCCCGGATTCGACAACCAAACCCAGGAACCCGCGGTGCACCTGACGCTTGACGGCATCGGCGCGCGGATTTTCAGGGACGTCTCGCGCGAGAACATCGGCAAACGCATGGCGATCCTGCTGATCGAAAAGGGCAAGGGCGAGGTCATCACCGCCCCCGTGATCCGCTCCGAGATCGGCGGCGGACGGGTGCAGATCACCGGCCGCATGAGCACCATGGAGGCCAGCGACACGGCATTGCTCCTGCGCGCAGGCTCGCTCGCGGCGCCGATGGAGATCATCGAAGAGCGCACCGTCGGTCCGAGCCTGGGCAAGGACAACATCGAAAAAGGCTTCAACTCGACGAAATGGGGCTTCCTGGCGATCGTCGCGTTCATGACCATGTACTACGTGCTGTTCGGTCTGGTCTCCTCCGTGGCGCTGGGGGTCAACCTGCTGTTCCTGGTCGCCCTGCTCTCCCTGCTCCAGGCCACGCTCACCTTGCCGGGAATCGCGGCGATCGCGCTGACGCTTGGCATGGCGATCGACGCCAACGTGCTGATCAACGAGCGGATCCGCGAGGAAGTGCGCGGCGGCGCCACGCCGCAGGCGGCGATTGCCGTCGGCTACGAACGCGCCTTCGGCACGATCCTCGACTCGAACATCACCACGCTGATCGCGGGTCTCGCGCTGCTGATCTTCGGTTCGGGTGCGGTGCGGGGATTCGCCGTGGTCCACTGCCTGGGGATCCTGACCTCGATCTTTTCGTCGGTGATGGTCTCCCGCGCGATCGTCAACCTGATCTACGGTCACCGGCGGCGGGTGCAGCACCTGTCGATCGGCGACACCGCCTGGAAGTAAGCGACCATGGAATTCTTCAAGATCCGCCGCACCATCCCGTTCATGCGGTATGCGCTGGTGTTCAACATCATTTCGCTGGTCACTTTCCTCCTCGCGGTGTTCTTCCTTGCCGCCAAAGGCCTGCATTACTCCATCGAGTTCACGGGTGGCACCGTGATGGAGATCAGCTACAAGGACTCCGCCGACGTGGATCGCATCCGCGGTGCGCTCGACCAGGCGGGATACAAGGACACGGCGGTGCAGAACTTCGGCTCATCGCGGGACGTACTGATCCGCATGCCTCTCGTGCAGGGGCAGTCGAGCGCCGATCTTTCGCAGAAAGTGATGAATACCCTGCAGGCCGAGAACAAGGGCGCCGAATTGCGGCGCGTCGAGTTCGTCGGGCCCCAGGTGGGCAAGGAACTCGCGGAGAACGGCGCCCTTGCCCTGCTGGTCGTCTCGATCGGGATCGTGCTCTACCTTGCGCTGCGATTCGAATGGAAATTCGGCCTTTCGGCGATCATCGCCAACCTGCATGACGTCGTGATCATCCTGGGATTCTTCGCGCTGTTCCAGTGGGAGTTCTCGCTGCCCGTGCTGGCCGCGGTGCTGGCCGTGCTCGGTTACTCGGTCAACGAGTCGGTGGTCGTGTTCGACCGGGTGCGCGAAAACTTCCGCAAGATGCGCAAGGCGCCCACGGCGGACGTGATCGACGCCGCGATCACCGGCACGATCTCCCGCACCATCATTACGCACGGCAGCACCCAGATCATGGTCACCACGATGCTGATCTTCGGCGGCCCGGCCCTGCACTACTTTGCGCTCGCGCTGACGATCGGCATCTGTTTCGGGATCTACTCCTCGGTGCTCGTTGCGAGCCCGCTGCTGATGTGGCTGAAAGTGGATCGCTCGCAGTTCATCACGGCCAAGAAATCCCGGCGCGAAGAGAACGACGGCGCGGTGGTCTGAGAGCCGCGCCGGCGCAAGCGGCGCTTCGGGGCGGCTACTTCAGCACCTGGATGAGGTTGTTGTAGTCGTCGGTCCACATCCGCCACGACGGCTGCTCTTCCACCGGATCCGACACCGCCTTGATCTCCGGCGCATCGAGGACCCTGCGATCCCGGGACACGAGGACCCAGTCGCTTTGCGTCTTGTCGTCCTCGCCTTTCTCGTAGACGTTGACTGCATGGGCACCGGCGGCCTTCGCGATCCTCGCCACCACCGGCCCGAGGTTGAGAAACCGGTTCGACACATGGAAAGCCACGATGCCGTCGGGCTTCATGTGCTTCAGGTACACCTCCATCGCCTCCTTCGTGATCAGATGCACCGGAATCGCGTCGCTGGAAAACGCGTCGACCGCAAGGACGTCGAATCTTTCCGGCGCCTCTCGCTCGAGGGTCAGCCGGGCGTCGCCAAGCGCGATTTCGATCTTCGCCTCGCTGTCGCCGAGGTAGCCGAACTCGCGCCGCGCGATGGTCACCACGGTCGGATTGATGTCGTAGAAGCGATAGACGTCGCCCTTGCGCCCGTAGCCGGCCAGCGTGCCCGTCCCCAGCCCGATCACACCCACCCGCAGCGGTCCGCCGGCCTGCTTTGAGGCGATTGCCTTGCCGATACCCGAGGTGACCTGGTAATAGCTGGTCAGGTCCCGGCGGGCGGGCCCGGTCAGGTACTGCTCGCCGTGCATGATGGTCCCGTGGAGCAGTCGCCGCAGGTGGTCGGACTCGCCCGCGGTCCCGTACTCCTTCACCCTGAGGACGCCATAGAAATTGCGCTCTGAAACCCGGACATAGTCCTGGAACTTGAAGCCGTCGTAACAGACCGCCGCGGCGACGCCCATGAGGACGAGCATGCTTGCGTAGAACGCCATCCGATGCAGGTTGCGGTAGACGACCACGCCCAGGGCCGCGCAGGCGATGAGGCCGATGCCCAGTTCGTAGTAGGCGTTGAACACCAGCGGCGCGACCGCCGCCACGAAAAAGCCGCCCAGCGCCCCGCCGACGGACACCCAGAGGTAGAAGGCGGTCAGGTGGCGGTTCGATGGCCGGTGGCGATAGAGCTCGCCATGGCAGAACATGCAGGCGACGAACAGGCCGGACAGGAAGATGCCCAGCTGCAGGTAGAGGTCGAACTGGTGGTCCGGGTCGACAAGCAGCCAGCCCATCGCACCGATCCAGACCAGCACGATCGACCACCACCACTTGGGCCGGTAGAGCCCCTGGCCTTCGAAGCACAGGATGAAAGACAGCAGGTAGAGCGTCAGGGGGGCGAGCCAAAGCAGCGGGATCGCAGCCACGTTCTGGGTGATGTGGTTGGTCACGGCGAGCAGCATCACCGATCCGGTTGCCGACAGCGCGAGCCAAAGGACGATATCGTCGCGACCGGGTGTCGTGTCCGCCTCCCCGACATCGCGTATCGCCGGGGCGCGCGAATGCGCGTTCGAGCTCATCCAGGCCAATGCGGCGCAAAGCACCGAGAAGGCTGCGAACAGCCACGACCATCCGTAGACCTGCTGCCCGTTGCTGAGGTAGGGCTCGACCACCAGCGGATAGCCGATGAGAGCCAGCAGCGAGGCGAAGTTGGACACCGCAAAAAGCCGGTACGGGTTCGCACCCGGACGAGCGCGCGAGAACCACGCCTGCACCAACGGGCTTGTCGCCGAGATCAGCAGGTACGGCAAACCGACTGTCGCCGTGAGAAGCAACAGGATGCGCGAGATCGGCTCGCCGCCGCCGACAGGCTTCCAGGACGCATCCGGCAGGATCGGCAGCGTCGCCACCGCGGCGGCAAGCAGGATCGTGTGGACGATCGCCTGCGCCCGCGGGGACAGCTTTGCCGTGGTGGCATGCGCATAGGCGTACCCGGCCAACAGGACGCACTGGAAGAACAGCATGCAGGTCGTCCAGACCGCGGCTGTTCCCCCGAACCAGGGGAGGATCAGGCGCGCGATCAGCGGCTGCACGAGGAACAGCAGCAACGAGGACAGGAAGATCGTGATTACGTAGAGCATTGGCGTGGGCGCGCAGTGCGCGCGTCAGAAAGTGGTGGCGAAGTCAGATGCGCCGCGCGAGCTCGGCGGCAAGGCCGGTATAGCCGGCCGGGGTCAGTGCCAGCAGCTGCTTTTTCGCATCCGCCGGAATC
The DNA here is from genome assembly GCA_947482825.1 of Betaproteobacteria bacterium. GTDB lineage: Bacteria > Pseudomonadota > Gammaproteobacteria > Burkholderiales > SG8-39 > SZAS-79. Next base: position 29,461 of record CANKMT010000012.1, on the reverse strand, counting down.
GGCAGCGTGCGGATGAAGGCGGCGAGGCGCTTTGCGACGATGCCCTTGCCGCGCGTGAGCTCCTTGAGCTTCTCGTAGGCATCGGGCACGCCGTAGCGGCGCATGACCTGCTGAACCGGTTCGGCCAGCACCTCCCAATTGGCGTCGAGGTCTTCAGCGAACCTTGCGGGGTTCGCTTCGAGCTTGCCCAGGCCTCGCAGGCACGAAACGTAGGCGAGCAACGTGTGCCCCAGCGCGTTGCCTGTGTTCCTGAGCGCGGTCGAATCGGAAAGGTCGCGCTGCCAGCGCGAAACCGGCAGCTTGTCCGCGAGGTGGCGCAACAAAGCATTCGCCACGCCGATATTGCCTTCCGAATTCTCGAAGTCGATCGGGTTAACCTTGTGCGGCATGGTCGAGGAGCCCACTTCACCGGCCTTCAGCCGCTGCTTGAAGTAGCCCAGCGAGATGTAGCCCCAGACGTCCCGGTCGAAATCGAGCAGCACCGTGTTTGCGCGGGCCCACGCATCGAACAACTCCGCGAACGCATCATGCGGCTCGATCTGCGTGGTGTAGGGATTGAACTCGAGCCCGAGGCCCTCCACGAATCGCCTGCAAAAGGCCTCCCATGCGAATCCGGGATACGCGGCGAGGTGCGCGTTGTAGTTGCCCACCGCGCCGTTGATCTTGCCTTGCACCGAAACGCCCGCGATCCGCGTGCGTGCGCGGCGCAGGCGATGCACGAAATTGGCCATCTCCTTACCAATCGTGGTCGGGCTGGCGGGCTGGCCGTGGGTGCGCGAAAGCATGGCGAGCCCCGCATGCCTGTGGGCAAGCTCGCGCATGACCGCGATCAGCTCGTCCAGCTTCGGCAGCATGACCGCTTCGCGGGACCCCGCGATCATCAACGCATACGACAGGTTGTTGATGTCCTCGGACGTGCACGCAAAATGGATGAACTCGAGCGATCGCTCGACTTCGCGATTGCCGGCAAGCTTGCCCTTCATCCAGTACTCGATCGCCTTGACGTCGTGGTTGGTCTCGGCCTCGATGTTCTTGATATGCGCGGCATCTTTTTCGGAGAAGCGCTCGACCAGCCTGTCCAGGGCGGCGACGGTCTTCGCGCTGAAAGGCTTGAGTTCGCCGATCGCCGGCTCGGCGGCAAGCGCCTTGAGCCACTCGAGTTCTATCCTCAGGCGATACCGGATCAGCGCCGCCTCGCTGAAATGGCTGCGCAGCGCATCGACGGACTTCGAGTAACGCCCGTCGAGGGGAGAGAGGGCATTGAGTTGCGTCATGTGCGGGAAGCCCGGCGGCGTGAGGGTGCGGACGGCATTGATGGCCCGGCATTATAGCTTCGGTGCACAAATGGCCGGAGGGCCCGAATGTTATAATGCGGCTGCACTCTTTCCAGGAAGACTTCCCTCATGAAACTCCTTGGCTCGGTCCCGAGTCCCTTCACGCGCAAAGTCCGTATCGTCCTCGCCGAAAAGCGCGTGGAGTGCGCGTTCGAGCATGTCGAGGTGATGGCGGCCGACAGCCCGGTGCCCGCCCACAACCCGCTGGGCAAGATCCCGGTGCTGGTGCTCGACGATGGTTCGACGCTTTACGATTCGCGCGTCATCGCCGAGTTTCTCGACACCGTGTCGCCCAAGGGCCGGCTGATCCCGGAGGAGAGCCGCGACCGCATCGCGGTGCGCCGCTGGGAAGCGCTGGCCGACGGCACGATCGATGCCGGCATTCTCATCCGCTACGAACAGGCCCGCGAAAAGCACCTCCAGAGCGCAGACTGGATCTCGCGGCAGAACGGCAAGCTCGGGCGCGGCCTGGTGGAAATGGCCCATGAGCTCGCCGACAAGCCCTGGTGCCATGGCAACGGTTTCACCCTGGCAGACATCGCGTTCGGCTGCACGCTCGGCTGGCTTGCGTTCCGGTTCCCCCAAATCGACTGGCGAGGGAGCCACCCGAATCTCGCAAAGCATTTCGACAAGCTCTCGGAGCGGCCTTCGTTCGCGGACACGATCCCGAAAGCGTGACCGCCTGAGGCGCACCTTCCGGTGAACGAAGGTACGCTGCTGTTTGTCAATTTCGCGGTTTACTCGTGGCTGCTCCTCGTTCCGGTCATGGCCGTCGAAGCGCGCGAACTCAAGGGAGCGCTGTCCGTTTCCACCGGCCGCGCCGGGGCCGTTTCCATCGCCGCCAACCTGGCTTCCGCTCTCCTTGTGACGATTGCCGTATTCGGCGCCGGCTGGGTGCTGGGCTGGCTCGATGTGATCGCCGAGCCCCAGGCGGGCGAAGGCGACCTGGCGGTCCTGGTCGCGCTGGGTCCCTGCTTTTTCATTTCGGTCTGGGCCGAGACGCTGGTCGGTGCCGCGCTGCTCAAGCCCGTGTCCCGGGATCTCGTGCACGCCGCGTTCGTGCGCGCCAACCTTCTGGCCTACGCGATGCTCGGAATCGTCCCGGTCGTGCGATTCGCGAAAAGCCTCGTCGTCAACGGACGGATCATCTGGTAGCCCTGCCTACGCAATAATCCCGCCGCCAAGACACACTTCGCCGTCGTACAGCACCACCGACTGCCCCGGCGTCACCGCCCAGTGCGGCTCTGAGAACTCGAGCGAGAACTCATCGACGTCTGCGCGCGTGACCTGGCAGGTCGTGTCGGCCTGGCGATACCGGCTCTTGGCCGTATGCACAGACCCTTCATCGGGCCCGGCCCCGCCGACCCAGGTCGCATCGAGGGCCGCGAGCCGCCTCTTGAACAACAGCGGGTGGTCGTGCCCCTGCACCACGATCAGCGTGTTCTCGGCCGGATCCTTCTCGGCGACATACCAGGCATTGCCGTCCCCGCCCTGCTTGCCGCCGATGCCGATCCCTTTCCTCTGGCCTATCGTGTAGAAGGCGAGGCCCTGGTGCTGGCCGACCGTGCGGCCCTCCGGCGTGCTGATCGGCCCGGGCTCCTTGGGCAGGTAGCGGTTCAGGAATTGACGAAACGGGCGCTCGCCGATGAAGCAGATCCCCGTGGAGTCCTTTTTGTCGTGGTTCGCCAGACGGGCCTCGGCGGCGAGCCGCCTGACTTCTTTCTTTTCCAGATGGCCCACCGGGAACAGCACCTTGGACAGCTGCGCCTGGTTCAGGCGGTGCAGGAAATAACTCTGGTCCTTGGCCGGGTCCGCGCCGCGCAGCAATTCGAACCGGCTCGCGCGCTCTTCCACATCGATGACGCTCTCGCGGACCTGTGCATAGTGACCGGTGGCGATCCTTGAGGCTCCGAGGTCCATCGCATGGTCGAGGAACGCCTTGAACTTGATCTCGGCGTTACAAAGCACATCCGGGTTAGGCGTGCGGCCCGCCGAATACTCGCGCAGGAAATCCGCGAAAACCCGGTCCTTGTATTCGGCTGCAAAATTCACCGCTTCCAGCTCCACCCCGATCACGTCGGCGGCCGAGGCTGCGTCGATCAGGTCCTGCCGGGTCGAGCAGTACGCGTCGTCGTCATCGTCCTCCCAGTTCTTCATGAAAAGGCCGATGACGTCGTAGCCCTGCCGCTTTAGAAGCAGCGCCGCGACCGACGAGTCGACCCCGCCGGACATCCCGACGACGACCCGCTCGCCCATCAGGCATAGCCGCTGGCAAAAACGCCCAGCGGATACCGCTTGCCGGAGAGGTAGTCGTCGATGCACGACATGACGAGCGGCGTGCGGTGCATCTTGACCCGTGCCGTCATTTCGTCCCGCGTATACCAGTGCGTGGCCACGATCTCGGTATCCAGCGCACGGCCTTCTTCGACGCCATCGAGGCGTCCCGCAAACGTGAACCGGATGAAGGTGATGTCACGCGGCGCGTAGTACCAGCGGTAAATGCCGACCAGCGATTCGGGTGTGAACCGGTGCGCAGTCTCCTCGAGCACCTCGCGAGCACAAGCCGTCACCACACTCTCGCCCGGATCGAGGTGACCGGCCGGCTGGTTCAAGACCCTCGCCCCGTCGTAGTCCTCCTCGACCACGAGGAAACGGCCATCGCGCTCGATGACCGCCGCGACAGTGACCGACGGCGGCTTCCATTCAGCACTCACGCGGCGATCACGCCGCCTCGGCGGTGTTCTTCCGGATGAACTCCGCCATGCGGGCCACCCCCTTCTCGATCATCTCGTTGGACGCGGCATACGAGAAACGCACATGCTGGCCTTCCCCTGGGACGCGCGAACCGAAGTGGATGTCGGCGAGCACCGCGACACCGGCCTCGTTGAGCAGGCGCTTGCGGAAGTCTTCCGAATCGCTGGCGCCGATCATGCGGCAGGCTTCGGTCACGTTCGGCCAGACGTAGAAAGCCCCGCCCGGCGTCTTGCAGGCGACGCCCGGGACCTTGTTCAGCAGGCCGACGATCAGGTCACGGCGCTCGAAGAAACTTTTCTTCATCATCTCGGCTGCATCCTGCGGGCCGTTGATCGCCTCCACCGCCGCCCATTGTGAAATCTGCGAGGCGCAGGAATCGGTGTTGGTCACCCAGCGCGTGAACACCGGCGAGAGCACGGGATTGGAAATGAATCCGATTCGCCACCCCGTCATTGCCCAGGTCTTCGAGGCGCCGTCAGAAATGATCGTGCGCTCGTACATGCCGGGCACCTGCGCGATCGAAAAGAAAGTGCCGTCGAACGTGAGCCGGGAATAGATTTCGTCGGCGTAGACCCAGACCTGCGGATGCTTCGCGAGGATCGCCGCGATCTGCTCGAGTTCGGCGCGCGTGAGCAGTCCCCCGGTGGGGTTGTGCGGATAGTTGAGGATCAGCAGCTTTGTTTTCGGCGTGATCAGTCTTTCGAGCTCGGCTGGATCGAAAGAGAAATTCCGCGCCTCCTTGAGGTGGATAGGCACCGGCTTGGCCCCGCAGGCCGTGATCTGGGACTCATAGATCGGGAATCCCGGATTAGGGTAGATCACCTCGTCGCCGACACCGTAATCCGTCACCGAAAGGATGGCGTAAGCGATGAACGGCTTTGCGCCGGCACCGACCACCACGTCCTCGGGCCGGATCGGCAGGCCGCCACGCATCCCGGCCATGTACTTTGCCACCGCTTCGCGCAGCGGATCGATCCCGGCCGACGGGGTATAGCCGTGCTTGCCCTCGCGGATCGCGCGGATCCCGGCCTCCTGCACGTGCAGCGGCGCCGGGAAATCCGGCTGCCCGATGCAGAACGAAATGATGTCCTTGCCTTTGCGGGCAAGGTCATTGACCTCGGCGAGGACCACGAAGGCGTTCTCGGTGCCAAGGCCCTGCGCGCGACGGGACAACTGCGGCGAAGTGTTCGACATGGACTAGACCAGTGAAAAAGGGGGCATTTTACCCCTCGCCCGCATCGATTCGCGTTCCAGATTGGTGAACGGCGCAATTGTTGCGGAACGTTCCAACGCGGCGATCCGGCCCGGCGCCACGTGACGCCGAGGCACGAGCCGCGCTGCTAAGATCCGGGCGCAGACCTACGGAGCGTTTCGATGCTGATCAATTGCGTTGCGTACCAGGATGGCCGCAAGCTGGCTGAAATCCCGGTGCAGGACATAAGCACCTACGTCGGCCGTCCCGACTGCTTCGTCTGGGTGGCGCTCAAGGACGCCGAACCCGCCGAGCTCGAGCAGATGAGGGAAGAGTTCGACCTGCACGAACTGGCGGTCGAAGACGCCCGGCACGGCCACCAGAGGCCGAAGATCGAGGAGTACGGCGACTCCCTGTTCGCGGTGCTGCACACCGTGGAATTCGTCGAGGGCGAACTCCAGGTGGGCGAAGTCGATATCTTCGTCGGGCGCAACTACGTATTGTCGGTGCGCAGCCGCGTGTCCAAAGGTTTCCAGGACGTGCGCGCGCGTTGCGAGCGCGAGCCCGAGCTGCTGCGCCACGGGTCCGGTTATGTGCTCTATGCGCTCATGGATGCGGTTGTCGACCGCTACTTCCCGGTCTTCGACGCCCTTGAAACCGAGCTCGAGAACATCGAGTCGCGCATCTTCTCGGGCGGCTCGACAACCCGGGCCAACATCGAGGCGCTCTACGACCTCAAGCACAAGCTGATGACCCTCAAACACGCCGCCGGTCCGCTGCTCGATTCGATCGGCAAGCTGTACGGGGGGCGCGTCCCGCCTGTCTGCACCGGGATGAGCGAGTATTTCCGCGATGTATACGACCACCTGACCCGCATCAACCAGAACATCGATTCGACGCGCGAGATGGTGACCACCGCGACCTCGGTCAACCTGTCGCTGATCACGCTGGCCGAGAACGAAACCACCAAGCGCCTGGCCGCTTATGCGGCGCTGGTGGCGGTGCCCACGATGGTGGCCGGCGTCTACGGCATGAATTTCGAGCACATGCCCGAGCTCAAATGGGTGTGGGGCTACCCTTTCGCGCTCACGCTCATGTTCGGGATCGACATCTACCTGTGGTTCAGGTTCAAGCGATCGGGGTGGCTGTAGTGGCCGACCCCGGTCACGCCACGGTGCGCAGCACTTCGGCCACCGTGCCGAACATCTGGTCGAGGTGTTTCTTCTCGCAAATTAGCGGGGGACAGAAAGCCACGTTGTCGCCGACCGGACGCACGAACACGCCCTTGTCCCAGCATTTCTCGAACACTTCGAAGCCGCGCGCGCCCGGTGCGCCGGCCCGCGCAGCCAACTCGATCGCCCCGATCAGGCCGAGGTTTCGGCAATCGATCACGTGCGGCGAGCCCTTAAACGAATGCACGCCGTCCTCGAAGGCCTTGGCCAGCTGGTTCGGCCGATCGAAGAGATTTTCCTCCGCGTAAGTATCCAGCGCGCCCAGGGCGGCGGCACACGCCAGCGGATGCCCCGAGTAAGTGTAGCCGTGGAAGAACTGGACGCCCGCGCCCGCCGACTTCATGAATGTGTCGTAGATCTCCTTCTTCACGATCACGCCGCCGAGCGGGACGCTGCCCGAAGTCACGCCCTTGGCGAACGTGATCATGTCCGGCGTCACGCCGAAGTACTGGGAGGCAAAGGGTGTCCCCAAGCGCCCGAAACCGCAGATCACTTCGTCGAAGATCAGCAGGATGCCGTGCCGCGTGCAGATTTCCCGCAGGCGCTGCAGGTACCCTTGCGGCGGCACCAGCACGCCGCCGGCGCCGGACACGGGCTCGACGATCACGGCCGCTATGTTCGACGCATCGTGCAGCGGAACGATGCGCTGCTCGAGCTCGTCGGCCAGCTCTGCGCCCGTGGCCGCGCAACCCCGCGTGAAAGCGCGCGTAGACAAATCGTGCGTGTGCCGCAAGTGGTCGGTACCGCCGAGCAGCAACCCGCCGTAGGCCTTGCGGTTGACCGGCACGCCGGACACCGACATGCCACCGATGTTGACGCCGTGGTAGCCCTTCTCCCGCCCGATGAAGCGGGTGCGGGCGCCTTCGCCGCGCAAGCGATGGTAGCCCACGGCCATCTTCATCACGGTGTCCACCGCCTCGGAACCCGAATTGGTGAAGAACACATGGTCGAGGCCCTCCGGCGCAAGTGCCGCGACGCGCTCGGCGACCTGGAATGCGAGCGGATGGCCGGTCGAGAATGACGAGGCGAAATCGAGCGCCCCCGCCTGCCTGCGGATCGCCTCCACGATCTTCGGCCGGCAGTGCCCCGCATTCACGCACCACAGGGTTGCCAGCCCGTCGAGTACCTCGCGCCCGTCGGCGAGACGGTAGTGCATGTCTTTCGCGCCGACGATCATCTTCGGGTCCGACTTGAAGCGCGGATTGTCCGTGTAGGGCATCCAGTAATGCTCGAGGCTCTGGGCAGCCTGCGTCTTGTCGGGCGCGTTCATCTCATCCTCCTGTGTCGGGCGTTGCGTGGCCTGATTGTCGCCCTAAATCCCCTGCTCCTTGAAGACTTCCTTGGCGATCCTGAAGCTGTCCATCGCGGCCGGGGCGCCGCAGTAGACCGCGGCGTGGATGAAGATCTCGCGGATCTCTTCCTTGCTGACCCCGTTGTTCAGCGCGCCCTTGAGGTGGATCCTCAACTCGTGCGGACGGTTGAGCGCTGTCAGCATTGCCAGGTTGAGCATCGAGCGCGTCTTCTTCTCCAGTCCGGGCCGCGCCCAACTCGCACCCCATCCGTGCGCGGTTACATATTCTTGCAGCGGCTGCGAGAACTCGTCGGCGGAATTGACTGCGTTGTCGACGTAGGCGTCACCAAGGACTTCCTTTCTGACCTTGAGTCCGCGTTCGTAGAGGGGCTTGAGGGCGTCATCCATGGGGTGCTCCTTCATGTGGGTTTGGGATCGGCGGGCGTCACGAACGCGTCGCAGAAGAAGTCGTCCGCGGGCAACCCGCGTCCGGTCGTGAACTCATGCCGCGCGGCATCGACCATCGCGGTCACGCCGCAGGCGTAGACCTGGCGCTCCGCGAGGGACGAAAAGTCGTCCATGACCGCGCGATGGACGAACCCGGTTCGTCCAGTCCAGCCGGCATCGGGTTCCGAAAGCACCGGCACGAAACGGAAGTTCGCATAGAGGCCCGCCCACTTCGCGGGAAGGTCGGCAAGATAGAGATCCTTCTGCCGCCGCGCCCCCCAGTACAGCACCATTTCGCGCGCATCCTTCTTGCGGAACGCGTCTTCGAGGATCGACTTGATCGGCGCAAACCCGGTGCCGCTCGCCACGAACACCGCGGGCTTGGGACTGTCACGCAGCCAGAAATCGCCGGCCGGGATCTCGAGGCGCAACAGGCTGCCTGGCGCAAGGCCTGGCAGCACCTCCTGGGAGAACCGGCCACCGGAGATCACCCGCACATGCAGCACCGCGAGATCGCTCTGCTGCGGGGCGTTGGCCATCGAGAAACTGCGCCTTGCGCCATCCGGGAGGATCACGTCGAGGTATTGGCCTGCCTTGAACTTCGCCCTCACGCCGGCCGGAAAGCGCAGCTGCACGATGCGCACATCTGCGGCCGCCTCGGTGACGCGCAACACTTTGGCGTCGATGGTGCTTTTCGCCGCCGGGTCGGTGCGCCGGATTTCGCGAGGCACGATCTCGAGGTCGGTTTTCGGCCGTGCCTGGCAGAACAGGACGTAGAGATCGCCAGGGTAGGGAGTCTCGATCTCGCCTGAGCGCACGAGACCCCGGCAGCTTGCACAGGCCCCCCGCCGGCATGAATAAGGCATCTCATAACCCGCACGCCTCGCCGCCTCGAGGATCGAAGTGTCGGCATCGCAAGGAAACGCGATATCGGTATTGGCAACCCGGATCGTGAAACTGGCTGGCAAGGACTAGTGCGCCGCCGCGCCGCCCAGCAGCGCGAGCGTCTCGATCACCGAGATCGGGTCGGCCACGCCCTTGCCGGCGATGTCGTGGGCACAACCGTGGCCGACGCTGGAAAACAGCACCGGGGTGCCGATCGACAGCGCCGACGAACGCAGGGGCGAAAGGAGCTTGATCGGGATGTGCCCCTGGTCGTGGAACATCACAAGGTAAACATCGTGCTTTCTTTGCGAAAGCATAAGGTCCGCGCCTATGGGCCCGTGAGCATCCACGCCGAGCGCCTTCAGACGCGCGACCGCGGGCTGCGTGATGCGGTCGTCATCGTCGCCGAACAACCCGTTCTCGCCCGCGTGCGGGTTGATGCCCACCACGCCAAGTTTCGGGTTGGCGACACCGAGCCGTTCGACCGCCTTTACGCTCGCCAGGCCGGCCGCCACCACGCGCTCGATGGTGATCCGGCCGAGCGCGCTTCTCACGCTCTCATGCAAAGTCACATGCGCGATGCGCAGCCCCGCTGCGACAAGCATCAGGAAGACCTGGTCCTCGGGCGTTTCCGTGATCTGGGCCAAGAGCCCGGCATAGCCGGAGAAAGGGATTCCCGCGCTGTTGATCGCCGTCTCCGACTGTGGGCAGGCGACGATCGCCGAGACTTCCCCGGCATTCACGAGCCTTACCGCCTCGCGCACGTAGGCCACCGTGGCTCTGCCCGCGCGCGGGTCGATCCTGCCCGGGAGGAAGCCGGCCGGCTCGAGCGCCGCGATCGGCGCGATGCAAAGCCCTGCCCCCCCATATTCCCGGATCACGAATTCGTCACCGACGAGGACCGGCTCGATGCCGCTGCCGGCAAATTTCATCGCCGCCTTGACCGCGATTTCGGGGCCGATGCCGTTCGGGTCGCCGATTGCGATCGCGATTTTCAAAGAGGTATGGCCACGAGGGTGTCGAAGCGGTTGCTGTCGCAGACCACGATCCGTTCGCGAAAGCGCAACGAGCCGTCGGCGACCGCTTCGACCCGGTCGAGGTAACGGCCGGCGGCGAACAGGTCCATCGTCCCGTCCCGCATGATCCGCACGACGAGGAACGAGGCATCAGTGCGCGCGCCGGCGCCCTCGACGCCGAGCACAGTGGGCAACCCGACGATATGGCGATACCGGTGGCGCTCGAAGATGTTCGCCATCCTGAGCGCGGAAACCCGGTCACGCAGCATGTTGCGCGAGTCGGCGTAGATCAGGCCGGCCTCCATGCCCTGCGCAACGTTGTCCGCGGTCGTCAGCTTGTAGAACCCGTCCTCGAGGAAGAACTCCGGCCAGGCCTCGAAGTCGCCGTCGTCGATCGCGCGCGCATAGCCCGCGTTCAGTTCGATGAGCCGCGAATTGAGTTCGGTTGCCGTGAGGTCCGTTGCACCCACTTCAGATCCCCATGTGCGTGCGATACGCTTTCCAGAACCCCCGCACCGAGGCTTCGGTTGCGCGCGTGGTGTCGGTCTCGGTCGCGTCGCCCCCCATCTGCATCATCGAGAACTCGTCGCCGGCGGCGGCCACGCCCCTCTGCACGAAACCGCCGACGCATCCGTCCTCCATCGAAACGAAGCCCGCGGGCCCGACAAGGTTGGCCTGCTTGAGGCGGCGCTTGCGCATCTCGGGCGTGTCGTCCTCGAAACCGAAGTAGGTCCAGTTCAATTCCATGCGCCCGACGCCCTTGGGCAGGATCTGGCGAACCGCCAGGGCATTGTTGATCTGCTGCAGCACAAAACCCGGGAAGACCGTAAGGATCTGCAACTGGATGCGGTCGCCGAACTCGTCCACCGAATCGAGCATGCTGGGGTCTGCAAGCCGGTATTCCTTGCTCTCCGACCGGATGCCCTGCTTGGCGTACTCCTCGCTTTTCGCGTCGCCGGGCGCGTCGATCGTGTAGCTGGCGTGGTGGCCGCCGTCCTCGCTCACCAGCACACCCCCGCCCTGCGTCAGCCGCGTGATCCGGAACGTCCCGAAAAACAGGTGCAAAAGGCTCGCGTGATAGGTGTCCTTGACGTTTTCCGCGTACAGTTTCCAGTTGTTCGGCAGCGCCTGCGTGAAGCGCCCGATCACGCGCGTGGGCTTGCACAGGACGCGCTGGATGCGGCCGAGGATCGCTTCGCCGAGGTAGTCCTCGATCGGCGGCACATTGTCCGACAGGCTTGCAAACACCAATCCGCAAAGCGTCGCCGTGTAGAGCTTTCTCGGGCCGTGCTTTTCCTTGCGGAAGTCCTTCGGCATGCCGCCCTTGCCGTTGGAGCCCTCCTCGAACGCGACACCCTTGAGGTTTCCCTTGAGATCGTAGGTCCACGCGTGATACACGCACTGGAAATCCTTCGCGTTGCTTCCGCCATCGTCCAGCGCTATCAAAGCGCCGCGATGCACACAGCGGTTCTCGAAAGCGTAGATCTCGCCGTCTTCGCCGCGCGCCACAATGACCGGCATTTCGCCTGCGAAGGTCGTGCGATAGTCCCCGGGCCTGGCAACGTCGGCCTCCAGGCAAACGAAATTCCAGACTGCGCCGCCGAAGATCCTCTTCTGCTCGAGCCGATAAGTGGCTTCGTCCTGGTAGGCCCAGTAGGGAGCGCCGGACACCATCCCCGGGGGCCAGACGACCCGTTGCTCGATTGCATTCATGCGCTATTACCTCCGGCGATCACTGCAAGGTAACGTTGGCCGTCTTGATGACGTTCTGCCAGCGGACCATTTCCTCTTTCACGAATGCCGCCATCTCGGCCGTGGAATTCCCCACCGGCTCAGCGCCTTGCTCCAGGAATCGCTTTTGCACGTCAGGGAGCCTGAGCGCCTCGACGGTCGCCGCGTTGATCTGCTGTACCACCGGATTCGGCGTCCCAGGCGGCGCGACGAACGCAAACCACGCGCTGGCGATGAATCCCGGCAATCCGGCCTCTGTCGCGGTCGGCACGTCCGGGGCCACGGGGCTACGACGGTTTCCCGCGACGGCCAGGAACTTCAGCTTGCCGGCCTGGTAGAACCTCAGCCCGGCTGCGATGTTGCCGACGAACATGTCGACCCGCCCGGCAACGATATCCACGAGCGCGGGTCCTTCGCCCTTGTAAGGCACATGCACCAGCTGCACGTCCGCCATCGTGGAGAACATCTGTGCCGAAAGGTGCGAGGTCGACCCGTTTCCCTGCGATGCGTAGACGAGCCTGCCCGGATTCACCTTGGCATACGCAATCAGGTCGCGGATCGAATTGACCGGCAGTTCGGCCTTGACGCTGATCACGTTGGGCACGATCGCCAGCACCGTGATCGGCACGAATTTCGCCGGCTCGAACGGCAGGTTCTTGTACAGGTTGTGGTTGATCGACAGCGGTCCGGGCGGGCTCGAAAGGATCGTGTAGCCATCCGGCTCCGCGCGGTAAACGGCCTCCGCGCCGATATTGCCCCCCGCACCGGCGCGATTCTCGACCACCACCGGCTGGCCCCATTTGGACGAAAGCTTTTCGCCCACGATGCGTGCAAGCACATCGGCCGATCCGCCGGCGGGGAATGGCACGATCACCCTTACCGCCCTGTTGGGGAATACGTTCTGCGACTGGGCCGGCATCGCGACAAGGCCGGCCGCAGCGAAAAGAAGCACCACGCAAAAGTTCTTCAACTGTCCCCTCCTGTTTCTGCTTGATTATAGGTTTTCAGGAACGCTTTACGTGATGCATCGGGTACAGCTTCGCAACCACCTCGCTATCGCTCGACCACGCCTTGCAGCCGTCGAGGAAATACGGCTTTGCCGCCGCCTTGCCCGGCAGCGCGACCGGCTTCACTTCGCCTTTCGCATCGCCTTCCTTGGGCCAACTGCCCATCGTCTGGTAAGCCACCGTCGCCGCGGGCATGAGAAGTTCCTTAAGGTGAGTGCACCCCTTGGTGCCGCCGACCGCCTCGTTGACCGCTCGCCGCCAGCCGCCGCCGACCTTCGCGCCGATCAGGCTCTTGAACGCCGGGGCGACAGTGAAGCAGGGATCGTAGGGCGCGTGGTTCGTGGACACCTCGATGTCCCTCACCACCATGTCGCGGTCGAGCGTCATCCTCACCTCCATGTCATGCACATGCGCGCCCGCATCGCGCGCGCCGCGAAACGGCTCCACGGTCTTGTGTGTCTTGGTGTCGATGATGCGCGCCTCGATGTCCCAAAGGCCGTCGTCGCGATGGAAGCCTTCGCAATGGATGGTGCGGGTGTGGAGGTGGCGGCGGGGCGCCGGTGTCGATAGGCTCATGGTTCGGGACTCGGAAAGATCATTCGAACGTTCAGTCGGCCGTGGCGCCGGACTCCTTCACCACTTTCGACCATTTGACGATTTCAGACCGGACGAGGCCGGCCAGGTGCTCGGGGGTTCCGCCGACGAGGTCGGCCGATCCCTGCGGGGCGAGCCGCTCCCTGACCTCCTCGGTTTGCAGTGCCTTGCCGGCCACGGCATTGAGTTTGCCCACGACGTCGCGCGGCGTGCCGGCGGGCGCGAAGAGCGCAAACCACGCAGTGGCTTCGTAACCCGGCACGCCGGCTTCGATCATCGTCGGCGTATCGGCGAGCGCCGGGATGCGCTTCGCGCTTGTAACCGCGAGCGCCCTCAGCTTTCCCCCGCGGATATGCGCGAGCACGTCGCCCGCGGTTGCGAACGCAAATTGCGTCTGCCCGCCGAGTGTCGCCGCAATTGCCGGGGCGCTGCCCTTGAAAGGCACATGGTTGAACTTCGTGCCTGTCATGGTGCCAAGCAGTTCGGCGCACAAATGCACGGAACTTCCGGAGCCATTCGAGGCGTAGTTGATCCTGCCCGCCTGCGCGCGGGCTGCCTCGACCAGTTCGCCGACCGACTTCGCCGCAAAACCCGGGTTTGCCACCAGCGCATTCGGGGTCATCGAAACGAGGATGATCGGAGCGAAATCCTTTACCGGGTCGTAGGAGAGTTTCGGGTACAGGCTGGCGTTGATCGCGTGCGGGCCGATGCCGCCCATCATGATCGTGTAGCCGTCGGGCGCGGATTTCGCGGTGAGCTCGGTGCCGACGATCGCGTTTGCGCCCGGGCGATTCTCGATCACGAACGGCTGACCGAGAGCCTCCGAGAATTTCTGCCCCAGCACTCGCGAAGCGACATCGTAGTAGCCGCCCGCAGGATAAGGCACGACAATCTTCACTGCCCTGGCTGGATACGCGACCTGCGCGAGCACCGCTGGCGCAAACCCAAGCGCAAGTACGAACATTGCAAGCAATTTCATCGGATCGCCCCGTCAGGTTTCATGTCCATCAGCGCAGCATAGTAAGACCAGAACCCGCGAATCGAGACCTCGGACGTGCGGAACCTGATCTCATCGGGGATTTCGCCCAGGCTGCCCATTTCCAGCAGCCCGCTGGTGGTCGCCTCCCCTTTGGTGGCGCGGTGCACGATCTCTATCGCCTCGCCGTCCTCCATCGAGATATAGCCCGCCGGACCGATCATGTTCGACTGGGCGAGCCTCAGTTCCTGCAGTTGCGGCGTGTCGTCCACATAGCCGTAGATCGTGAACACGAGGTCGAATTCGTCCACGCCGCGCGGCCGCAGTTGCCGGGTGGCGAGGCAATTGCGGATCTGCTGGAACACGGCGTTCGGGAAAACCGAGGAGATCGTGAGTTGCTGGCCGTCGGCAAACTCCGGAACGTATTCGAGCAACCGGCCATCGGCCAGCCGCAGCCTGTCGTTGGCAACGCCCGCGTCCTTGTGGAGTTGCGTGCCGTCCCCGGCTTCGGCCGCGCTGCTGTAGGTGACGTGGTGGCGGTGCTTCGCATCCATGCGCGCACCGCCCACCTGTGTGACGCGGCTGATGCCGAAAGTGTTCTGGAACTCGTGCAGCAGGCCGCCATGGTAGGAATCGCGCACGTTCTCCATGTAGAGCTTCCAGTTGCCGAACACGGTCTGCCGCTGGTAACCGAGGATGCGGATCGGCTTGTGCATCAGCCGCTCGATGTGCGCGGTCATCACAGGGCCGAGGTAATCGGCAAGCGGCTCGACTTCGGCAGCGAAGGTCGCGAACACCACGCCACGCATCGAGTGCACCTTGAGCTTCTGCAACCCGTTTTCCTTGGGATCGAAATCGTCGGGCATGCCGCCCTTGCCTGCGACCCCGCGGCGGAACGGCACCCCCGTCAGGCTGCCATCCTGCGCGTAGCACCAGCGGTGATAAACGCAAATGTGTTCCCTGGCGTTCCCGAACGCTTCGCGGCGCACTATCGCGCCGCGGTGCGCGCATCGGTTCACGAACGCGGCGAGATCCCCGTCGTCCTTGCGCGTCACGACGACTGGCGTTTCGCCGACCAGCGTTGTGCGGAAATCGCCAGGCTTCGGAATCTCCGCTTCGAGGCACAGGTAACTCCAGGTCGGGCCGCGGAAGATGCGCTCGAGTTCCTCGCGATAAAGCCGCTCGTCGTGATAGAAGCGGAAAGGGACGCGCGAATAGTCCTTGCGCGGCCACAGGGTTCGGAGTTCTTCGGTAATCGGGATCGCAGGCATGCGGGGCTAGATCGGAACCGCGAGCAGCGCAGGAATCGAGAAAGTATCGACCAAGGCGGTCTGTTGCAGGAATCGCGGCTGCGGCCCCAAGGCGACTTCGCCTTCGTACAGTCCGGTGCAAAAGAGCTTGGTCCGCCCCTCCTGGTCGGACTGGTAGACGCAGAAGTTCGCCTCGTAACGCACCGAATCGGGAAGCCTCTCGATCACGCGAATCGCGCTCACCATATGCCGGTCGACATGGATGTTGAACACTGCGGCGGTCCGCAGCACCGTGATCCGGTCTGCGATCATGCGCTTGTTCGACAGGTGCAGGATCGCCGCCGGCAGGCCCTGCACGCGGTTTTCCCTGGGCACGATGCGATAGCTTGCCGTTTCCGCGAACAGGCCGACCCACTGCTCGAGCCGGTCGGCATCGAGATGCGCGCAGTAGTCGGCCAGCAGCGCGGTGACCGCCGGCAACGCGTCTTCGGAATTCATTTTGCTCAATCGGCGCGGGCGCCGGTGGCCCTCACCAGCCCGGCCCACTTTTCGGTTTCAGTACGGATGAGTTTTGCAAGCTCCTCCGGGGGAAGATAGGCGGGCTCGGCGCCCATTGCTTCCATGCGCGCCTTCGCATCGTCTGCCTGCACCGCTTTTGCGATCTCGCGCGACAGCGCGTTGACGATTGCGTCGGGGGTCGCGGCCGCTGCGAGCACGCCGAACCATGAACCGACTTCCACGCCCGGCACCCCGGCTTCGGCCAGTGTCTGCAGGTCGGGCAGTGCACGTGCGTGCTTTGGCCCGGCGATTGCCAGCGCACGCAATTTCCCCGACCGGATGTGAGCCAGCACGGTCGGCAGGTTGTCGAACATGAGCTGGACGCGGCCTGCAAGCAGGTCGGACATGGCGAGCGGCGCGCCTTTGTACGGCACATGCTGGAGCTTCACTCCCTGCGAGAGCTGGAACAGTTCGCCCGCGAGATGGGGGATCGCGCCGCTGCCGCTGGAGGCGAATTGCAGCGGCGACGCGGAGGCCTTTGCGATGGCCACGAGCTCGCGCGCATTGCTGGCGGCAATCGACGGATGCACGACCAACGCCACCGGAATCGTTGCGATAAGCGCGATCGGCCGGAAATCGCGAGCGCTGTCGTAGGGCAGCGACTTGTAGACCGCGGGCGCGATGGTCTGGCTTGCAGTCACCCCGAGCAGCAGCGTGTAACCGTCGGGCGCCGACTTGGCGACCGCGTCCGCGCCTATCGTTCCGCCTGCGCCCGGGCGGTTTTCGACCACGAAGGGCTGGCCCATGGCCGCGGACAACTTGTCAGCCGTCACCCGCGCGAGCAGGTCGGCCGCGCCGCCCGGCGGGAAGCCCGCGATGATCTTCACCGGCTTGAACGGGTAAGGCTGCGCAATGGCAGGCTGTGGTGCAAGCGCAAGAACGAGCGCAGCGACGCCGGCAGCTATGAATGTCCTCACCGCGGATTCCCCTTTGGCAGGCCTGGAATGGCCCGGCGCCTACTTTACGGCAACGGGGAAGATGCGTCGTGCGGCGTTTCGCAGGGCGCGGCAGCCGGATTCCACCCAATAATCTTCAACATTCAATCTCACAGACCTAATATCCGCGCGGCCTGCGGGCGAATAATCTTTCCATTTCAGGAAAATACCAGACCCGACTCAACCCACATCGCCGCCGCTCCCGCTATCACCGGCATCGAAGTCGTCCGCCACATATCCACCGTCCGGATCCTGGTTGCCGGTGCCATAGTCGTTCTCCACCAGCGTACCGCCACCGGGGGGAACGTCCTTGGCTGCGGCACCGTGGCCGGCTTCGCGATTGCCGAACATGCTGCCTATGCCCTGCGCCAGCATCGATCCCGCGACTACGCCCACCGCCGTCGATGCGACTGTCCCGAGCAATCCGCCGCCCCACGCGGAACGGGGCGCCTGCGCCTGGGCCACCGGTGGGTTCGCCGCAGCGGCCGCTGCAGGCAAGGGCGCGGTCCCGCCAACTTGCGCAGGTTTCTTTCCCCACGTGTTGGCGCCAAAGAAACTCGGGGGCAGCGCGCTGGCCTGCGCTTGGCTCGCCAGTTGCGTGAGCCGGGCGATTTCGTCCTGGCTCGCCTGCTGCGCCATCTCCAGTTGCATCACGCGCTGCACGAGCAGGTAGGCCGCATCCGGCTGGCGGGCACAGGCCCGCGCGATCATTGCCTGCGCGTTGGGATCTTTCGGGCCGGCCTGCGCCTCTTCGAGCAATTGCAGGAACCTGCCGAGCTGGTCACGCTCTTCGGGGGTCATGTTCAGGCCGCCTTCTGGTATTGCGGAAGCTCGCCGATTGCGTGCTTCACCGCATCTTCCACCTTGTCGAGGAAGACGAATTCGAGGCGCGCGCGGGCATCCGCAGGCACTTCTTCCACGTCTTTCTCATTCTTCCTCGGCAACATTACAGTCTTGATACCGGCGCGCAAGGCCGCCAGCACCTTTTCCTTGACGCCGCCGATCGGCAGCACCAGCCCGCGCAGCGAGATCTCGCCGGTCATGGCGAAGTCGCTCCTCACCGGCCTGTCCATCAGCAGCGAAACGAGCGCGAGGTACATCGCGACACCCGCGCTCGGCCCGTCCTTGGGCGTGGCGCCCGCCGGGACGTGCACGTGGATGTCGGTCTTGTCGAGTGAATCGCCAACCAGCATCTTTGCCAGTGTCAGCGCGGCCTGCACCGATTCCTTCATGACGTCGCCGAGCTGCCCCGTCAGGATCAGCTTGCCCGAGCCCGGCACCTTGGTCGCCTCGATGAAGAGGATGTCGCCGCCCACGGGCGTCCAGGCCAGGCCGGTTGCGACACCCGGCATGCCGGCCCGCTGCGCGATCTCGTTGTCGAATTTCTTCGCGCCGAGGATGCCGTGCAGGTCGGGCTCATCCAGCACGACGGCGCCGTCTTCGATACGCGCCTCGCCTTCTGCGATCCTCATCGCCGCACGGCGCAGCACGCTGCCCAGTTCGCGCTCGAGGTTGCGCACACCCGCCTCGCGAGTGTAGTCGCCAATAATCGCCCGGAGTGCGTCATCGGTCACCGTCGCCTGTTCGGGCTTCAAGCCGTTGGCGTCGAGCTGGCGCTTAACGAGGTAGCGCCTCGCGATCTGCAGCTTCTCGGCTTCCGTATAGCCGGGCAGCTGGATGATCTCCATGCGATCGCGCAGCGGCCCGGGGATCGTGTCGAGCACATTGGCGGTCGCGATGAACAGGACCTTCGACAGGTCGAAATCGACGCCGAGGTAGTTGTCGCGGAATTTCGAGTTCTGTTCGGGGTCGAGCACCTCGAGCAGCGCCGAGGCCGGGTCGCCATGGAAGCCGCCCGCGCCGACCTTGTCGATCTCGTCTAGCATGAACACCGCCGAGCGGCTCTGCGCGCGCTTGAGCGCCTGGATGATGTTGCCCGGCATCGAGCCGATATAGGTGCGCCTGTGGCCACGGATCTCGGCTTCGTCATGCACGCCGCCCAATGCGACGCGCTGGAACTTGCGCCCCGTGGCGCGCGCGATGCTCTGGCCAAGCGAAGTCTTGCCCACGCCGGGCGGGCCGACGAAGCACAGGATCGGACTCTTGCCCTCGGGCGCGAGCTTCCTCACCGACAGCCATTCGAGGATGCGGCGCTTGATCTTGTCCAGGCCGTAGTGGTCCTCGTCGAGGATGCGCCTCGCCTCCGCAATGTCGATCGACGAATTGGCGGCGACGGCGTCCTCCGCCTTCCACGGCAGCTCGGTGAGCCACTCGAGGTAGGTGCGCAGCATCGAACTCTCACCGGAGGAATCCGACATCCTCCCCAGGCGCTTGAGTTCCTTCTTCGCGTGCCTGGCCACATCCTCCGGCATGCCGGCGGCGTCGAGCGCTTTCTTCAGCTCATCCATTTCGGCGGCGCTGTCGTCGGTTTCGCCGAGTTCCTTCTGGATCTGGCGCATCTGCTCGCGCAACACGTGCTCGCGCTGGCGCTCGTCGAACGCCTTCTTGGTTTCCTCGCCGATCCTGGCCGAGATGCGCAGCACTTCGACGCGGTCGTTGAGGATCCTGAGCACGCGGTCGAGCCGCTCGCGCAGGTCGAAGCATTCGAGCAGCCCCTGCTTTTCGGCGCCGCCGATGTCCATGAAATTGACCACGAGGTCGGCCAATGCCGAGGCCGAAGTCACGCCGGCGACTACATTCGCAAGCTCGTCCCGCGCCTGCGGGAGCAGGCCGAGCGCTTCGGCGGCGCGCTGTTTCAACTGGAGGAAGCGCGCCTCGATGTCGGGGCTCTTCTCGTCGCCGGTGGTTGCGATTTCCGCGACGCGCGCCACGAGGAAAGGCCATCCGTCGAGGAACTCGAGCACGCGAAAGCGCTCCTGCCCCTGGACGACCATGTGGTGCGCACCCTCATTGCCGGTGATATAGCGCAGGACCTGTGCGCTCGTGCCCACCCAGTAAAGGTCTTCGGGGGCGGGCTTGTCCTGTGAGGCGTCGCGCTGGAGCAAAAAGCCGATGCGCCGGCCCGCCTTGACCGTATCCTGCGCGGCGGCGACCGAACTCGCGCGCCCGAACGTCACCGGGGCAACGATGCCCGGGAACAGCAGCATGTTGCGCAAGGGGACGATCGCGAGGGCATCCGCGGGCAGGGGCCTGACGGCCTCGGCGTTGTTTGCCACTGCGACGGAGGCGGCTTCGATGGTTTCGGTTCCCATGTTTTTCTACTCCTGCACTGCGATTTTGCGGAAAGCCAGCGTGAGACACCCGTCGATGAACGAGCGCCCGGCGGGTTCGAGGTCGGCGATCGGCAGCGGCACGCGGCGAAAGAAGCGGCCGTAAGGGATTTCCACCCGATGGAGCCTTGCGCCGCGCGCGGTCACCGGGAAGCCACGCACCGCGGAGACCGTAAGCGCGTCGCTTTCGAGTCCGACCACGATCGAGTCGGCCGGGACGCCCGGCAGCGCGACGTGAACGAAGAGCGCCTGCGACGTTTCAATTACGTCGATCGGGGGCTCCCAGCTCTGCTCGGATTCGGCCGGGCGATAGAAAGCCTTCTGCAGGCGCTCGGCCTGACCGAGCAGCTGAAGTGCCTCGCCCCACATGAAATTCCGGATGTCGCGCGATCTCATGCACGCTAAATGAAGGCGGTAATGCGGTATTCAAGGCTCGGTTGCGCCTGCGCCAGCCACACGATCTTCAGGGGTATTTCGATGCAAAATCCGCAATTGCCTGAATCAATAAGATTAATTGCAAATCACAGCTTTTCAAGTCCTACCCTTCGGAGTTAGGATGCCGTTAACGAAAAGCTCCAAGGAGATTGAATAGTGGCAAAAACGAAAGCGAAGCCGAAACTCCCGCCCAGCGCACGGCTCCGCAGCCAGCTGCGCACGCGCATCCAGAACCGGGTCGAGGAACTCGACATCTCACGCACGGAAGCTGCCCATTTCATGGGCCTGTCGATTGCGCAGACCAGCCGGCTGTGCAACAACTACGACGCTTTCAGCCTCGACCGGCTGGTCGATGCAGCCGAGGGGATCGGACTTACCGTTGAAATGAAGGCGGTGAGACCGTATTCCAAAGACTGAACCAGGAAAGCTGTCAGATGGCGTCCAGCGGAAAGATCGGGCGCCTGACCTTCTTGAAGTCCAGCACGCTGTAGTCCGAAGTGCACACGCCGGCACCGGCGCATTGGACGGTTGCGCGGGCGAGGTCGCCGAAGCCCGCGCGCCAGTGCACCCGGCTCTTCAGCATCAGGTAGCGTTTCTTCGTGGGGTCGATGCCCTGCGAAGCGAAGCACTCCAGGTCGTTCGGTTCCTGCTGGCGCGAGATGACCACGATCTCGACCTTGCCGGTGTCGAGCACCGCAGTCGGTCCCATGTCCATCAGCACGCCTTTCGACATCGGCCCGCGGTTGCGGAATTGGCCGTTGCTGAGGTTCTTCACCGTCCCGGTCAATTCGAGCGGTTTGCCCTTGAGCCCGAGGCTGGGCATGTCGAGGTTGCCCCCGAGCGGCAGCGTGACCCTGGCGCCGACACCCGCGGCCTGCATCTTCTTTACTGCAGCCGGATCGTAGATCGCGAATACGCCGACATCCTCCAGCCCGGCTTCGAGGATGCCCGCCAGCACGGCCATGGTGTCCATGGTGCCGCCAGACGCGGCGTTGTCGTAATGGTCCAGCAACACAACGGGGCGCGCGTCCATCGCCTTGGCCCGTGCAAACGACTTGGCCAGCGGCTCGACCTCATAGACCCACTGCTTGCGCGTATCCCATGCCCTGTCGAGCAGCTCGTCGCACCAGCGCCGTGCCAGCGCCGGGTCGTTGTTGGTGACCACCACCGCCGATAACCCGGCATTGACGATGTCCGCATGCGGAAAGCCCACGAAGAGGCTCGCGCACAGGGCGCCTTCCTTCTCCATCTCGCGGCAGCGCGCCTGGATTTCGCGGTTTGGCGAATCGAGGCTCGACTGGCGCATGACGTGCGGCAGCATTGCGCGCTGGCCCCAGGCCATCGCCGGGGCCGCCTTGCCCTCCAGCATCGAAAACAGCGCCCGGCCGGCGCGCAACCCGGTCTCGTAGACATCGACATGCGGGTACGTCTGGTAGCCCGCGATGACGTCGGCGTTCTCCACGATCGCGCCGTACATGTTGGTGTGCATGTCCAGCGCCACGGCGATTGGGGTCTTCGGCGCGAGCTTGCGCACGCGCGAGAGCAGCTCGCCCTCGCCGTCTTCGAAACTCTGCGTAACCATCGCGCCGTGCAGGTCGAGGAGGATCGCATCGCAGCCGGCCTCCACCGCCTTGCAGATCCGGCCGGCCATGTATTCGAATGCGGCGTGCTCCACCGGGCCGCTCGGCCAGGCGCTGCCGGCCACCGGCAGCGAGATCGACGCCCCCGCCTTTTCGGCCAACTCGATGAACGCGCCGATCGCCGAGCCCGTGCCGCGCAGCGCGCGAATCCCCGCTTCCCCTTCATGCGGCATTGGCGTCCCGACCGCGAAGCGCTCGATCGGCGTGGGCACCGGCGAGAAGGTGTTGGTCTCGTGCTTCATCTGGGCAATCACGACTTTCATTGCTCTGCTCCCGGGGAACCGCGGTTACATGATCTGGTTGACGACGCCGCCATCGACTTTCATCGCCGCGCCCGAAGTGCCTGAGGCGCCCGCACCGCACAGGTACACGGCGAGGTTGGCGACCTCCCCGGCGGAAGTGAAGCGGTTGATCAGCGTGGTCGGCCGGTAGATTCGGAGAAATTCCTTTTCGATTTCCCCGACCGTCTTGCCGGCAGCCTTCGCGCGCGCCGCGCGCATGCGGTCGGTGTTCTCGGTATAGGTCGGGCCCGGCAGCACAGCATTGACGGTTACGCCCGTGCCGGCAAGTTCCATCGCAAGCCCGCGCGAAATTGCGAGCTGCGCGGTCTTGGTCATGCCGTAGTGGATCATCTCCTTGGGAATGTTGAGCCCAGACTCACTGGAGATGAAAAGGATGCGCCCCCAGCCTTTCCTTGCCATGTCGCGCGCATAGAGGCGCGCAAAGCGCACGCCGGAAAGCACGTTCACCTCGAAGTAACGCATCCACTCGGCGTCTTCGATGTCGAAGAAACCCTTGCGGTCGTAGATGCCGAGGTTGTTGACGAGGATGTCGACGGCGGCGAACTGCGCGAAGACCTTCGCCGCACCTTCCGCGGTCGCGCAATCGGCGGCGATGCCCTGCGCCTTCGCCGCGGGAAATTCCTCCTGGAGCCGCGAAAGCGCCGCATCCACCGACGCCTGCGTGCGCCCGGTAATCACGACCGACGCGCCTTCGGCTGCAAGCCCACGCGCGATCGCGTAGCCGATGCCGGCGGTCGAGCCGGTGATGAGCGCGTTGCGCCCTTCGAGTTCGAGATCCATGCGGTCTCCGGGATTGTGTGGATTGCGGCAGCGACTACTTGCCGCCGGACGGTGGGACGATCAGGCGCGTTTTCTGGTCCGCGGGATCCTTGCGGCTCGCGCTGACCTCGAGCACCGCCGGGCGGCGGTCGTCCTCGCCGGGCTTGGCCAGCTTGTAGCGCAGCGATGCGATCCTGCGGTCGAGCTGTGCGACCTGCTTGTCGAGGTTGCGTGCCACGAGCATCGCGCGATTGCGCATGAGCGTGTCGATCTGGGCGCGCAACGCGGCTTCCGCGTCGTTGGGGGGCGGGGCCGGCTTGGCCTGCACGACCGGCGCCGTGGCGGTGGCCGGCAGCGAGCGCGTCGTCTGCGGCCAATAGGCCTTGGGGCGGTTGGCCGCGGTGGTGAATTCTTCCATCGTGCCCACCAGCCGCGCGATCGGAGTGTGGTTGTGCTTGAAGGCCCAGTCCATGGCCCCCTCCTCGTAGTCGTTGCGAAGGTGCCGGTCGGCGCCGAGCGTGATCAGCTGCCTTACCATCGCCTCGCGCCCCTCGTAAACCGCCATCATCAACGGGGTCGAGCCGTTGGTGCTGCGCGCGTTGATGTCGGCGCCGCGCTCGACGAGGAGGCTGACCACCTCAGTGTGGCCGGAGAACGCGGCGTAGTGCAGCGGCGTCCACTGGCGCGGCTCGCGGTCGAGCTTTGCGCCGCGCTCGAGCAGCCACTTCACGGCATCCAGCCGCCCTTTCCAGGCTGCATGCAGGATCGCCTGCTCGCCGACGTTATTGGTCTTGTGGATATCGGCGCCGCGCGACACGAAGAGCTCCATCATCGGCAGGTTGCCCTCCCACGCCGCGATCATGAGGCCGGTGCCGATCCGGTCGCCGACGAAATTGGGGTCGAGGCCGCGGTCGAGCCACGCCTTGGCCTGCGCGAAATCGCCCATCTCGATGCGCGAGCCGAATTCCACAGGGTCCGGGAGGCCCGAAGAGCGCCAGAACTGGGCCTGCGCGCTCGTGCAGATCGCAAGGGCCGCGAAGAAGATCGTCGATAGAATGTTTGCGGACAGTCGCCTTGCCATGAATCCCTATTCCCCCACGTCCAATTCCAACCTCTGGCGGGCCGTTGCCCTCTCGTTCCTGCTACACGCCACGCTGCTGGCCACGGGACTCTGGCTGCCAAAATCGCGCTCGCCGGCCACGCCCCCGAAAGACCTCCTGCGGGTGAAGCTCGCCGAACCGATCGCCCCCGAACCGCAGCCCGTGGTCACGCAGCCCGAATTGCTCATTCGCGAGGATACCCCGCGAAAGGCCGTCACGACGCCAACTGCAAAGACCCTGCCGCGCGAAGTTCGTTCCCCAAAGACGCCGCCGCCCCGGCTTGCGCGCCCGGCCACGGCGCGCGACCGCACCGACATGGCCGCCGCCCCGCAGACGCTCGCGGGCGAAGCGGCCAGGAAGGCCGGCGAGCAGATCGCCCGCCAGCTCTTCTACCCGCCCGAGGCGATCGAGCGGGGGCTGGAAGGCGAGGCGCTAGTGCTGCTGTTCCTGGACACCGCAGGCAACGTGATCGCCGCGCGGATCGAGGCCTCCAGCGGGCATTCCCTGCTGGATGAGGCCGCCGTGCGCGCAGCACGCACGCTGCGCTCGCTGCCCGCAAGCGCGCCACGCGAGGCGGTATTGCCGGTAAGGTTCAGGTTGCGCTGACACAAGGACGCGTCATGGAAGAGCTTGCCGGAAGGGTTGCGGTTGTAACGGGCGCTGCGAGCGGAATCGGTCTTGCGCTCGCAGAGCGGTTCGCGGCCCAAGGAATGAAGGTGGTGCTGGCCGACATCGAGGAGGCACCGCTCGCGCAAGCGCAGGCCGCGATCGAGGCCAGGGGCGGCACGACGATGGCGGTGCGCACGAATGTCCTGCACGAGGCCGAAATCAAGCGCCTCGCGGATGCCGCCTTCGCGAAGTGGGGGAATGTCCACGTCCTCTGCAATAACGCCGGGGTCAGCGGGGGTGCCCTCGCCGATGGCGTGTGGAACGTATCGATGCAGGACTGGGACTGGGTGATGGGCGTCAACTTTTCCGGTGTGTTGCACGGCATTCGCCATTTCGTCCCGCGCATGCTCGCCGCGGGCGAACCCGGCCACATAGTGAACACGGCATCGGTCGCCGGGATCGTCTCGGCCACCAGCGGCCCTTACATGGTTTCGAAACACGGCGTGGTCGCGCTGAGCGAAATGCTCTTCAAGGACCTCAGGCTGCGCAAATCCAGGCTATCGGCCTCCGTGCTTTGCCCGGGCTGGGTCAATACGCGCATCCTGGATTCGGCCCGCAACCGGCCAGAGGAACTGATGCAGAACGCGCTCGCCCAGCCGGTCCTGACGCCGAAAATCGAGATGATGCGCAAGGCCGTTGCCGAATTGCTGCGCACGGGTTTCCAGCCGCCGGAAATCGCCGACATGGTGTGCAACGCGATCCGGAACGACACGTTCTACGTCATCCCCGCCCAGCCGGACATTGCGGCGGCGATTGAAACGCGGCTCGAGGACATCCGCTTGCGCCGCAATCCGACGATCGTGCCGATCGCCTAGCCGCGCGCGGGCGGCGGTTGCCGCGGGATCGTTGCGGTCAGCCGGCCGCTGCGTACGCGAGCCGCTTGAACTCGAATGCAAACGGGTGCCAGAACCCCATCTGGCGCTGCGTCATGCACAGGCCGGCGAATTTTCCGTCGGGCGAGATCCACCAGTGCGTTCCGGCAATGCCGCCCCATTCGATCTCGCCCGCGTTGCCCGCAGGTTCGATCGCCGATGGACTCAGCGTCACCGCGCACCCGAGGCCGAAACCCTTGCCCGGGATGTCGCCCATGCGCGCGAAGCGGATGCATTTCCCGGGCGCAAGCTGGTTGGTCCGCATGAGCGCGATGGTCTGCGGTTTCAGCAGCGTGTCGCCGCCGGGCATCAGGCTCCTCACCAGCGCCACCATGTCCGGGAGCGTCGAAACGAGGCCCCCGCCGCCCGAAAGCCGCGGCACCTGAATCGTGAACGCGCCGGGATAGGGCGCGTTCTCCAGGCGCGTGAGGCCGGGCTTCATTGGATCGAGCAGGTCGGCGCCCGCGTAGTAGGCCGCGAGCCGGCCCTTGTCCTTGGCGACGAAGCCGGTGTCGGCCATGCCAAGCGGCGCGAAGATGCGCTCGTGGATGAAGTCGTCGAAGCGCTTGCCGCTGAGCACTTCCACAAGGCGCCCCAGCACATCGGTCGCGATCGAGTACTCCCACCCAGTGCCGGGTTGGTAGCCAAGCGGCAACGCCCCCAGCGTGTCCATCATCTGGGCGAGCGTCGTCGTCGGGTTGAGCGCCCCGCGCTCGTTGTAGAGCCTGAACATCAGCGTGCCAGGATCGAGCACGCCATAGCCCAGGCCCGAGGTGTGCGTCATTAGGTGGCGGATCGTGATCGGGCTCGCCGCCGGGTCGGTGTCTTCAGGCTCCGTCGCACCCGCGCGCAGCACGCGGCGGTTCGCGAGTTGCGGGAAATACTTTTCGGCCGGGTCGTCGAGTGCAAAACGGCCTTCCTGCAGGAGCATCATCACCGCGCAGGATGTCACCAGCTTGGTGTTCGAGAACACGCGAAAGAGATGGTCCGCGCGCAGGGGAACCTTCGCTTCCCTGTCGGCCCACCCGACGCAGCCGGTGTCGACCGTCTCGCGCCCGGAGAGCACCGCCCACGATACGCCGGGCACGAGGTCCGCATCCACGTAGCGCTGCATCGCCGCGCGGATCGGCGTGAAATCGTTGCGGGGACCCATCAGCCGTTCCCGCTTTTTTCGGCGATCTCGCGCATCTGGCGCATCGCCGGGGAATGCGAGTACTCCTCGAGGAAGTGGTGCTCGACCTCCCAGGCGAAGTCGATGCCGAGTTCGTCGGCCAGCTGGACCTGGTCCAAGGCCTCGTGGAGGAGCTTTTCCTCGGCGCCTTCGGCCCAGGGGCGGGGGAGCTGGTGCTCGTAGAAGACGCCGAATTTCATGGCGCAGGGACCGAGTGTCCGGCTCCCATGCGCCGCACTTTCACCGCGACGTCGACGCGTGAGCCGAGCCCGTTGATCATCGTCATGAGCCGTTCGACGCTGATGCGCCGGAAATCCGCGTTGCGGACACGCGAGAAGTCCCCCGCGTCGATTCCCGTGAGGCTTTGCGCCTTCCTGACGCTGAGGCTTTTCCTGTCGAGCGTCTTGATGATTTCCGCCGCCAGGATCGCCTTCAGCTGGCGAACGTCGGCATCCGGCAGACCGAAGTCCTGGTAGACATTCCCGCTCCCGCGAACGATCCCGAGCTCTTCCTTTTTCATTTCAGCATCTCCTTCAGTCGCTTCAATCTGTCCCTGACCAGGTCGACCTCGTGTTTCGGGGTCCTGGTTCACTGCGTGGACTTCTTCTGGAATGCATGAATCACCCAGACATCGTCTCCGAGCTGCACAGCATAGACGACCCGAAATGCATTGCCCTGAAACGGTAACGCCACTTCGAACACGCCCGAACCGAGCCCCTTCATGGGTTTGGCCAGTCCGGCCTTTCCGCCTTCGGCTGCGATGTATGTTCAGCAGGACTACCTGCTCTTCGACGCTCAGCGCTTTTGCCTGCTCGACAAGTGCTTCGATGCGGTTGGCCATGAAGAATGCTCAAGCAAAAAGGAGAGCGGTAATTCTATTCAGTGCAGATCAATCCCGTTATTGGACACCCCGTCACGCTACGCCGGAAATGCGAGTCAAGGGACGGACCCGGCCCGGGCTTGGTTTGCACTGCAGGAGTCATGCGCATAAACTATGCGCATCGAATCAACAGCGGTCCCCGAAATGCATGCGCAGAACCTCAAGGCCCGCCGGCCCAGGAAGGCCGCCAACCTCAGCATCGACAGCGAGTTGCTCGAGCAGGCAAAGCGCCTGAAGCTGAACCTGTCCAAGGTGCTCGAAGCCGGGCTCGCCGAAACCATCCGCCGGCACGAGCGGGAAAAATGGCTGGAAGAGAATCGCGCCGCGCTCGAAGCCTATAACGAGCATGTCGAGAAGCACGGCGTATTCAGCGACGGGCTGCGATCGTTCTGATGGCGCAGTTCGACGTTTATCGCAACGGCAATCCAGCGACCCGCACCCGCGTCCCTTTCCTCCTCGACGTCCAATCCGACCTCCTCGACCGCCTGGTCACGAGGGTCGTCGTTCCGCTGTGCAAGCCCGAGTTGCTCAAAGGCAAACTCGCGGAACGCCTCAATCCCGTGTTCCTCGTCGAGGGCCAGAAGCTGGCGATGCTCACACCGGAAATGGCGGGCGTTTCTCGCAAGGTCCTCGGAGGGAAAATCGCGAGCCTCGCTGAAGAAAGACGCGCGATCGTCGCGGCCATCGACATGGTGATCACCGGCATCTAGCCGCCTTCCCGTCGCGGCGGATTGCCAGTTGAAATCCCGTGAAATTCGAACTTTCAATTTCGAAGACCCAATATCCACGAGCTTCTCCAGCCAATTCGAATACTGAAATCAGTATGAGACCCGCCCTGCTCCTGTTGCTCGCCTTCGACCCCGACGGGTTCGTGCCGGTCTCGATCATCGCCAACAATTACTCCGTTTTGGCGGTGCACCCGAAGGTCGGCCCCGATTCGGTTTCGTCGCTGATCGCGTTAGCTCGCGCGAACCCGGACAAGCTCAACTACGCTACTCTCCGACGTGCTGCGCCGCCTGCCCAGCTACCCGATCAATCGCGCGGGCGAATTGCTGCCGTTCCGATGGAAGCCGCCCCCTGACATCGGCCTTGCTGGAGCATTGCCAAATCAGCCCCGCAAGCATGGGGATTCGAGCGCGCTCACCTATCATCTGCACGTGAAGGAGACATTTGAAATCCTGTTGCGGCTGCGTAGCGAAGG
>CANKMT010000011.1 GCA_947482825.1 Betaproteobacteria bacterium | reverse complement strand
GGCCTCTTCGAATCTCATTCTCCGCGTCTCCTGTAACCAACGCGCCCGGCTCAAGGAGGTTTCCATGCCCCACCTCAAAACCGGACACATTACGTGCTACAGAACCGGACAACTAACTTACTCCCGACATTCTTGGACAGAGTTGCTTGCGGCAGGCACCCTTTTCTGCTACAAAGCCGCTTTCCTTTTTTCAGAACAGGACTTAAATGGCACTGGATTTGGCCCGGAAGAGCTTCACGCCGTACGCCCCCAAGAAAGGGGAGGAGTACATGAGCGCGAAGCAGCGTACGCACTTCCGCAAGATCCTCGAGCAGCTCAAGGGCGAGCTCTCCGAAGAGATAGACCGCACGGTGCACACGATGCAGGACGAGGCGACGGTTTTCGCCGACCCCAACGACCGCGCCAGCCAGGAGTCTGACATCGCGCTCGAGCTGCGCAACCGCGACCGGGAACGCAAGCTCATCAAGAAGATCGACGAGACGATCGCCCGCATCGAGGCCGATGAGTACGGCTACTGCGACAGCTGCGGCGTCGAGATCGGCCTCAAGCGGCTCGAGGCGCGGCCTACCGCCACACTATGCATCGACTGCAAGACACTCGACGAACTGAGGGAAAAGCAGGTCGCGAAATAACCTTGTAGCCGGAATGAAAAAGGGGCGCCGCGGCGCCCCTTTTCTTTTCTTCGCAACCGTCCTAACTTTGTTGCGCAGCCGGCGCGGGTGCATTTACCGCCTTCATCGACAGGCGCAAGCGCCCCTTGTCGTCGGCCTCGAGCACCTTGACCTTGACCGCCTGGCCTTCCTTCAGGTGGTCGGCCACGGCGTTCACGCGCTCGTTGCTGATCTGCGAGATGTGGAGCAGGCCGTCTCGACCCGGGAGGATGCTGACGATTGCGCCGAAGTCCAGCAGGCGCAACACCGTGCCGTCGTAGACCTTTCCGACCTCGACGTCCTGGGTGAGCTCGAGGATCTTCTTCTTCGCGAGTTCGCCGCCGTCCGCGCTCGTCGAGGCGATAGAGATCGTGCCATCGTCCTGGATCTCGATCGTGGTGCCGGTCTCTTCCTGCAACCCGCGGATCACCACGCCGCCCTTGCCGATGACGTCGCGGATTTTTTCGGGGTTGATCTTGATCTTGATGATGCGCGGCGCAAAGGTCGAAATCTCGGTGCGCGAACCCATCATCGCCTGCTTCATGTGATCAAGGATGAAAACGCGTCCCTCGCGCGCCTGGTTCAGCGCGACCAGCATGATCTCCTTGGTGATCGACTCGATCTTCAGGTCCATCTGGAGCGCAGTGATGCCCTTTTCGGTGCCCGCCACCTTGAAGTCCATGTCGCCCAGGTGGTCCTCGTCGCCGAGGATGTCGGTCAGCACGGCGAAGCGGTTGCCTTCCTTGATGAGGCCCATTGCGATGCCCGCCACGTGCGCCTTCATCGGCACGCCGGCATCCATCAGGGCGAGGCTGCCGCCGCACACCGAGGCCATCGACGAAGAGCCGTTCGATTCGGTGACTTCGGAGACCACGCGCATCGAATAGCCGAACTCCTCGGCGCTGGGCAGCGTCGCCAGCAGTGCGCGCTTGGCCAGGCGCCCGTGGCCGATCTCGCGGCGCTTGGACGAGCCCATGCGCCCGGTCTCGCCGGTGGCATACGGTGGCATGTTGTAGTGGAGCATAAAGCGGTCGCGGTACTCGCCCATCAGCGCGTCGATGATCTGTTCGTCGCGCCCCGTTCCCAGTGTCGCCACAACGAGGGCCTGCGTCTCGCCCCGCGTGAATAGCGCCGAGCCGTGAGTGCGCGGCAGCACGCCGGTGCGGATGGTGATCGGGCGCACGGTGCGCGTGTCCCGGCCGTCGATACGCGGCTCGCCGTCGAGGATCTGGCTGCGCACGATGCTCGACTCCAGCGCAAAGCAGACGTCCTTCACCGTATTCGAATCCGGTCCCTGTTCGGTGCCTGCGCCGACCTGGCTGAAAACGTTCTTCCAGATCGCGTCGATTGCAGTCGAGCGCGCCTGCTTCTGCTTCATCGCGAAGGCGTCACGCAGGTCCTTTTCGGCGAGTTCCTTGACACGCGCGATCAGCGCTTCGTCCTTGGCTGGCGCTTTCCAGTCCCAAGACGGCTTGCCGGCGACTTCGGCCAGCGAATGGATGGCCTCGATGGCCGCCTGCATCTGCTCGTGACCGAAAGTCACCGCGCCGAGCATCACGTCTTCCGGCAGCTCCATAGCCTCGGATTCGACCATCAGCACGCCCTGCTCCGTCCCGGCAACGACCAGGTTGAGCTGGGAGTCCTTTAGCGCGCTCGCCGTCGGATTGAGCACGTATTGGCCGTTGATGTAGCCCACGCGTGCGGCGCCGATCGGCCCGTTGAAGGGGATCCCGGACAAGGTCAGGGCGGCCGACACGGCGATCATCGAGACGATGTCAGGATCGATCTCCGGATTGCATGACATCACGGTCGCGACCACCTGGACTTCGTTGTAGAAGGCATCCGGAAAAAGCGGACGGATCGGGCGATCGATCAGGCGACAAGTCAGTATTTCCTTCTCGGAGGGGCGCCCCTCCCGCTTGAAGAAGCCGCCGGGAATCTTGCCGGCGGCGTACGTCTTTTCGACATAGTCCACCGTCAGCGGAAAAAAGTCCTGCCCGGGCTTCGCATCTTTCTTCGCAACGACCGTTGCGAGCACCACCGTGTCGTCGATCGTGCAAATGACGGCGCCGTGCGACTGGCGGGCGATTTCGCCGGTTTCGAGGGTGACCTGCTGCGAACCGTACGTAAAAGTTTTCTTGATCGGATTCAAAGGGAAGTGTCCTTATGGAACTGGTTTAATCGCGCGCTTGATAGCTCGCCAATGCGGTCAAGCGAAGATGGAAGACGTGTGCACGCCGAAAACAAAAACGCCCACCGACAAGATGAGCGTTTCCGGGCGGGACATCGGGGGCTACTTGCGCAGCCCGAGCCGCTCGATCACGGTGCGGTACTTGTCCGCGTCCGTGGTCTTCAGGTAGTCGAGCAGCTTGCGGCGCTGGCTGACCATCTTCAGCAGCCCGCGGCGCGAATGGAAATCCTTGCTGTGCGCCTTGAAGTGCTCGGTGAGGCCGTTGATGCGCTCGGTGAGAAGGGCAACCTGTACCTCGGACGAGCCGGTATCGGAGACCGCCCGTTGGAATTGTTTGACGACTTGCGCTTTCTGCGCGGCCTGCAAAGCCATGTTTTCTCCTTGCCAAACCGCAATTTTAGCTGAATTTCATTCGGATTCGCAAGTTTTCCGATGAATTTCAGCCGGTTGGCGAATCATTGTGGCCTTCAGCCAACAGTCGCTTGGGCGCAAGCCCGCCTGCTTCGGTCACTATCCCCAGGCCAAGGAAGCGCTCGTGCGTCCCATACACCCGGAAAGTCGCTATCTGCAAGCCCGGCACGACTACCGCCTGCCCGTGCCTGAACCGGGACTCGGCGCCTGAATCCAGCCGTACCGTCGGAAACTGCCCCAGGATCTCGTCAGGCGGCACCAGGCAGGCGTCCCTTTCGGCTTCGGACATGAAGGTTAGTTCATCGAGGGTCACCGCCTGGGCGATCCTGAACGGCCCCGTCGCCGTGCGGCGCAACGCCGACAGATGTGCCCCGCAACCCAGCGCTTTCCCAATGTCCTCGGCAAGCGTTCGAACATAGGTGCCCTTGCTGCACTGGACCGTCACGGCGGCACGGTCCTCGTTGAAACCGAGGAGGTCCAGCCCGAAGATCTCGATCGTGCGAGGCGCCCTTTCCACGCTTTCGCCGCGTCGGGCAAGCACGTAAAGCGGCGTACCCTCCCGCTTGAGCGCGGAGTGCATCGGGGGCACCTGCTCCTGAACACCGCGGAAGCGTTGCAGGACAGCCAAAATATCCGCCACGGAGACATCCACCGGCCTGCGCTCGAGGACTTCACCCTCCGCATCGGCCGTATTCGTCGTCGTGCCGAGACGGATCTCCGCCGCGTACCCTTTGGGCGCCTCGAGCAGGTAGCCCGAAAATTTTGTCGCATCGCCGAGCAACACTGGCAGCAACCCGGAAGCGAGGGGATCGAGCGTGCCTGCATGACCCGCCTTCTCGGCACGGTAGAGCAGCTTTGCCGCCTGAAGCGCGTGGTTCGAGGTGATCCCGACCGGCTTGTCGAGCAACAAGACGCCCGTAACCCGCCGGCGCGGGGATCGGGGCGGCTTCGGGACTTGATTCGCGTCAGGTTTCGGAGGCGTCGGCAGGCTTGGCAGGGTTGTCTTTGTTGGCACTGTCGATGAGCCGGGACAGCCGATCGCCACGCTCGACCGACTCATCGTAAGAGAACTTCAACTCGGGCGTGGTCCAGATCTTGATGCGCTTGCCGAGCTGGGTGCGCAGAAAGCCCGTGGCGCGCTTCAAGCCGACTTCCGCGGCGCGCACGTGGTTCCTGTCCAGGCACGTGAAATAGACGGTTGCGTAGCCGCAGTCCGGCGACACGTCCACGGCGGTCAGGGTGATCAGCCCGACCCGCGGATCGCGCAGTTCCCGATGAATGATCTCCGAGAGTTCGCGCTGGATCTGGTCGCCGACCTTCTGCGAACGTCCCGAGGGGCGGGCCATGAAACCGGCGCGCTCAAAGCGTGCGCGCCACCTCCTGCACCTCGAACACTTCGAACTGGTCTTTTTCGTTCAGGTCGTTGAAGTTCTTCAGCGAGATGCCGCACTCGAACCCGGCCTTTACTTCGCGCTGGTCATCCTTGAACCGCTTGAGCGCATCGATTTCGCCGGTGTGGATGACCACGTTGTCCCGCAGCACGCGCACTTGCGCATTGCGCCGGACGAGGCCTTCGAGCACGTAGCAGCCCGCGACCGTGCCGACCTTGGAGATCCGGAACACCTGGCGCACTTCGACCATCCCGAGCACGCTTTCCTTCCTCTCCGGCGAAAGCATCCCCGACAGGGCGGCCTTGATCTCGTCGACCGCATCGTAAATGATGTTGTAGTAGCGAACATCGATCCCCGATGACTCGATCAGCTTCCTGGCAGTCACGTCTGCGCGGGTGTTGAACCCGATGATCACCGCCCGCGAAGCCATCGCGAGGTTGACGTCCGATTCGGTGATGCCACCCACGCCCGAGTGGACCACGGTCACCTTCACCTCCTCGTTCGAAAGCCTCGAGAGCGCATGGACCAGGGCTTCCTGCGAACCCTGGACATCCGACTTGACGACCAGCGCGAGGGTCTTCTTCACCCCATCGGCCATGTTCTCGAAAATGCCGTCGAGCTTGGCCGCGCGCTGCTTGGCAAGTTTCACGTCGCGGAACTTGCCCTGGCGGAACAACGCGATTTCGCGCGCCTTGCGCTCGTCGGTGAGCACCGCCATCTCCTCGCCCGCCTGGGGGACGTCCGACAACCCCTGGATCTCCACCGGGATCGATGGTCCCGCGGTCTGCACCGGGCGACCCGCCTCGTCGAGCATTGCGCGCACGCGCCCGAACACCGAACCCGTAAGCACGACGTCGCCTCGCTTGAGGGTGCCCGACTGGACGAGCAAGGTCGCCACCGGCCCGCGTCCCTTGTCCAGACGCGCCTCGATCACGACGCCACGAGCCAACGCACTGACCGGGGCCTTCAGTTCAAGCACTTCGGCTTGCAGGAGGACCTGCTCCAGCAGCTCGTCGATGCCCTGGCCTGTCTTTGCCGAAACCGGCACGAAGGGCGACTCGCCGCCGTACTCTTCCGGGATCACGCCGTGGCTCACGAGCTCCTGCCTGACCTTTTCAGGCGACGCTTCAGGTTTGTCGATCTTGTTGAGCGCGACCACGATGGGCACGCCGGCCGCCTTGGCGTGGTTGATCGCCTCGATGGTCTGCGGCATGACGCCATCGTCGGCCGCAACCACGAGGATCACGATGTCCGTGGCTTTCGCGCCACGCGCGCGCATAGCGGTAAACGCTTCATGGCCCGGCGTGTCCAGGAATGTGACGACACCACGCGCGGTCTCGACGTGATACGCACCGATGTGCTGTGTAATGCCGCCTGCCTCGCCGGCCGCCACCTTGGTGCGGCGGATGTAGTCCAGCAACGAGGTCTTGCCATGGTCGACGTGACCCATGACGGTTACCACCGGGGGGCGCTGCGTCTGCTCTGCCACAGCCGCATCCGCGTTCTCCTCGAAATAGGCCTCGGGATCGTCCAGCTTGGCCGCCTTCGCCTTGTGGCCCATTTCCTGGACGAGGATGATCGCCGTTTCCTGGTCGAGCACCTGGTTGATCGTGACCATCGAGCCCAGCTTCATGAGCGCCTTGATCACCTCGGCCGCCTTCACCGACATCTTGTGCGCAAGCTCGCCGACCGTGATCGTCTCGGGCACAGCCACTTCGCGTACCACTGGCTCGACCGGCGCGCTGAATGCAGTCGTTTCCGGTTCGGCGTGGCCTGTCTTGTGGCGTCCGCCGCGCGCGTGCCAGCCGGCCACACCGCCGCCCGCATCGCCACGCGTCTTGATCATCCTGCGGCGCGCCGAATCGTCCTTGAGGACGGTCGTCGTCTTGACCTTCTTCGGCTTCTTGTCGGCCTTGGCGGCATCCGCGGCGCTCAACTTGGGCTTGTGCAGCGTCCCTTCCGTCCCCGGCCCGGCCGCAGGTTTC
This sequence comes from Betaproteobacteria bacterium, assembly GCA_947482825.1. Taxonomy (GTDB): domain Bacteria; phylum Pseudomonadota; class Gammaproteobacteria; order Burkholderiales; family SG8-39; genus SZAS-79. Next base: position 66,615 of record CANKMT010000011.1, on the reverse strand, counting down.
AAGGCAGCCTCGGACTTGGCCTTCTCAAGCGCAGCCTGAGCCTCAAGCTCGGCGACCTTATGCTCCAAGTCCCTGCGCTCGCGCTCCTGCTTGTCGCGAAGTTCGGCTTCCTGGATGTCGGAAAGCTTTTTGTGGCGCTTGGCTTCTTCCTTCCGAATCTCGATCTGCTTCGGGTCCAGGCCGAAAACCGGCATCGGCGCGGGTGCTGGCGCGGCGGCTTGGACGGGGGGCGGCGCGGAAGCCTTGGCCTCTGCCTCAACAGGCGGCGCAGGCGGCAACGGTGCGACTGCGGGAGCGGCCGCTTTCGCTACTGGGACTTCGGGAGCGACTGGCGCAGGCGGCGCCACGGCTGCAGCAGGGGCCACGGGCTCTGCCGGCGGCGCCGCGACCGCCGGCGCTTCCGCCTCCAGCGGCTCGTTCGGGTCGCGCTTGATGAATACGCGGCGCTTGCGCACTTCGACCTGAATGGTCCTCGCTTTTCCCGTTGCGTCGGATTTCTTGATTTCGCTGGTCTGCTTACGCGTCAGCGTGATCTTGTTCTTGGGTTCCTGCGAGCCATGCGAGCGGCGTAGGTATTCGAGCAGGCGCGACTTGTCCTGCTCGCTGAGCGAGTCTTCGGGTACCGCCTTTTCCACGCCCGCGGCCTTGAGCTGCTCCAGCAGGACGGCAGGCTGGACCTTGAGCTCGCTCGCGAATTGGGCGACGCTGTTCTGGGCCATGCTTATGAGGCCTCCTTTTGCACTGCGGCAGGTTCATCGGCAAACCAGTGCGCGCGGGCCGCCATGATGAGGCTCTTGGCACGCTCTTCCTCGATGCCCGTGAGTTCCGACAGCTCGTCCACGGCAAGGTCCGCGAGGTCCTCCCGCGTCTTCACGCCGCCCTCGGCGAGCTTCGCCGCGAGCGCGGTGTCCATCCCGTCGAGCTTCAGCAGGTTCTGGTCCACGCCTTCGACTTTCTCCTCGCTCGCGATCGCCTGCACGAGCAGCGCGTTGCGCGCGCGGCTGCGCAGTTCGTTCACGGTGTCCTCGTCGAACGCGTCGATCTCGAGCATCTCGTTGATCGGGACGTAGGCGATCTCCTCCAGCGTGGAGAAGCCTTCCTGGATCAGGATGTCGGCCACCTCCTCATCGACGTCGATCTTCGCCATGAAGAGGTCCTTGATGCCTTGGCCCTCGGCCTGCTGCTTCTTTTCGGACTCTTCCTGCGTCATCAGGTTGAGGGTCCAGCCCGTGAGTTCGGAGGCAAGGCGCACGTTCTGGCCGCTGCGGCCAATCGCGATCGCCAGGTTCTCCTCGTCGACGACCACGTCCATGCTGTGCTTTTCCTCGTCCACGACGATCGAACTCACTTCGGCCGGCGCGAGCGCGCCGATCACGAACTGCGCCGGGTCGGCCGACCAGAGCACGATGTCCACACGCTCGCCCGCCAATTCCTGCGTCACGGCCTGCACGCGCGAACCGCGCATGCCAACGCAGGTGCCGATCGGGTCGATCCTGCGGTCGTTCGTGTGCACGGCGATCTTCGCGCGCACGCCCGGGTCGCGCGCGGCCGACTTGATTTCGAGCAGCCCTTCCTCGATCTCCGGGACTTCGAGCTCGAAGAGTTTCATGATGAATTCGGGCGCAATTCGCGACAGGATCAGCTGAGGCCCCCGGGCAGAACGGTCGATCTTCATGACCCAGGCACGAACGCGATCGCCAATACGCAGATTTTCCTTGGGAACCATGTGTTCGCGCGGAAGCATTGCCTCCAGGCGGCCGGACTCGACGATTGCGCTGCCGCGCTCCATGCGCTTTACGGTGCCGGTGACCAACTCGTCCCCGCGCGACAGGAAGTCATTGAGGATCTGCTCGCGCTCGGCATCGCGGATCCGCTGCAGGATCACTTGCTTGGCAGCCTGCGCGCCGATGCGGCCGAACGGGATGTTCTCGATCGGCTCCTCGATGTACTCGTCCATCTTGGCATCCGGCCTTTTTTCGAGCGCTTCTTCGAGCGAAGTCATTTGGGCCGTGTTGTATTCGGGCGTGTCATCCGGCACCACATGCCAGCGGCGGAACGCCTCATAGCCTCCCGTGTCCCGGTCGATCGCCACCCTCACATCCACGTCCTGCGTGAAGCGCTTCTTGGTCGCCGAAGCGATCGCCATCTCGAGCGCGGCAAACACCGTGTCCCGATTCACGTTCTTTTCTCGCGCCAGCGCGTCAACCAGCAGCAGAATTTCCCGGCTCATCTTTCCACTCCCACCTTTGCTTACAGGTCCGGAACGAGCTTCGCCCGTTCCACACCTTCGAGTTCAAGCGCAACCCTGGCGCCATCCACTTCCATCGACAAAACCGCCCCCTCAACGCCTTGCAGCACACCGATGAACCGCTTACGGCCATCGGGGCGCGCCTGTGACATCCTCACGTCGGCCTTCTGCCCCGCAAAGCGGGCAAAATCCGCTGGCTTGCGAAGCGGCCGGTCCAGACCCGGGGACGACACTTCGAGCCTTTCGTAATCCACGCCTTCGACCACGAAAAAGCGGGCCAGGTGCCGGCTCACTTCGGCGCAATCGTCAACCGTTATGCCTCCCGCCTTGTCGATGAAAATGCGCAGGAACCGCCCATGGTTTGCGGCCTGCGCGTCCACCAGCTCATAGCCCAGACCCGCTAGGGTCGGCTCCACTCTGCTTGCCAAGGGTCCCATCGCCAAAACCAGCCCGCTTCAAAGAAAATCGCCATTCGGGCCGCGCAAATAAAAAATGGGCCGAAAAGCCCATATCCTGATGCACATCCCACCCCACAACCAGCCTGCTCAAATCATTGGAATTATAACGTATTTTGCCGCCCTGAACAACGCTGAAGCCACGCTGAAGCAGGGTGAATTTGCCCATGGACCGATAGTTACCGAAACCAGAGAGTTAGCCCCGTAGTCTGGACAAACCCAAATATTCCCGGTATACCGACCGAATGGAATCGGCGGAATTCACAATCAAAGCGCTCCGGGAGCTTCGAGTACGCTGTGTCGAGCGAAGCGAAGAAGGGCGCTATCAAGAGCAGATGGCGCAGCACCACTATCTGGGGGCGCTGCGCAAGATCGGTGAGACGGTGTGGTACGTCGCGACTTGGCGCGATCGGTGGGTGGCGCAACTGAATATCTCGGCGGCGGCGCTCAAATGCGGGGTTCGCGATCGGTGGATTGGCTGGGACTTCCGCTCCCAGTATGGTCGGCTCAACCTGATCGCCAACAACAGCCGTTTCTTGATCCTGCCCGACTGGCACCGACCGAATGTCGGTTCGCGGGTGTTATCGCTGATTGAACGCCGGGTCGCGGCCGATTGGCAGACACGCTTCGGCCATCGGTTGCTGCTGCTTGAGACCTTTGTCGATCCCCGGCGCTTCCATGGCGGGGTGTATCGCGCAGCCAACTGGATTGAACTGGGGCTGACCCAAGGGTATCGACGTACCCGCGAAGGCTATAGCGCCGATGTCGATGCTCCCAAGCGGGTCTTTGTTCGCCCCTTGTGCCGCGATCCCCGCGCACGATTGACCCACTCTGACCGAGATCACCTTCAACTCACAGGAGCCCCCAAGATCATGCTCAATGCCCAACAAATGCGCGCTCTGCCGCTGTGTTTCACGCTCATTGCCGATCCGCGCCGCCCCCAGGGGCGATTGCATCGCCTGCCCGTGGTGCTGGGCATCGCGGCAGGCGCTATCTTGTGCGGCATGCACGGTTACAAGGCCATCTCCGATTGGGCCGATAGTTTGGGTCAGAAAGCGCGCGAGCGCTTCGGTTGCCGGCGCAAGAATGGGCACTATGTCGTGCCGAGCGAATTCGTCATTCGCGATTGCCTGATACGCATCGAACCAGGCGCGCTGGATCAGGCGCTCAATGCCTGGAATCATGCCTGGGGAGTAAAAGACGATGCTCTGGCGATCGATGGCAAGACAATGAAAAACGCCACCGACGAGGCAGGCCATCAAACCCACATCATGAGCGTCGTGGGACATGACTCGAAGACCTGTCACTCCCAAAAAAAGTCGGGACATTGCCAGTAGAGGGCAGCGATGAACAAAAGCAGACCAACGAAATCGGCATGGCGATCCCTTTGCTCGATGGCTGCGACATCGCCGGCAAGGATGTCACGGGCGATGCGCTGCTGACCCAGCGTGCGCTGGCAAGCTATATCGTCGAACGACAGGCGCATTATCACTTCACCGCCAAGGCCAACCAACCGGGTCTGCAACGCGATATCGCGTTGCAATTCGGCAAACGCGGTCCCGCCGACTTCGTCCAAATCGACCCACCCGATCACGGTCACATCGACACGCGGCGCATTTGGTGCAGTACCGCGCTCAATGATTACCTCGACTTTCCCCACGTCGGCCAAGTGTTTCTGATCGAGCGTGAATCCATCGACAAGAAAACCGGCAAGCTCTCTCATGAGATTGCGCTGGGCGTGACCAGTCGCACTCCCGAGCAGGCCTCGCCGCAGCGGCTATTGACCGTCAACCGCGGCCACTGGGCCATCGAAATCGTTCATTACCTCATCGACTGGAACTACGACGAAGACCGCGGCCGCATCCGTACCGGCTTCGGCCCGGAAAACATCACCCGCCTTCGCCGCTTCGCAGTGGGTATCCTCAAATCCTTCCAAAAACCGCCTCAATCCGTCGCCGCGATGATGCGCAAACTCTGCTTTCGTACCCGCCTCGTCTTCGACTACTTGCGCATGACCCAAAACGCAGCATCCACCTCGCCTAGCCCTTGAGCGCAAATTTACCCTGGGACCACGGCGCCCTGGAGTATCGCGAAGCGATCGCGGACGACGTCAAGCCGGGCAAGGTGACTTCGTTCCCCCAGAGCGTGAAACTGAAGAAGGACGAGGTCGTGTTCTTTTCCTGGGTGGTCTACAAGTCGAGAAAGCAGCGCGACAGCGTCATGGCCAAGGTCATGAAGGACAAGCGCCTGGCCGCGATGATGGACCCGAAGGCTATGCCGTTCGACGGCAAACGCATGTTCTGGGGCGGCTTCAAGATCGTCGTTTCTTCCTGAGCCGCGGTTGATGCATTGAGCCGCAAGCAATCAGTCCGGCGCCGGACCGGCTCGGAAGAGCGCTAAACGCCAGCCAGCGATACCTGCTGCGCCAGGTACTGCATGCGCTGCGCCAGCGCCTTCAGCAGCAGGGCGCCGAAAGCCGGCTTGGCCTTGATGAGGGAAATGAAATCGTTGCGGGCGATGAGGATCATCGAGCAGTCGGATTCGGCCATCGCCGTGGCTGCGCGCGCGGTCCGATCGACCAGCGCCATCTCGCCGAAGATCCCGCCGGGGCCGACGCGCTCGACGACGCGGCCGCCGATCGAAATCGCCGCATGTCCGTCCAAGACCACGTACATCGACGCGCCCACGGCGCCCTCGGCCACGATGACCTTGCCCAGCCCGTAGGGAATCGGCGGCTGGCCGCCGAGTGCGCGGACCAGTTCGGCGAGCATCTTCCTGTCGATCGCATTGCTGCGATCCACCGGCGGCGAGGCCGACGCCGAAGGCGCAGCGGCGAGCTTGGCGATGCTCTGCCGCAGCCGCTGGCCCATGCTGCTCATGAGCATGAGGGCGAAATCCGGCGTCTTCTGCAGCGCGGCGTGGAACTGCTTTTCATCGAGCGACAGGACCTTGCAGTCCGCCTTTGCCATGGCGGTCGCGCTGCGCGCGAGCCCGGCGATCACGGCCAGCTCGCCGAAGATCTCGCCGGCCTTCACCACGCCGAAGAACTTGTTCTTGATCATCAGGCCGACTTCGCCGTCGAGCAGCAGGTACATGCGCGCGCCCTTGGCGAAGAAGCCGGTGGACTTTTCGTTCTCGACGAAGATCGGCTTGCCCGCGGGCTTGATCTCCACGGTCCCGGTGGCGCGGAAGAATTCGAGCGCCAGCGCAGGGCTGTAGACCGCGCTTTGCGCCGTGCCCTGCACCGTATTGCGTACCGCCTCGGGGGCGGGCTTGGCGGCGCCGGGTTTCGAAAAGTCGAGTTCGTCGGCCATGGCGTGATTCTATAGCTGTCCGGTTCGGGCGCCGACAAGCGCCGGAAGATCCGCCACGCTCGCGATCAGGGCGTCATGCGGTTCTGCCTCCAGCTGCGCCCGGCCGTGGGCGCCCGAAAGGACGCCGACCGCCCACCCGGCACCGGCATTGCGGCCTGCGCGCAGGTCGAGGACCGTATCGCCCACGGCCATCACGCGGCTTGCCTGTGCGACCCCGGTCCGTTCCATCGCCCTGAAGATCAGGTCCGGCGCCGGTCGTCCGTTGGGCACGTCGTCGCCGCAGACGATTGCATCGACCGCGCTGCGCCACCCCAGAGCTTCCGTGATGAGGTCGGTGATCGTCCGGTCGAAGCCGGTGTTGAGCGCCACTTTGATCTTCCTGTCCCGCAGCCATGCGAAAGCAGCCTCCGCGCCCGCGATCGGCCGAATTCCGCCGGCGCGAAACACCTGCGAAAGGTGGCTGCAGAAATCGCCGAAGATCGTTTCGGTGCGGGCTTCGATATCGACTCCGCCCTGCTGCGCGACGAAGTGCCTGATCGCATCGCGCTTCGATGCGCCGCGCAGGGCATTGACCTGCTCTTCGGTAATCTCGATGCCGTGGCTGCGCAGCACCCCGGTGAATGCCGCAGGCACCTGCCCGGCGTCCTCGATGGTCGTGCCGGCCATGTCGAGAACGACGAGGGCGGGAGCGCGCATCGCGAAGGGAGGTTCTTCTGCCTACTTGATGGCCGCGAGCAATTGCGGAAAGACCCTGGGCGTTGCCGCGACGATGTCGCCGGTTTCATACCAGTCGGCCTCGCCGGTGAGCCCGCCGACGAGGCCGCCGGCTTCCTTGATCAACAGCGATCCGGCCGCCATGTCCCACCTGGACAGGCCCATCTCCCAGAAACCGTCGAGGCGGCCGCAGGCCACGTAGGACAGGTCGAGCGCGGCGGCGCCGGCGCGCCTGACGCCCGCGCAGGACTCCATCATCTTGCGCATCTGCTTCATGTAGGGGTCGATGCGGGTCATCTCCTTGAAAGGGAACCCCGTGCCGATGAGGCCGTCGCGCAATTGCGCGCATTTTGTCACCCGGATGCGCCGGTCGTTGAGGAAGGCGCCGCGTCCCTTCGAGCCGGTGAAGAGTTCGTTCTTGACCGGGTCGTACACCACGGCGTGCGCGATCTGGCCACGGAACCGAACTCCGATCGACACGCAAAACTGCGGAAAGCCGTGGATGAAGTTGGTGGTGCCGTCGAGCGGGTCGATGACCCACGTGTACTCGTTCTTGGCGCCGCCGGAATTCTCGCCGGACTCCTCCGTGAGGATCGCGTGGTCCGGATACGCCTGGCGCACGATGCCGATGATGGCCGCTTCGGCCGCCCTGTCGACTTCGGTCACGAAATCGTTGGCGCGCTTGGTGTGCACCTCGAATCCGCCGTCGAGCGTCGCTCGGTTGATGATCGCGCCGGCGCGCCGGGCCGCCTTGATGGCGGTGTTCAACATCGGGTGCATTGGATTTTCTTGGGAGACGGGATCGGAGGCGTATTCTAAGCTCCGCCTTCTCCCGCGCCGCTCCCATTGCCCTGGAATTCAATGCACGCAAGCCCGTTGGACAGACTCCGCATAGTCCTCGTCCGCACCAGCCATCCCGGCAACATCGGATCGGCGGCGCGCGCAATGAAGAACATGGGGATCACGGCGCTTACGCTGGTGAACCCGAAAAGGTTCCCCGACCCGGAGGCGACGGCGCTCGCGAGCGGCGCCGATGACGTGCTCGCGAGCGCCCGTGTCTGCGATTCGCTGCCCGAAGCGATCGGCGATTGCATAGCGGCCTATGCCCTCTCGGCCCGGCTGCGCGAGTGGGGGCCGCAGACTGTGGCGGTCCGGGAGGCCGCCTTGGCCGCAACGGCACGGGCCCTTGACGGGCCGATCGCTTTTGTTTTCGGCAACGAGGCCTCGGGTCTGACCAATGAAGAGTTGCTCGCATGCCAGCAGCACGTGCGCATTCCGACCGACCCGGCATGGAGCTCGATCAACCTTGCGCAGGCGGTCCAGGTCGTCGCTTACGAACTTCGCATGGCAGCGACTTCCGGTGCGATGACTGATGCGCGCACGGAGCCGGCGGCGACGGTCGCTGACCTCGAAGGGTTGTACGGCCACCTCGAGGCAGCGGCGCTGGACTGCGAATTTCTCGATCCAGCCAACCCCGGGAGGCTCCGGGATCGTGTGCGACGGCTCTTCGGCCGAGCCCGGGTGGAGCGCGAAGAAGTTAATATTATCAGAGGCTTGCTTAAAGCCCTTTTGAAGCGCCGGAACCTTCCGGACGAATAGTTGACTAAACAGGTAGGCATTCCTACCATCGGCTAATGTTTACCCGAATCCAAGAAGATATCCGGTCCGTTTTCGACCGCGATCCTGCCGCCCGCAACGCTTGGGAAGTGCTCACGTGCTACCCCGGCATGCACGCGCTCTGGATCCACCGGGCGGCAAGGGCGCTATGGGATCTGCGCCTGCTCTGGGCTGGGCGCTTCGTGTCGCACTTGGGCCGTTGGCTCACGGGCATCGAAATCCATCCCGGCGCGACGATCGGGCGCCGGGTCTTCATCGACCACGGCATGGGCGTGGTCATCGGCCAGACCGCCGAGATCGGCGACGACTGCACCCTCTATCACGGCGTGACGCTTGGCGGCACGTCGTGGAGCGCAGGCAAGCGCCACCCGACGCTGGGCAAGGGCGTAGTCATCGGCGCCGGCGCCAAGGTGCTTGGGCCGATTTTCGTCGGCGATGGTGCCAAGATCGGCTCCAATGCGGTCGTGGTGCGCGAAGTTCCGGCTGGAGCGACAGTGGTCGGGGTTCCCGGTCGCGTGGTCGAAGGCGAAGCGCCCGGTGCGATCCAGTTTGCGGCTTATGCGGTGGTCAGCGGCCAGGACGACCCTTACGCAAAGGCCATTGGCAGCCTTGTCGAACACTCGCAGGAACTCGACCAGACCGTCCACGCCCTGCGCGCCAAACTGGATCGCCTTGAGCGCGAACTCGACCAGCGCCCCAAGGTCGATGAGCCCCTCCGGGTCGTCAAATAAAAGGGTTAAATAATACTTGAGTAATTCAGTCGGGTAGGATATACTTGAGTAATTCGATCGGGTATCGATGATGCCGGGTAAAAATACGGGAAGAACACTATGAGACTCACGACTAAAGGCAGGTTCGCGGTCACCGCTATGGTGGACTTGGCGCTGCGCCAGAACGGCGGGCCGGTCACCCTTTCGGCTATCAGCGGGCGCCAGCACATTTCGCTTTCCTACCTCGAGCAGCTTTTCGGCAAACTGCGCCGTCACAAGCTCGTGTCGAGCGTGCGCGGGCCGGGGGGCGGGTACAACCTCGCCCAGCCGATGCGCGACATGTCGGTGGCCGCCATCATCCTTGCGGTGGACGAGCCGCTCGACGCGACCCAGTGCGGTGGCAAGGAAAACTGCATCGACGGCGAGAAGCGCTGCATGACGCACGACTTGTGGGCAACGCTGAACACCAAGATGTTCGAGTACCTCAGCTCGGTCACGCTCCAGGACCTCGTCGATCACCAGCGCAGCAACAAGGACGCCAGCGTGCTGAAGGACCTGCGACCGTCGGCCAAGCCCGCCGCGGAAGCCCTGGCTTAAGGAATTCGCTCAATGAAATTCCCGATTTACCTCGATTATTCAGCGACCACGCCCGTCGATCCGCGCGTGGCCACAAAGATGATTCCCTACCTCACCGAGCACTTCGGCAACCCGGCGTCGCGTTCGCACGCCTATGGCTGGAAGACCGAGGAGGCGGTCGAGGAGGCCCGCGGCTATGTGGCGGCGCTGCTTAACGCCGACCCCAGGGAAATCGTCTGGACCTCGGGCGCCACCGAAGGCAACAACCTCGCGATCAAGGGCGCCGCGCAGTTCTACAAGACCAAGGGCAAGCACCTCATCACCCAGAAGACCGAGCACAAGGCCACGCTCGACACGATGAGGGAGCTGGAGCGCCAGGGCTTCGAGTGCACCTACCTCGAGGTCGAGGAAAACGGCTTGGTCGATATTGAGAAATTCAAGGCGGCGATCCGGCCGGACACGATCCTCGCGTCGATCATGATGGTGAACAACGAGATCGGCGTGATCCAGCCGATCGCGGAACTGGGCGAGATCTGCCGCGCCAAGGGCATCATTCTCCACTGCGACGCGGTGCAGGCGGCAGGCAAGATCCAAATCGACCTCGCCACACTCAAGGTCGACCTCCTCACGATCACGGCGCACAAGATGTACGGCCCCAAGGGCATCGGCGCACTGTACATAAGGCGCAAGCCGCGCGTGAGGATCGAGGCGCAGATCCATGGCGGCGGCCACGAGCGCGGATTCCGCTCCGGCACGCTGGCCACGCACCAGATCGTCGGGATGGGCGAGGCTGCGCGGTTAGCCCGAGCCGAGATGGCAAGCGACAACGAGCGCATCCGCATGCTGCGCGATCGCCTGTGGGCGGGACTGTCGGACATGGAAGCGGTCGTCCTCAACGGCGACCTGGAGCGGCGAATTCCCGGCAACCTCAACGTAAGCTTCAATTACGTCGAGGGTGAATCGCTCATCATGGCGATCAAGGACATCGCGGTGTCCTCGGGCTCGGCCTGCACGTCGGCCTCGCTGGAACCGTCCTACGTGTTGCGCGCGCTTGGCCGGTCGGATGAACTCGCGCACTCCTCGATCCGCTTCACCCTTGGCAAGTTCACCACCGTCGAAGAAGTCGATTTCGCGGTGAACCTGCTCAAGACCAAGGTGGCAAAGCTGCGCGAATTGTCGCCGCTGTGGGAGATGTACAAGGATGGCGTTGACCTGAATACGGTGCAGTGGGCGGCGCATTAGGATCACTGGCAAGGATTGGCGACTTGCCGAATTTGAATTCCCCGGTCTCCTCATTTCGAGAATCCCCCGGTTTGCGCGAACGCGCAAACCTCGGATTCTCGAAATGAGGAGATCATCGAACGGCGATAAAGTCACAGGCGGCATCAGCAATACGGTTTCAAGCCGGCGGCCCCGGCACTGGAGAACAAAATGGCATACAGCGACAAAGTAATCGACCACTACGAGAATCCCCGCAACGTCGGTTCGTTCGAAAAGGGCGACGACTCGGTCGGCACCGGCATGGTCGGGGCCCCCGCGTGCGGCGACGTGATGAAGCTGCAGATCAAGGTCGCCAAGGACGGCACGATCGAGGACGCGCGCTTCAAGACCTACGGCTGCGGCTCGGCGATCGCTTCGTCTTCGCTCGTCACCGAGTGGGTCAAGGGCAAGACGCTCGACGAGGCGATAGGCATCAAGAACACGCAGATCGCAGCCGAACTCGCGCTGCCTCCGGTAAAGATCCACTGCTCGATCCTCGCCGAAGACGCAATCAAGGCTGCGGTGGCGGATTACAAGCAGAAGCACGCGAACGAGCTTCCGGGCGCGCCCGAGAAGCAGGTTGCACACGGTTAATCGAGAAGCGGAAGGCTGAATACATGGCAATCACTCTCACTGAGAAGGCCGCGGATCACGTCAGCGGCTACCTGTCCAAGCGGGGCAAGGGCGTGGGCTTGCGCCTGGGCGTGCGGACCACCGGCTGCTCCGGCATGGCTTACAAGCTCGAATTCGCGGACGCGGTCAACCCCGACGATGTCGCATTCGACAGCCATGGCGTCAAGGTGCTCGTCGATCCCAAGAGCTTGCCGTACATCGACGGCACCGAACTGGACTACACGCGCGAAGGCCTCAACGAGGGATTCAAGTTCAGGAACCCGAACGTGAAGGACGAGTGCGGTTGCGGCGAGAGTTTCAACATCTAGGGGCGTTCCGCGGGTTAATATAACGATTGCACGACCCTCGCGTGACCTGCCGACAGGCGGCATACGCCTGCGGAGGCGCGTGGGAGGTCAGTGCAACTCGGTGGCACAGGGGGCGCAAGCCCCTTTTTCATTCATATGACGCTCAACATCGCGCAGGATCACTTCTCGCTCTTCGGCCTGCCCAGCGCCTACGTGCTGGACGCAGTGGCCCTCGAGCGTTCCTATCGCGAAATCCAGGCGCGCATTCACCCGGACCGTTTCGTGAATTCGGGCGCAGCGGAAAAACGCGCCTCGATGCAGTGGACCACGCGCGTGAACGAGGCCTACCGCACGCTGAAGGACCCGGTGCTGCGCGCCAAGTACCTGCTCGAGCGGGCGGGTCTCGATGTGGGCTTCGAAACGAATACCGCCATGCCGCCTGCCTTCCTCATGCGGCAACTCGAACTGCGCGAGTCGCTCGAGGACGCTAAGGACGCAGCTTCCCTCGACGCGCTTTCCACGCAGTTGGCGCGCGACCGCCATCGGCTCGAAACATTGCTCGCCGCCAAGATCGATGCCGAGAAGGACCTGCCCGGCGCAGTCGGGCTGCTGCGTGAACTGCAGTTCCTGTCCCGTTTCGGCGAGGAAGTCGGCGGCGCGTACCAAGCGCTGGACGAGTAGGCCGTGGCGACGATCCATGAACGCTGATGGCGACGACTAAGGAACGCTGATGGCGACGACTAAGGAACGCTGATGGCGTTGCTCCAAATCTCCGAGCCCGGCGAGTCCACCGCGCCGCATGAGCACCGGCTTGCGGTGGGCATCGACCTGGGGACGACGAACTCGCTCGTGGCCACGGTGCGCAGCGGCGCGGCCGTTTGCCTGCCCGACGAGCAGGGCCGCGCGCTGCTGCCTTCGGTGGTGCGTTACTTCCCCGGCGGCCATGCCGAAACCGGCTACGCGGCGCAGGACGAGCAATCCGCGGATCCCAAGAACACGATCCTTTCGGCCAAGCGCTTCATGGGGCGCGGGCTCAAGGACGTGGCCAACATAGAAAACGCGCCTTACGATTTCATCGATGCGCCTGGCATGGTGCAACTGCGCACCGCCGCAGGCGTGAAAAGTCCGGTGGAAGTCTCCGCGGAGGTGCTCAAGGTGCTTGCCGCGCGTGCCACGGCATCGCTCGGCGGCGAACTCACCGGCGCGGTGATCACGGTGCCGGCCTATTTCGATGATGCGCAGCGCCAGGCGACCAAGGATGCCGCGCGGCTCGCCGGCCTCAACGTGCTGCGCCTGCTGAACGAGCCGACCGCGGCCGCCATCGCGTATGGCCTGGACAATTCGTCCGAGGGCGTCTACGCAGTGTTCGACCTCGGCGGCGGCACGTTCGACATATCGATCCTCCGCCTTTCGAAGGGCGTGTTCGAAGTGCTGGCCACTAATGGCGATGCCGCGCTCGGCGGCGACGATTTCGATCATCGCGTGTTCTGCTGGATCCTCGAGCAGGCCAAGCTCCCGCCGCTTTCGGCCGGGGACACGCGCCTGTTGCTGACCAAGGCGCGCGAGGCCAAGGAGGCGATCACCCTGCATGGCACAGCGCGCATCACCGCGCGGCTGGGCTCAGGCGATGTGGTCGAGGCGACACGCACGACCGAGATCTTCGCGGCCATTACGCAGACCCTGGTGGCCAAGACGCTCGGGCCGACGCGCAAGGCGCTGCGCGACGCCGGCCTCGCGGTGGAGGACGTCAAGGGTGTGGTGATGGTCGGCGGATCCACGCGCATGCCGCAAATCCAGCGCGCCGCCGCCGAGTTCTTCAAGCGCGATCCCCTGAACAATCTCGATCCGGACAAGGTCGTTGCCCTCGGCGCCGCAATGCAGGCCAACGTGCTCGCCGGCAACAAGACATCCGGCGAGGACTGGCTGCTGCTCGACGTGATCCCGCTGTCCCTTGGCATGGAGACCATGGGCGGGCTGGTCGAGAGGATAGTGCCGCGCAATTCGACGATTCCCGTGGCGCGGGCACAGGAGTTCACCACTTTCAAGGACGGCCAGTCGGCGATGAGCTTCCACGTGGTGCAGGGTGAGCGCGAGCTCGTTTCGGACTGCCGGTCGCTGGCCCGCTTCGAGCTGCACGGCATCCCGCCGATGGTTGCAGGCGCCGCGCGCATCCGTGTTGCGTTTCAGGTCGACGCCGACGGCCTGCTTTCAGTGAGCGCGAAGGAGGCTACCACCGGCGTCGAAGCCTCTGTCGTGGTCAAGCCTTCCTACGGCCTGGCCGACGAGGACATCTCCCGAATGCTCAAGGACTCGTTCGAGCACGCGCGCGACGACATGCAGGCGCGCGCGTTGCGGGAAGCGCGGGTGGAGGCCGAAAGGTTGCTCGAAGCCGTGCGGGCGGCACTGGCTGCGGATGCGGCGCTGCTCTCGGCCCACGAGCGTACCGACATCGACTGCCGGGTCGAAGCGCTCGCCAAGGCGGTCACCGGCAAGGAACACAGGGTGATCAAGTCGTCCTCCGAAGCGCTCAACCGCGTGACCGAGGAATTCGCCGCGCGCCGCATGGACCGCAGCGTTCGCAACGCGCTCACCGGCCAGAAGATCGCCAACCTCAAGCTATGACCAAGCTCACCGTACTCCCCCACTCGGACCTGTGCCCGAAAGGGGCCGTGATCGAGACGACAAAAGGCGTGTCGATCTGCGACGCGTTGCTCGCCAACGGCATCGGGATCGAGCACGCCTGCGAAAAATCCTGCGCCTGCACGACCTGCCACGTCGTCGTGCGTACGGGCGGGGAGTCCCTCGCCGAAGCCACCGAAGAGGAAGAGGACATGCTCGACAAGGCCTGGGGGCTGGAGGCGCAGTCGCGGCTATCGTGCCAGGCCCTCGTGGCGGGCGCGGATCTCACGATCGAGATCCCGAAATACACCATCAACCACGCCCGGGAGCTTCACTCATGAAGTGGACCGACTCGCGAGACATCGCCATCGCCTTGATCGATGCCCACCCGGACGTCGACCCGCAGTACATCCGCTTCACCGACCTGCACCGTTGGGTCACCGAGTTGCCGGGCTTCGACGACGCCCCGGACAAGTCGGGCGAGAAGATCCTCGAGGCCATCCAGATGCTGTGGATCGAGGAAGCCGACTGACCGAAGTCGCGCGGTAGAAGCGGGGGAAGGCACAGCAATGGCGAGGGTATAGATGCAGACGGCTCAACCCGTGCTGAGGGACATCGTGCTGGTCGGCGGCGGGCACAGCCATGTCGGCGTGCTGCGCCGATTCGGCATGCGGCCCATGCCCGGCGTTCGCCTCACCGTGATCTGCCGCGATACGCACACGCCGTATTCCGGGATGCTGCCGGGCTATGTCGCCGGCCACTACGCCTACGACGAAGTCCACATCGACTTGCGGCGCCTCGCGGGATTCGCCGGCGCCCGGTTCTACAGCGACGAAGCGATCGGCATCGACCGCGCCGCGCGCAAGGTGCTCTGCCGCCACCGTCCGCCGGTCGCCTACGACAAGCTTTCGATCAACATCGGTTCAGCGCCAATGCTCGGCAACGTGCCGGGCGCGGCGGAGCATGCGGTGCCGGTCAAGCCGATCCATGCTTTCAACGATCGCTGGCTCGCATTGCTCGACCGTGTTCTCGGGTCCCGGGGCGCGCGGTCGATAGGTGTGGTAGGCGCCGGTGCGGGCGGCGTCGAACTCACGCTTGCAATGCAGTTCCGCCTTCACAACGAGCTGCGCTTGCTCGGACGCGAGTCCGAGGCGCCGAAATTCCATTTGATCGATGCAGGCAACGAGATCCTGCCCACCCACAATGCCGCAGTGCGCGCGAAATTCCTGCGCGTCCTGAAAGAGCGCGGCGTGGAGATCCACCTCAATTCGCCCGTCCAGGTCGTCGAGGCCGGGCGCCTGCACATGCCGCGCGGCGAATCTGTAGATGCCGACGAAATCGTCTGGGTCACGCGCGCCTCCGGCGCGGACTGGCTGAGCGGGACCGGCCTCGCTTTGGACGATGCGGGCTTCATTCGGGTCACCGACACGTTGCAGACCGAGACCGACCCGGATGTCTTTGCCGCCGGCGACATCGCGAACATGGTAGATCACCCGCGTGAGAAGGCCGGCGTGTTCGCGGTCCGCCAGGGCCCCCCGCTTGCGGAAAACCTGCGACGCGCAGTGGAGAGCCGGCCGCTGGAGCCCTACCGCCCGCAGAAGGGCTGGCTGGCCCTCATCAGCACCGGCGACAAACATGCAATCGCGTCACGAGGCGCGCTGCACGCCGAAGGCGACTGGGTCTGGGCCTGGAAGGACTGGGTCGACCGGCGTTTCATGGAGAAATTCACCGACCTGCCGGCCATGGACGAATCGGCCCCGCGCCCTTTCGCGGCGACCACTGTAAAGCTGGAGGGCGAAGAGGCCGCGCAGGCGATCTCGGCAATTGCGATGCGCTGTGGCGGCTGCGGCGCCAAGGTCGGCGCGAGCGTGCTTACCCGGGCGCTCGGTGGGCTGAACCCGATTGAACGCGACGACGTCCTGATCGGGCTGAAGTCGCCGGACGACGCTGCGGTCATGCGTGTTCCGCCAGGCAAGGCGCTGGTGCACAGCGTCGATTTCTTTCGCGCTTTCGTCGACGACCCCTACGTGTTCGGCAAGGTCGCGGCCAACCACGCGTTGGGCGACATCTTCGCGATGGGGGCCGAGGCCCAGTCGGCTACGGCTGTGGTGACCGTGCCGCCGGGGCTTGAATCCAAGGTCGAAGATGTTCTGACCCAGATGATGACCGGCGCGATCGAAGTGCTTAACGAGGCCGGTTGCGCGCTCGTCGGCGGGCACACGGGCGAGGGCGCCGAGCTCGCGCTGGGCTTCGCGGTCAATGGCCTCATCGACGAGGGGCTCGCGGCCGTCATGAAGAAAGGCGGCCTGCAACCGGGCGACGCATTGATCCTCACCAAGCCGATCGGCACCGGCACGCTCTTCGCCGCGCACGCGAAGCTGAAGGCGCGCGGCCGCTGGATCGACGCGGCGCTCCATTCGATGTGCCACTCGAACCGTTTGGGCGCGCGTTGCCTGATCGACCACGGCGCTTCGGCCTGCACCGACCTCACCGGCTTCGGTTTGTTGGGGCACCTCGTGGAGATGACGCGCGCCTCGGGCGTGGATGCCGAGATCGATCTTTCCGCGCTGCCCGTGCTCGAAGGCGCCGAGGAAACCGTGAAGGCGGGCATCCTGAGCTCGCTCCAGCCCGCCAACGTGCGCCTGCGACGCGCGCTCAGGAACCAGGAGGCGATGGTCAACCATCCGCGCTATGCGCTGGTGTTCGACCCCCAGACGGCCGGCGGTCTTCTGGCCGGGATTCCCGCGTCGCGGGCTGGCGAATGCATCGCCGAATTGCGAGCACTGGGCTACGGCCGGGCCGCAATCATCGGGCGTGTCCTGGCCCAGGGCGATGCGCTGGAACCGATCGTCCTCAATGAATAATTTCCAGATCAGGAAAAACAACTGACCTGAGATCCACTTAAATATTAGGTCTACGAAAAGTAAAGATAAAGATTTTCAGGGCCATGCGTTCACGGCCCGAAGCTGGAACGCGCCTGGATGCCCCAGCGGCCAGCTTTCAGCGTGAGCACGCAGAGCGATTCGTACACCCCGAGCACGCTGCCTTCGGCGCGATAGCGCGTGTAGGTGAGCGCCATGTGGACCTTGGACTCGCTTCTCTGGACGACCTTGCGCTCGTTCCATTCGCTGCGCGCCCAGTTGTCTTCCTTCCTGAGCTTGTCGAAGAGGTCCATCGGGTTCGACCCCGGCTTCTCGTAGACCTTGACGGTGCCGCCCGCAATCCGAACGTGCGGGAAATGCATCGCTGCGTCCATCGCCGCCGCATCGTAGGCATTGAGCCCCGCCATGAAGCGGTCGAGCGTGTCCATGCAGGCCGCAGTGGCCTCGTCCGCATTCGCCGCCATCCGGTCGGCCACGAATTCGATCCGGTCCTGCCCGAAATGCATCTGCCCGTCGATGAACATTGCCGGTGCGCCGAAAACCCCGCGCTCGACGGCTTCCTGCGTGACGGCCTTCAGCCGATCCTTGACCGCGGGGTCACCGACCAGCGCCATGAATTCGGCGGGATCGAACCCGGCGCCGGCGAGCGTCGCCCCCACGACGGCCGGGTCGCCCATGTTGCGTTCCTCTTCCCACATCGCCCGAAAGATCGTCCCGACGTATTTCAGGAAGCGCGGGTCGTTCCTCAGTTGCAGGCCGACCGCGCCGCGCATGAGGGTAAGCGTGTTGATCGGGAAGTGGGGATTGCGTTTGTAGGGCGCGCCGTAGCGCGCGGCCCAGCGCGGCAGGTCGCCAAGCATCCAGCGGCCCTTGGCGGGGATCTCGACCGGGCTGCGGTTGCTGGTGGCCTGGAATACGCCGCCGAGCAGCATCGGCCGCCAGTCGATCGAGGCGCCGCGCGATGCGGCGACCTTGGGCAGCTGGAACCACGCGAGGTAGCTCGCCGGGCTGCCGAAATCGAACCAGAACTCAACCGTCTTTGCGTTTGCCATCACCACGCCTCCAGCCAGGGCCGCAGGTCCAGCTCGTGCGTCCAGGCGTTCCTTTTCTGCACGTGAAGCTGCCAATACGCTTCTGCGATCGAGTCCGGGTCGAGGATGCCTTCGCGTTCCTTCAGCTTGTAACGTTCGGGGAACGTCTCGCGGATGAAGGCCGTGTCGATCGCGCCGTCGATCACGAGGTGGGCCACGTGGATGCCCTTGGGTCCGAGCTCGCGCGCCATGCTCTGGGCGAGGGCCCGCAACGCATGCTTGGCGCCCGCGAACGCGGCAAACCCGTCGCGCCCGCGCAGGCTGGCCGTCGCGCCGGTGAAGAAGATCGAGCCGCGCTCGCGCGGCAACATGACCTTGGCGACCTCGCGGCCCATCAGGAAGCCGGCCAGCGCTGCCATTTCCCAGACCTTGGTGTAGACGCGTGTCGTGGTCTCGGTGATGCCGAAGCGCACGTTGCCGCCGACGTTGAACACGGCCACTTCGATCGGCGCGATCTCCTTTTCGATCTGGGCGACGAGCTTGATGACCTCTTCTTCCTTGCGTGCGTCCGAGCCGAAAGGCACGGCCTTGCCACCGGCGGCCTCGATCTGCGCCACCAGCGGTGCGAGCTTGTCCGCGGTGCGGCGTGTCACGCAGGCGATGTAGCCCTCGCGCGCGAAACGGCGCGCAATGGCGCCACCGGTTGCATCCCCTGCGCCCACCACCAGCACTGCTTTCTTGTCGGTCATTGTTTCAAGTCCTTCTTCGTGTGCGCCATTCCCTTCAGGCTGCTTCGAGTTGCCTCGCGTCGAGCAAGCTGCGCGCCAGCGAAGCAAAGGCTTCGTCCGAGGGTGAATCGAGCCTGAGCGTTCCGGCTTTTGGCATCCGAGAAAAATTGCGCAGCGCAGAGCGGCGATAGGCCGGGTCGTAGTGTTCGTCGAGCAGGGCGCCTACCAACTCGTCCCATTGGCCTCGCCCCGCCAGCGATTTCCAGTCGTCGATCACTTTCGTGCCGTACAGCCCATGCAGGCAATCGAGCTGAGCGTAGAGGCCCGCAGGCGCGGCAAAGAAGTGCTGGTACTCGTCGGACAACAACGCGATGCGAGTCTCGCGGCTCGCTTCGAGCACCACGCACTCGCTTGCGCGCATCGCGAACATGAGCGCCTCGGGCACCTGGAGCTGGCCGATCTTTTTCGACTCGCCCTCGACGAACACCGGCTTTCCCGCATCGAATCGGCGCAGCGTGTCCCACACCAGCGTCTCGAACATCTTCTGCGCCGGCTGCGACCGGTCGGGAAAATTGCCTAGGACCGAGCCGCGGTGCGCCGCGAGGTCTTCGAGGTCGAGCACCTGCGCGCCCGCGGCGTTGAGGGCGCGAAGCAGGCGGCTCTTGCCGCTGCCGGTCGTGCCGTGGATCACGCGGTAGGTGTAGTGGCCGGGCAGGGTGGCCAGCGCGTCGATCAGGAACCGGCGGTAGGCCTTGTAGCCGCCTTCGATGCTCCACGCGTCCCAGCCAATCTCGCGCAGCACGTGGGCCATCGCGCCCGAGCGCTTGCCTCCGCGCCAGCAATAAACGAGCGGCTTCCATTGCCGCGGCATCGGGGCGAAAACGGTTTCGATATGGCGCGCGATATTCTTCGACACCAGCGCCGCGCCGAGCTTCTTCGCGTCGAAAGGCGAGACCTGCTTGTACAACGTGCCGACCCGGGCACGCTCCTCGTTGTCGAGCACTGGCGCCGAGATTGCGCCCGGCACATGGTCCTCTGCGTATTCGGCGGGCGAGCGCACGTCGATGATCGCGTCGAAGGCGGCGAGCGCTTCGGCCGATATCGCGACGAGGGGTTTGGGTGCGGGTTTCACTGGATTGGCGGGTGCGGGCCGATTTTACCCTCGCTCCAGCACGGTGCGTCGCGGCGCCAGTCGCTGCTCTTTTCCGTTCGTTCTACTTCAGCATCGGCTTCAGCGCCTTCCAGACATTCTCGAGCAGGATAGGCTGGGCCGCTGCCGTGGGGTGGATGTTGTCGGGCAGGTAGTACTCGCGCTTTTCGGCAAAGCCCTCGAAGAGGAAGGGCACCAGGCCCGTCTTGTGTACCTTGGCGAGGTCGGTGAACGCTGCTTCAAACGCCCGGTTGTAGTCCGCACCATAGTTGGGCGGCAGCTTGAGGCCCACGAGGACCACCCGCGAGCCTGCCGCGCGCGCCTGCGCGATCATGGCCTCCAGGTTCTTGCGCATCTCGCCCACTGAAAGCCCGCGCAGGCCGTCGTTGGCGCCGAGCTCGATCACCGTGATCGCCGGCTTGTGCCTTTCCAGCACTTGCTTCATGCGCGACAGACCGCCGCTCGTGGTTTCGCCGCTGATGCTCGCGTTCGCGACGCTATAATTGCGCTTCTCGCTCTTCAGGCGAGCCTCTAGCAACCTCACCCACCCCTGGTCCTGGGAAATGCCGTACGCCGCCGAGAGGCTGTCGCCATAGACGAGGATCGTTCCAGATCGCGCCGCAGTAGCGGCAACGGCCGAGACACCCGGCGCGAGTGCAACCACCAGGACCGCAAAGATCGCCATGAACAGTCGTGCAAACGTGAGTGACATGACGGCGCAGGCAGCGCTCCTTTCGGCTCAGGGTATCGGGAAGACGGTCAAAAGCGGCATCAACGACCTCGTCATTCTGCAAGAAATCGACCTTTCGGTCACATCCGGCGAGGCGGTCGCAATCGTCGGCGCCTCGGGCTCGGGGAAATCCACCCTGCTAGCAATCCTCGCAGGCTTGGACACGCCGACCGTGGGTTCGGTTCAGCTCGACAACGAAGACGTCTTCGCGCTCGACGAGGACGCGCGCGCGCAGTTGCGCGGCCGCGCGGTCGGGTTCGTGTTCCAGTCCTTCCAGCTGCTGCCGGCGCTCAGCGCATTGGAGAACGTGATGCTGCCGCTCGAGCTTGCCGGGCGGCCCGATGCGCGCGCGGCGGCTGCCGCAATGCTCGAGCGGGTAGGGCTGGGCGAGCGCCTCGGGCATTATCCCAAGCACCTTTCCGGCGGCGAGCAGCAGCGCGTGGCCCTCGCGCGCGCCTTCGTCGTGCAGCCCAAGCTGCTGATGGCCGACGAGCCCACCGGCAGTCTCGATGCCGCGGCGGGCGAGGCGGTGATCAAGCTCATGTTCGAGCTCAACGCGCAGGCCGGCACGACGCTGGTAATGGTCACGCACGACGAGCAGCTCGCTCAGCGCTGCGGTCGCATTGTGCGCCTCGCGGGCGGCAAGATCGTCCCATGACGGGTCTGGCCATGCGAATGCTCGCGCGCGACTGGCGCGCAGGCGAACTTCGCGTGCTCGCGCTCGCGCTGGTGATCGCCGTGGGAAGCGTAACCAGCGTCTCGTTCTTCGCCGATCGCGTGCGCCAGGGCCTCGGCCGCGAGGCGCACCAGCTGCTCGGCGGCGACCTGCTGCTGCTGGGCGACCAGCCGTGGAAGGAGGCGATGTCCGCGGAGATCGCGCGCCGTGGCCTGGCGGTGGCGCAGAGCACGAATTTCATCAGCATGGCGCAGTCCGGAAGCGGGGACGGCGCGAAAAGCCTGCTCGCCGGCGTCAAGGCCGTGAGCGGCGCCTACCCCTTGCGCGGCAAGCTGCGCGTCGCGCCGCGCCTGAATGCGCCCGATGCCGCTGTCGCGGGCGGGCCGCAGCCTGGCACGGCGTGGCTCGACGAGCGCCTGACGTCCGCGCTGGCGGTGAATCCCGGGGACAAGGTGCGCCTGGGCAATGCGGAACTCACGGTGGCCGCGGTGCTTACGCTCGAACCCGATCGAGGCGCGAACTTCTTCAACATCGCGCCACGACTGATGATGAACGCCGCCGACGTGGCGGCCACCGGCCTGATCCAGACGGGGAGCCGCGTCACCTACCAGCTGCTCGCGGCCGGCGAGCGCAAGGAAGTCGATGCCTACGAGGCCTGGGCGCGCCCGCGCCTGGAACGCGGCCAGCGCATCGAAAACCTCGAAAACGCGAGGCCCGAGATCCGCGCGTCGCTCGACCGGGCGCAGAGTTTCCTCGGGCTGACTGCGCTGCTGGCCGCCATCCTTGCAGGGGTCGCCATAGCGCTCGCCACGCGCCGCTTCGTGGAGCGGCACCTCGACGGCTGCGCGGTCATGCGCTGCATGGGCGCCACCCAGGGCAAGATCCTTTCGCTCTACGGCGCCGAGTTCCTCGTGCTGGGGGTCGCCGCCTGCGCGGTGGGTTGCGCAGCGGGTTTCGCCGCACAGGAACTCATCGCCCACTGGTTGGCGAGCATCATCCAGGCCGAACTGCCGCAGCCCACCGTGGTTCCCGCTGTGCAGGGGGCTCTTGTAGGACTCACGCTGTTGCTGGGGTTCGCGCTCCCGCCTCTGTTGCAGCTAAAGGACGTGCCTGCGGTCCGTGTGATCCGCCGGGAGTCGGGCGCGACCAAGGGCAGCGCAGTGGTCGCCTATGTGCTTGGGTTCGGCACGCTGGTGGCGTTGCTACTCTGGCAGGCGGGCGACCTCAAGCTCGGGATGACGGTCGTCGGCGGATTCAGCGCCGCAGTGGTGCTCTTCATCGGCCTGGCCTGGGGCCTGCTCCGGGCGGCCAGTTCCTCGGCATCGATGCGGTTTTTCGGGGCGCGCAATGCGGCCGTGCGCTACGGTCTCGCGAACCTGCGCCGCCATTCGCGCTCGAACGCGCTGCAGGTGGCGAGCCTCGCGCTCGGGCTGTCGGCCATCCTGCTCCTCACGATCACGCGCTCGGACCTCATCAACGCTTGGCGGCAGGCTTCGCCGCCAGACGCGTCGAACCGCTTCGTGATCGGCATCCAGCCCGAGCAGCTCGAGCCGCTCAAGGATTTCTTTCGCGCGGAGAACGCGTCCCTGCCGGAGGTCTACCCGATGGTTCGCGGCAGGCTCACCGCGGTCAACGGCAAGGCGGTGAGCGAAAAGGACCACCCGGACGAACGGGCCAAGCGCCTGGTGGAGCGCGAGTTCAACCTCTCGTTCATGGAAGCTCTGCCCACCCACAACGAGGTTTCCGCCGGACGCTGGTTCGACCCGAAGAGCCGCAAGGAAGCCGAGGCCTCGGTCGAAGAAGGCATCGCGAAGACGCTCGGCCTCAAAATGTGGGACGTGCTGACCTACAGCGCGGGCGGTGAACCCTTCACTGCGCGCATCACGTCGCTGCGCAAGTTGCGGTGGGATTCGATGAAGGTGAATTTCTTCGTCGTCACTCCGCCCTGGGTGCTGGAGAAGGCGCCGACCAGCTACATCACCGCCTTTCGCCTCGAGCCCGGCACAGAGCCGCTGCTCGACCGCATGGTGGCCCGGTTCCCGAACGTCACGGTCGTGGATGTCAGCGCCGCGCTCCGGCAGGCGCAGGGCATCATCGACCAGGTGATCCTCGCGGTGCAGTTCGTGTTCCTGTTCGCGCTCGGGGCGGGGTTGCTGGTGCTCTATTCGGCGCTGGTGGCTACTGAGGACGAACGCCGTCGCGAGGCGGCGATCATGCGTGCGTTCGGCGCCTCGGCCGCGCAGGTCTCGGGCAGCCAGCGCGCGGAGTTCCTCGTCATGGGGGCCGTGGCCGGCGTGCTCGCCACTTGCGCTGCGGCTGCGATCAGTACGCTGCTCGCGCAACGCGTGTTCCAGCTGGACCTTCCGATGAACTTCGGGCTGTGGATCTACGGGCCGCTGACGGGCATCGCGCTGCTGTCGCTCAATGCGTGGCTCTCGGCCCGCAAGGTGCTGAGCGCGTCGCCGGCGCTCACTTTGCGGGAGGGCTAGCCGATGTACGCGCGCCACCGGGAAAGGCATCGCACCGGCAGCATCGGCTGGCTGCGCGCCGCGGTGCTGGGTGCCAACGACGGCATCGTGTCCACTGCGAGCCTCGTGCTCGGCGTGGCGGCCGCGAACGCTTCGCACGGCGACATCATGGTGGCGGGCGTGGCCGGACTGGTCGCTGGCGCCATGTCGATGGCGGCGGGGGAGTATGTGTCGGTGCGCTCGCAGGCTGATTCCGAGCAGGCGGCGCTTACGCTCGAAAAGCGCGAACTCGAGACCGACAGCGAAGGCGAGCACAAGGAACTCACGGCGATCTACGAGCAGCGCGGGCTCGAACCCGCGCTTGCCAGGCAGGTGGCCGAGCAACTCATGGTGCACGATGCATTGGGGGCCCATGCGCGCGACGAGCTTGGCCTGTCCGAAGTCCTCAGCGCGCGTCCCCTCCAGGCGGCCTGGACTTCGGCCGCAAGCTTCGCCGCGGGCGCTGCGATGCCGTTGCTTGCGGCCTGCGTGGCGCCCGGCGGCATGCTCATCGGTGTGGTGTCGGCAACTTCGTTGGTGTTCCTCGCGGTCCTCGGCGGCACCGCGGCGAAAGTAGGCGGCGCGCCTGTGGCGACTGCGGCGCTGCGCGTCACTTTCTGGGGCGCGCTGGCAATGGCGATCACAGCGGGGGTCGGCATGCTGTTCGGAGCGCCAGCCTGAGCCACCCCCCTACGAGCAGCTCGGCGGAGAAAATAAATGGTGTCAGAGTCCCATTTCCATGCAGTCCGAGAGCGTTGCTCGGTCTTCGCGGAAATAGGACTCTGACACCATTTACTTCGACTTCGCTTGCGTAGATGGAAGGGTTTATTTACGAACATTTATTTTCGTAGAGCTAACAGCAGAGCGGCTCTTAGGACAGTTTAGATATTAGAACCGGTATACTTCAAAGCGCTGCTCGCCGCCCGGCGGGTGGGCGCTACAATAGCGGATGAACGAAGTCCTGCCCTGGTTGGCGTTGGCCGCGGCGCTTGCCGCGCTGGCGGTCGGCGCACTGGTTCTGCGGGCCGTCAGCGCCGACGACGGGCGCGAGAAGGCGCAGGAAAAGCTTCTGCGCGAGGAGTTCGAGCGCAACCGGGCCGAGTCCCAATCCGCCTCGCGCGAACTGCGCGGCGAGCTCTCCGAGAGCGTCACGCGCCTCTCGCAGCAAGTGGGCACGCAGATGACCTCGATCGCCACCGTGCAGAACAACCAGATCGACACGTTCTCGCGCGAACTCACCCAACTCACCGCGACCAACGAAAAGCGCCTCGCCGACCTGCGCGAGACGGTGGACAAGAAGCTCGGCGAAGCCAAGGAAGACGCGCGCATGGGCCGCGAGGAGAGCGCCGGCACGCTGAAACGCTTCTCCGAATCGCTCAACCAGCAACTGGGCACGATCCAGGAGGCGAGCGACAAACGCCTGGTAGAAATGCGCGTGCTGATCGAGTCGCGGCTCGAATCGATCCAGAAGGACAACGCCGAGAAGCTCGAGAAGATGCGGGCCACAGTGGACGAAAAGCTGCACGCCACGCTGGAGCAGCGGCTCGGCGAAGCCTTCAAGACCGTGAGCGACCAGCTCAACAAGGTGCACGCGGGCCTCGGCGAGATGCAGTCTCTGGCGGCGGGCGTGGGCGACCTCAAGCGCGTGCTGACCAACGTGAAGACGCGCGGCACCTGGGGCGAAGTCCAGCTGGAGAATCTGCTCGACCAGATCCTGACCAAGGAGCAGTACGGCAAGAACATTGAAACGCGGCCCGGCTCGGGAGAGAGAGTCGAGATCGCGATCCGCCTTCCGGGCCGGCAGGGCGAAGGCCAGGTCTGGCTGCCGATCGATTCCAAGTTCCCGGTCGAAGACTACGACCGCCTGCTTGCAGCGCAGGACGCGGGCGATATCGCAGGCATGGACACTGCGTCGAAAGCCATCGAAACCCGCCTCAAGCTCGAAGCCAAGTCGATCCGCGACAAGTACATCGAGGCGCCGCACACCACCGACTTCGCGCTGCTGTTCCTGCCGACCGAAGGCCTCTATGCCGAGGCCCTCCGGCGCCCAGGGCTCTCGGATCTCCTGCAGCGCGACTATCGCGTGACGATTGCGGGACCGACCACGCTCACTGCGCTGCTGAACAGTTTGCAGATGGGTTTCCGCACGCTCGCGATCGAGAAACGCTCCTCGGAGGTCTGGCAGGTCCTCGGTGCGGTGAAGACCGAGTTCGGCAAGTTCGGCGATGTTCTCGCCAAGACCCGCGAGCAGATCCAGAAAGCAGCCGACACCATCGACACGGCGGAAGTGCGAACTCGCCAGATTTCAAGGAAATTGAAGGACGTGGAAGGCGTGCCCGAAGCGCAGGCGCAGAGGTTGCTTGGCGCCGGCGTGGAATCGGCCAACGACAGCACTGACGAACCCGGGGAAAACTGAAATGGACATCGCATTCTGGTCGGCCACGCGCCTCATCCGCGCTCTCAAGGCGAAGAAGATAGGCGCGCTCGAATTGCTCGATCTTTACGCCGCACGCATCAAGAAGCACGACGGCAAGCTCAATGCGCTGCCGGTGCTCGACATGGATGCCTCGCGCAAGCGCGCGAAGGCGCTGGATCGCAAAGGTGGCAAGAAAGGGGTGCTGGCCGGCCTGCCGATGACGGTAAAGGAATCGTTCGACCTCAAGGGCCATCCGACCACGTGGGGGCTTGCCGAATACGCGAAAGACCGCGCTGCGTCCAACGCGCTTGCCGTGGACCGTTTCTTCGCCGCTGGCGGCAATGTGTTTGGCAAGTCCAACGTGCCCACGCTGCTGGCCGACTGGGAGACCGTGAACCCGGTCTACGGCCGCACCTTCAATCCCTGGAACCTCGATCGCACGCCCGGCGGATCTTCTGGCGGTGCGGCGGCGGCACTGGCGGCCGGCCTCACCGGCATGGAAGCCGGCAGCGACATCGGGGGATCGATCCGCAACCCGGCGCACTTTTGCGGCGTTTACGGCCACAAGCCCACATGGAACCTCTGCTCGACGGCCGGCCACACGCTTCCCGGCTACGTGCATCCCACCGACATTACCGTGATCGGCCCCATGGGGCGCAGCGCGATGGATCTGGAACTGGGCTTGTCGCTGATCGCCGGACCCGACGCAATCGACGGCGCGGGCACGAGAGTCCAGCTGCCCAAGTGCGAGAAGAAGTCGCTAAAGGGATGGCGCGTGGCCGTAGTCGCAACGCACCCGACGGCCGAAGCCGATGTGAGCGTGCAGAACTCGATCCGCAGGCTTGCGCAATTCGTCGCGAGCAAGGGCGCAAAGGTTTCAGAGCGAGCGATGCCGGACTTCGATTTCGGCGAGGCCCACCGCGTCTTCATCCAGTTGCTGCGCGGCGCGACCTCCGGCCGCCAGACGCCGGCGCAGTTCGCGCAGATGCAGGCGGCGAAGGCGAAGCTCGGCCCGAAAGACATGGGCTACTACGCGCAGATGGTCCGCGCCAACACCCAGGCGCACAAGGACTGGCTGCTTGCCTCCAACCGCCGGCACCAGATGCGCCTTGCGTGGGCGGAGTTTTTCAAGGACTGGGATGTCGTGCTTTGCCCCAATGCGGCCACGGCCGCCTACCCGCACTCGATGCCGGGCGAGCGCTGGGAGCGGATGATTATCGTCAACAGCAAGCCGCAGCCGCTGACGACACAGATGTGGTGGGCCGGGATCTCGGGAATGTGCTACCTGCCGGGCACCGCCGCCCCGATCGGGCTCTCGCCGGAAGGTTTGCCGCTCTCGGTGCAGATCGTCGGCCCGCAGTACGGCGACCTCACGACGATCCGCTTCGCGCAGCTGCTCGAGCGCGAGTACTACGCTTTCGCCGCGCCGCCGGCTTACACCTGAGCCCAGCGCCGGTCATGCAGCCTTTCTCGCCGCCTCCACCGCGGCGAGCAGCTTGTCGAAGGCATCCGCGAAAAGCTTAACGCCGTCTACTGTCAGCTTGGCGGTGATCTCGTCGAGCGACACGTGTGTCGCCACCGCATCGAGCGTCGCGCGCGCGGCATCGACGTCTTCTTCTAGGCTCGCGCGCGGCTTGCCGTGGTCGCGGAAGGCCTCGAGCGTGGCCGGCGGCAGGGTGTTCACCGTATTGGTTCCGATCAACTCCTCGACGTACATCACGTCCCGGTAGGCGGGGTTCTTGGTGCTGGTGCTGGCCCACAGCAGTCGCTGCGGGCGCGCGCCCTTTTCGGCAAGGTTCTCCCAGCGGATGCCCGAGAAGATTCGCTTGTAGCTCGCGTACGCAAGGATGGCGTTGGCGATCGCCGTCTTGCCGCGCAGCGCTTCCGGCACCAGCGGGTCGACCGCGCTGTCGATGCGCGAGACGAAAAAGCTCGCCACGCTGGCCACGCGCCCGAGGTCGCCGCCTTCGGCCGCGCGGCGCTCGAGCCCCGCGATGTAGCGCTCGGCAACCTGCTCGTACACCGCGCGCGAGAAAAGCAGCGTGACGTTGACGTTGATGTCCTGGCTGATCAACAACTCGATCGCGGGCAGCCCTTCGGCCGTGCCCGGCACCTTTACCATGAGGTTGGGCCGCGCAACCTCTTTCCACAACCGCCGCCCCTCGGCCACCGTCGCGGCGGTGTCGCGCGCGAGGTAGGGCGAAACCTCGAGGCTCACATAGCCGTCATGCCCCTTGCTCGCCTCGTACACCGGCTTGAACTGGTCGGCCGCCGTCTGGATGTCCTCGACCGCGAGGGCCTCGTACAGTTCCGTCGCGCCGAGCCCTTTGGCCTTCAGCGTGCCGATCGCAGCCGAGTACTCGTTGCCCCCGCCGATCGCCTTCTCGAAGATCGCCGGATTGGAGGTCATGCCCGCGAGGCCGTCCTCGATCATGAGCTTTTGCAGGCCGCCGCTGGTGATGAAGTCGCGGCGGATATAGTCCAGCCAGACCGACTGGCCGAAACTGTTCAGTTCGAGGAGAGGATTCATATCAGACCTTCGAAAAGTTGCACGTCGACCAGGTCGCCGGCTTTTATGTTTTCGCGGTCGTGCTCGAGCACGATGAAGCAATTGGCCTCGGACATC
Organism: Betaproteobacteria bacterium; assembly: GCA_947482825.1. Lineage (GTDB taxonomy): Bacteria > Pseudomonadota > Gammaproteobacteria > Burkholderiales > SG8-39 > SZAS-79. Next base: position 37,436 of record CANKMT010000011.1, on the reverse strand, counting down.
GAGCGCAGCACGCCCGAACCCTGTTGGCCCGTGAGGCGCACGCGCCACACGCCTTCCTCATTGGACAGGATTCCGCGTTGGTACTCTGTGCGCCCGGGCACTTTGCGCAAGTCCGCGACGCAGGGCACGCGCAAGAGCGGGATCGCGCAGTCGCCGGTCCGCCCCGCGAGGTGAAGCAGGGCGTCCCGCACGAACTGGTGGAAAGTGACCATCACCGCCACCGGATTGCCGGGGAGGCCGAAGAGGAAAGCCGAGTGCCCGTCGGACTCGATCCGGCCGAAAGCCATCGGCCGGCCCGGGCGCATCGCGATCTTCCAGAACAGCACTTCGCCCAACTTGGCCATCATGGCCTTGATGAAATCTGCCTCGCCCACCGACACGCCGCCGGAAGTGACGACCACGTCCGCATTCATCGCCGCCGTGCGCAGGGCGGATTCGAGCTGAGCCGGGTCGTCGCGGACCACACCCATGTCGAGGATCTCCACCCCGAGCCGCTGCAGCATTCCGTAGAGCGTGTAGCGGTTCGAGTCGTAGACATGGCCCTCGGGCAGCGGCGTGCCGACCGAAGCGAGTTCGTCGCCGGTGGAAAAGAAGGCCACGCGCAGGCGCCGCTTCACCATGACTTCCGCAATTCCAAGCGACGCGATCAGCCCAAGCTCTGCCGGCCCGATCGCGTGCCCGGGCTTGAGCACCGGCACGCCTTTCTTGAGGTCCTCGCCTGCCAGGCGCACGTTCTGGCCCTTGACCTGGCCGGCCGGGATGATGATCGCGTCCTCGTCCCTCTTGACGACTTCTTGCACCACGACCATGTCGGCGCCTTCGGGCATGACCGCTCCGGTCATCACTCGCACGCAGGCGCGCGCCTTCAACTCGCCTTCGAACTTGCGGCCCGCCAGCGCGGTGCCGATCTCATGCAGCCAGGTGTCGGCGCCTTTTACGAGGTCGCGCGAGCGCAATGCATAGCCGTCCATCGCCGAGTTGTCGTGTGTCGGAACGTCGATCGTCGGGATGATTTCTTCGGCCAGCACGCGGCCGAGCGCCGAGCGTGTAGCGACGCGCTCGATGCCGGTGATCGGAGTGAGGCACGCGCGGATCGCCGCGCAGGCCTTGTCCACGCGCAATGCGTCCGGGTCGTAGCCGTCCAGACAGCTCACGATCGTTTCGATTGATTGGGAAATTGGGGAAATTGGGGCCAGGGTCGATTTTCCTTGTAGGTGGTCAATGGGGAAATTGGGGCCAGGGTCGATTTTCTTTTTAGGTGGTCAATGAATCATGGCCTGGGCGGAAAATCGACCCTGGCCCCATTTTCCCCGGCGAGAAGTTCCTCGCGCGTATTGATGTTGCTGAAAGCTTCTGCTTCGTCGTCGAAGGGTACCTCGACCACCCGCAGTGAGGCATACCACGCGTCGATCTTGCGCCCGCCGCCGGAAAGGTAGGCGGTAAGGTGCTCCAGCACGTCGCGGCGCACGAGAGCGAACACAGGATGCGGCTGGTCGCCGGTTTTCGCCACGGCGAGCTGATTGTCGCCGAGTGCACCGGCAAGGCGGGAAACGAGGTCGGCAGGGAGGAAAGGCGAGTCGCAGGGCGCGGTCACCACCAAAGGGAATTTCGCCGCCTGCAATCCGGCCTGCAAGCCGGCCAGCGGCCCGGCAAATCCCCCGGTGACATCCGGCGCGACGGTGTGGCCCAGCTGCCCGTAGCGGTCGAGGTTCTGGTTGGCGTTGATCACGATCTCGTCGACCTGCGGCGCGAGGCGTGCGATTACGTGCTCGATCATGGCCTTGCCGCCGAGCAACTGCAGGCCTTTGTCGACGCCGCCCATGCGCCGGCCCTGTCCGCCCGCGAGGATCACGCCGGAAATCTTCTGCGCGCTCATGCCGCGCTCGCGCGGTAGTGCGAAGGCGGCAGGCCGAATTCGCGTTTGAACATCGCAGAGAACGCACTAGGGCTGTCGTAGCCGAGGTCCAGTGCCACGGCGAGGATCGGTCGACCTTCGGCGATCCAGGCCAGCGCCCGAAGCAGCCGGGCGCGCCGCCGCCATTCAGAGAAACTCATGCCGGTCTCGCGCCGAAACCGCCGCGCGAGCGTGCGCGTGGTCGTGCCGTGGCGCGAGCCGAGTTCCTCGATGGTGATTCGGTCGTTGGGGCTTTCGATGATGGCGCGGCAGATGCGCGAAAGCATGTTCGATGCGGGCATCGGCAGGTTATACGGCAAGCCCGCGAGCGAAGCCAGTTCGTCGAGGATCAGCTGCATCACGCGGCCGGCGGCGCCCTTTTCGTCGTACTCCACTGGCAGTTCGGTCGCGCGCAGGATGAGTTCGCGAAGCAAGGGTGTGATCGCGAACGCCACGCAACGCTGCGGCATGGCTTTCGCCGCTTCAGAGGCGACATACAGCGTCCTGAACTTGACCTCGCTCGAGGTGATGATGCGGTGCTCGATGCCCGGCGGAAGCCACACGGCCCTCTGCGGCGGCACGACCCAGGTCTCCCCCGGACTGGTGCCGCGTGTATCGACCGTCATGACACCCTGCGCGCCGTAGACAAGCTGGAAACGCGGGTGGCTGTGCCACGCGATTTCGTAGTCCGAGGGCAGGTCGCGCGCCATGGCCGCCACGGGTCGGGGTACGCTCTGGTAGTCGTCGCCGCGCGTACTGCGACGCAGCGGTGCCTGAGGCCGGGAGGTGGATCTGTGGGTCTGTCTCATACGCAATAGAAATTGTCCGATAGTCGCGTGACGGACGCAATGCCCACGCGTAATCTGTTGCCTGGAGACGCAGTTCCCGGAGACAAAATGAAGAAAAATCCCGCGCTTTTGCCGTTCATCAACCTCGGCCATGCCCTCGATCACCTCGTCATGCTGATCTTCCCGACGGTGGTGCTGGCCCTCTCGCGCGACCTGAACCGGCCGTATGCGGAGCTTTTGCCGCTGTCCCTTGGCGGTTTCATCGCCTTCGGCGTGCTCGGGTTGCCCGCGGGTTGGCTCGGCGACCGCTGGAGCCGCTACAACATGATGACGGTGTTCTTCTTCGGTCTCGGCGGCGCGCTGGTCCTTACCGGCTTTGCAACCGAGACCTGGCAGATCGCAGCGGGCCTGACGGTGCTCGGCATGTTCGCCGCCATCTACCACCCGGTGGCTACCGCCATGATCGTGGCCGACCCCAAGGTGATGGGCCGCGTACTGGGCTGGAACGGCCTGGACGGCAACCTCGGCCTGGCCTTTGCCGCCGTCGTGTCCGGTTTCCTGATGGATTTCTACGGCTGGCGCACGGCGTTCTTCGTGCCCGGCGCGCTCTGCGTCGCCGCCGGCATCGGCTGGCTCGCCTGGGTCGCCGATCCGGGCGCGATCGTGAAGACCGGCAAGAAGGCGGCGCTCCACGTCGATACGCGCACCATGTACCGGATCATCCTCGTGCTGCTGGTGGCCACTTCGTGCGGCGGGCTGATCTTCAACGCGACCACGATCTCGATGCCCAAGGTGTTCGACGAGCGGTTGACGGCGCTCACCAACACCAGCCTCGGGATCGGGCTGCTCGTGAGCATGGTCTACACCATTGCCGCGTTCTCACAGATCGTGGTCGGGCCGATGATCGACAAGCACGACTTGCGCACCTTGCTCCTGCCGATAACGCTCGCCCAGGTCGTGCTGCTGTTCGTGGCGAGCCAGCTCGACGGGTGGCCGCTGTTGATCGTGTCGGTGCTGATGATGCTTTCGGTGTTCGGGCAGATCCCGCTAAACGATGCGATCGTGGGACGCTATACGCCCGACGAATACCGCTCTCGGGTATTCGCGGTGCGCTATCTCGTCACCTTCGGGGTGGCCTCGATGGCGGTGCCCATGATCTCGCACTTCCACAAGACCAGCGGCTTTCGCACCGTGTTCATGCTGCTTGCGGTGCTCGCGGCGTTGACGCTGGTGGCCTCGATCTTCTTCCCGAGCCGGGCGGCGCTGAAGCGCCAGAGCGGCCTTGCGGCGCAGGCCGCGTAGACGACGGTTCGCGAAACGTCACTCCGCGTCGGCCAGGCGCAGGTCCTTCTTCGAGTCGAAGTAGTTCTTCATCACCTGCGCGTGATAGGCCACCTGGTCAGGCGCGCAGTTCGCAACGGGCGCCCGCTCGTGGTCGAAGTGCCCGTAGCGATCCGTGCCGCGCACCAGCATGCCGGTGAGCCTGGCTTTGCCGGTGAACCGCACGCGCGTCGGGATATAGCTGATGCCGACGCCGATGCGCCGGTCGTCGGACAGGTTGGGCTCCGAGCCATGGATCGCGAGCGTGTGGTGCAGCGAGAACTGGCCGGGCTTCAAGGGCATGCGCACGGCGCTCGCCTCGTCGACTTCGGTGTCCACGGCCTGCCGTCGGGGCAGCATGTGGTTCGAAGTGCCCTCGCGGATGCTGTGGCGGTATACACCGCCCAGGTGGCTGCGCGGGATCACCCGCACGCAGCCGCTTTGCTCCGAGCTCTCCGAAAGCGCAACCCAAGCCGTGACCTGCTCCTTGGGTTCCAACCCGAAATACGACGCGTCCTGGTGCCAGTCGACGAATGCGCCATCCTTCGCACCCTTGATCCAAAGCGTGAGCGTGTAGATCAGGATGTCTTCGCCGATCAGGTCCTCGACCGCATCGAGAAGCCGCCGGTTGCGCGTGATCTCGTCCACCCAAGTGAACAGCAGGTGCGACTTCGAGCCGTACTTGCCGATCCTGAGCGGGCCGGACTCGCGCTCCGAGGCTTCGAGCCGGTCGCGGAAAGCCCGCGCCTCGGCTTCGGGCATCGCGGTGAGCGGCGAGATGTAGCCCTCGCTATGGAACTGTCCGACCTGCTCCCGTGTGAGGTGTTTCATAGAAAGTCTTCTCCCTGCGCGCTACTGGATGCGCGCGCCCGAGGCCCGCACGACGCCCGCCCACTTTGCAGTCTCGGCGCGCAGGAAGGCGCCGAACTCCTCCGGCGTGTTGGCCATCACCGTGAGCGCCTGGTCCTCGAACTGGCGCCGCAGTTCGGCGCTGCGCAACACCGCGACGATCTCGGTGTTCAACCGGCTGATGATGGCCGGCGGCGTGCCGGCCGGGACCATCACGCCGTTCCATGTGCTGACCTCATAGCCCGGCACGCCGGTGTCATGCACCGTCGGCAGGTCGGGCATGCTTGGCGCGCGCTTCAGGCTGCTGACCGCGATGGCGCGCAGCTTGCCCGACTTGATCAGGGGAATCATTTCCGGCAGCGGGTTGATCATCAGCGTGATCCGGCCGCCGATGAGGTCGGGCATGCACTCGACCGAACCTTTGTAGGGCACATGCACGATATCGATCTTCGCCAGGCTCTTGAACAGCTCGCCGGCGAGGTGCGAGGAGGTGCCATTGCCGGCCGAACAGAAATTGAGGGCGCCCGGCTGGGCCAGGGCCATCGACAGCACGTCCTTTACCGCCGCCGCGGAAAGCGTGGGCGACACGACCAGCGCGAGCGGCGCGGCGGTCATCAGGGTGACCGGCGCGAGGTCTTTCAGCGGGTCGTAGGCGAGCTTCGCGTACAAGGCAGGGTTGATCGCCAGGCCCGGAAATCCAGTGAGCAGCGTGTAGCCGTCGGCGGGCGCGCGCGCGACGCTGTCGGCGGCGATGTTCCCGCCGGCGCCGGGCCGATTCTCGATCACGACCTGCTGGCCCAGCGAGACGCTGAGCTTTTGCGCCACTGCGCGCGCCACGATGTCGCTGGTTCCGCCGGGCGCGAAGGGCGCCACCCACCGGACCGGCTTGGACGGATAGGCCTGCGCTTGTGCGAGGGAGGCGCCGAGGCAAGCGAAGGCTGCGGCGATTGACAAGAGCAAGGGTGCGAGATTCATGGGTTCTTCCTCATTCGAGGGGCATCAATGATTGGTGTATCCGCCATCCACGAGGACGCTGTGGCCCTGCAGGAACGCCGGCGCCGTTGTGGCGAGGAAAAGCGCGGTTTCGGCAATCTCCTCGGGCCGGCCCAGCCGCCCGCCGGGGAGGTAAGGGCCGAAACGCGCCTCGAGTTCAGCGGCCGGGCGGTCGGCGACCGCGGGCGTCGAGATCGGTCCCGGGCTGATCGCGTTGACCAGGATCCCGTCTTTCGCGAGTTCGTGGGCCATCGACTTGGTGAGGTGGATCAGCGCAGCCTTGGTCAATCCATACAACGCGCGGCCGTCGTAAGTCACGTGGCCGAGCTGGCTCGCGATGTGGATGATCCGGCCGCCGCCCTGGCGACGCATCAGGGGGATCACGGCCTGGCTGGCGAAAAATGGCGCCGCGAGGTTCACTGCGACCACGCGGTCGAACTGATCCCGCGTGTAAGTTCCGAAGGGCATTGTGGCGCGGACCGCGGCGTTGTTTACCAGCACGTCCACGCGCCCGAAAAGGCGTTCGGCGGTCGCGATCATCTCGCCGGGACCGTCATCGGTGCCGAGGTCGATCTGCGCCGATTCGATCCGGCCGGCTTTCGGCTGCGCGGCGCACAAGGCCTTGACCTCGGCCAATTGCTCCTGGGTCCCTTCGGCGACCAGCAGGACCGCGGCGCCCTCCGATGCGAAGCGAAGCGCAATCGCGCGGCCGATGCCGCCCGGCGACGATGCGCCGGACACGACGGCAATCCTGCCGGCGAGGCTCGACGTGCCTGAGGGTGCGCTTTCCATGCGGGCAGGTTAGGGGCATTGCCAAGGCTGCGGCAATGCCCAGTGTGAAACTGTGCGGGTTGTGGCATCCACGCGCCCTCCGCGGCAGGCTGCGTCGGACCCCGGTGCTATGATCGTTTTCCGCACAACCAGGCTCTCGAAAGATGATCACGGTCAGTAAACTCGCCCCCGCGCTTGGCGCCGAGATCGGCGGGATCGACGTCGCAGCACCTGTCGACGACGCGACGATTGCGGCAATCCGCGCCGCGTGGCTGGAACACCTCGTCCTGCGCGTCCGCGGCCAATCGGTCACCGACCCGCAATTGCTCGAATTCAGCAAACGCTTCGGCGAACTCGACCCGCCCGGACCGAATCCCTACGGCAAGCCTTTCCTGCCGCAGCACCCGGAGATGAATGTGATCTCCAACATCAAGGAAGGCGGCGCGCCCATAGGCAATCTCGGCGACGGCGAGGCGATCTGGCACGCGGACATGACCTATATCGACAACCCGCCCAAGGCGGGACTCTTGTTCTCGATTGAAATCCCGCCGAAGGGCGGCGACACGTTCTGGGCCAACATGTACATGGCCTATGAATCCCTGCCAACGCAGCTCAAGGCGGCGATCGAAGGCCGCACGGCCGTGCACGATGCCACCTACAACAGCGCCGGTATCAAGCGCAAAGGCTATAAGGAGGTGACCGATCCACGCGAAGCGCCCGGCGCGCGCCACGCGCTTGTCAAGATGCATCCGGAGACCGGGCGCAAGTGCCTCTTCCTCGGGCGCCGCAGGAACAGCTACGTTTCAGGCTATTCGCTCGACGAGAGCGAGGCGCTGCTCGACCATCTCTGGGCGCACGCGACACAACCGGAGTTCACGTTCCGGCAGGAGTGGAGGGTGGGCGATCTCATGATGTGGGACAACCGCTGCACGCTGCACCGGCGCGAGGCCTTCGACCCGAACGCGCGACGCCTGATGCATCGCACCCAGATCAAGGGCGACTGGGCCACTGCAACCCCCGCCTGAGCGGAAAAACATGACCGAAAAAATTTCCCGCGTCGAGGTGTTCGGGGTCGCCGTGCCGCTCGTTGGCGGCGGTTTCAAGAATGCCTATGCCACCAAGACGGTGCAGAAGAGCGCCGTGGTGCGGATCACTTCCGCCAGCGGCGCAGTGGGCCTCGGCAATATCGATCCCTCGCCCGGCTATTCGATCGAGAGCATCGAGGATTCCCTGGGTGCGCTGCGCAATACACTGGCCGGCGCCGTCACCGGAATGGACGCACTCAACGTTCACGAGATCCTCGCGAAGCTCGATGCGTGCATGGAAGGGTTTTTCGACGCCAAAGCGGCCATCGAGATGGCCTGCGTTGACCTCGCCTCACGTGTATGCGGCATTCCGGTCAGCACCTATCTCGGCGGTGCGGTGCGCGACCGGTTCCTGTTCAATGCGTGGATCGGCATCCTGTCGCCGCAGGAGGCCGCAGCCGAAGCGAAGCTCTGGTTCGACCGCGGCTTTCGCTCCGCCAAGATCAAGGTCGGCGGCAACATCGAGGCCGACCGCGACCGCGTCAAGGCAGTGCGCGAGGCGGTCGGCAAGGACATGGCGCTGCGCATCGATGCGAACGCCGGCTACGATGTCGAGACCTCGATCAAGCTCGCGCACCTGATGGCGCCTTTCGGGCTGCAACTGATGGAACAGCCGGTGGCCGCGGAGGACATCGCCGGCCTTGCGCGGGTACGCCGCGAGGCGGGCGGCATTCCGATCATGGCCGATGAGGCGATCGTCGACCACCGCACGCTCATCGACGTCATCCGCGCCGGCGCAGCCGACATCGTCAAGCTCAAGGTCATGAAGAACGGCGGTTTCCTGCGCACGCAGCGCATGGCGGCGACCGCGGAGGCCGCGGGCATTCGCGTCGTGATCGGCCACGGCTTCGGCCTTGGGGTGAACACCATGGCCGAAATCCAGTTCGCCTCGACCTCGATGAACATCATGGACGGCCTCGAATGCGTCGGGCCGCTCAAGACCACGGACGACATCACCACCGAGAAGCTCGATCTTTCCTCGGGCCGGCTCTCGCTCGATGCAACTGCGCCCGGACTGGGGGTCGAACTGGACGAAGCCAAACTTCAGCGATACCGGTTCGGCTGACCATGAGGCGCATCCTCGCCTTGGCAGTCGCTGCGATGTTCTGCACCGGTGCGATTGCGCAGTTGTATCCCGCGAAGCCGGTCAAGGTGCTGGTGCCTTTTTCGCCGGGCGGGACCTCCGACATCGTCGCACGGCTCGTGGCAGCGAAACTGTCCGAGGAACTGGGCCAGCAGTTCGTGGTCGAGAACCGCGGCGGGGCCGGCGGCACGATCGCGACCGCAGTCGTGGCCAAGGCGCCGCCCGACGGTTATCTGATCCTCGCTGCGCACCAGGGGGTGGCTTTCAACGCGACGCTGTACACAAAGTTGTCCTATGACACCGCCAAGGAACTCCTGCCGCTGGCCATGATCGGCCCGACGCCGAACGTGCTGGTCACCACCAACGCGTTCGCGCCGAAGACCGTGCAGGAATTCCTCGCGTACGCGCGCGGCAATCCCGGTGTGGTCACCTATGGCTCCGGTGGGGTCGGCAGCGCCGCCCATCTGTCGGTCGAACTGCTGGAGAGTCTCGCGCAGATCAGGCTCGCGCATATCCCATACAAAGGCGCCGGCCCTGCGCTGAACGACCTCGTCGCCGGCCAGATCCAGTGCATGGTCGTCACGCTGCCGGCGGCGATCGGATACATCAAGGGCGGCAAACTAAAAGCCCTTGCCACGTCCGGCGTCAGGCGCACCCCCGCGATGCCCGACCTGCCGACGATCGCGGAAGGGGGCGTGCCCGGGTACGAATTTGCGCCATGGTATGGCTTCTTGCTGCCGGCCGGCACGCCGCGACCGATCGTGGAGCGGCTGAACCTTGCGGTCAATAAAGTGATCGCCGCGCCCGCGCTCAAGGAACAGTTCGCGTCGCTCGGCCTCGACCCGGAGCCGATGACGCCCGAGCGTTTCGCCGAAGTGTTCAACGGCGACATCGCCCGCTGGGGCGGCATCATCCGCAAGCTGGGCCTCAAGGCCGACTGAGCCTGCGCGAAAGCCGTTGCGCCGGGGCGCCTCCGAAGTGTCACCGCTGTGTAACATTGGTCCGTCAGACTGTTTCGGCTGCCGGCTGCGACTTTGCGCGGCTGTGCGCAAAGAATCGTAAACTACACCTATCGGCCGCCTCGGCCAAGGAAACCCAATGCCGACCAACGAACACCTGTCCAAACAGTACGACATCGACCTCGACGGCCTGCGCTCGCTCGTGCTCGCCATGGGCGGACTGGTCGAATCGCAGATCCGCTCTGCGCTGGACGCCTTTGCCACTGGTGATGCGGTGCTTGCCGAGCGCGTGATCCGCGGCGAGCAGGAAGTCGACGCCTACGAAATCAGTGTCGACCAGGAATGCGCGCACGTGATTGCGCGCCGCCAGCCGGCGGCCGGCGACCTGCGCATGATCCTGGCGATCAGCAAGACCGTGACCGATCTCGAGCGCGCCGGCGACGAGGCCGAGAAGATCGCGCGCATGGCCAAATCCATCCATGCCAGCGGGCGCATTCCGTCCGAACGCGTGCCGCGGATCGTGCACGCGGCCGATACCGCGCTCAGCATGCTGCGGCAGTCGCTCGATGCGTTCGCCCGCCTGGATGCTTCCGCGGCGACCAAGGCGGTGCACGCGGATGCCGCGATCGACGAGGAATTCCGCGCGATCCTGCGCCAGTTGATCACCTACATGATGGAAGATCCGCGCACGATCTCGACCGCGCTTGAGATCATCTGGGTCGCCAAGGCCATCGAGCGCATCGGCGACCACGCCAAGAACATGGCCGAGTACGTGATCTACGTAGTCGACGGCACCGATGTGCGTCATTCCGGGCTCGGAATGGGGCGCAAGCGCGACGAAGCGCACCCGGAAGAGGCCGGCTGACCCTATGGGGAGCCGCATCCTGGTGGTCGAGGACGAGCCGGCGATCGTCGAACTGATTGTCGTCAACCTCGAGCATGCCGGGCACACGGCGTTGCGCGCCGGCAACGTGAGCGAGGCGGAGGCCCATCTGCGCGGCGCGCTTCCCGACGTGATCCTGCTCGACTGGATGCTGCCCGGCGAATCCGGCATCGCCTTCCTCAAGCGCCTGAGGGCCGAAAAACGCACTCGCGAGTTGCCGATCATCCTGCTTACCGCGCGCGCGCAGGAGCCGGACAAGCTGGCGGCCCTCGAGGCTGGCGCGGACGACTACCTGACCAAGCCTTTTTCCACCAAGGAATTGATGGCGCGCATCAAGGCGGTGCTCCGGCGGCGCGCCCCGCAGCGCACGGACGAGCCGGTGGCTGTGGGCGGGCTGCATCTTGACCCGGGTGCGCATAGGGTAGTCGCAAGCGGCAAGGCCCTGGCACTCGGCCCGACTGAATTCCGCCTCCTTCACTTCCTCATGACGCATCCGGACCGCATCTATTCGCGGGCGCAGCTGCTCGACCAGGTCTGGGGCGATCACGTGCACATCGAAGAACGCACGGTCGACGTGCATATCCGTCGCCTTCGCAGCGCCCTGGAGCGAAGCGGTCACGACCGGCTGATCGAGACCGTGCGCGGCAGCGGGTACGGTCTGCGCCCGGAGTAGGAATTGAATCCCGCCGTTGCCGCGTTGCTGGCCGGGCTGGCTGTATTGGCCGCGGTGTGGCTCGGCTACCACATCAACAACGTGGGCAAGCTTCGCCGATGGCTCGCACGCCCGCAGCGAAGCCCCGTACCCGAAGCCGGCGGCTCGTGGGACTCGGTGTTCGCGCTGCTCTATCGGCACGAGCGGGAACACACTCGCGAAAAGCGGCGGCTTGTGCACTTGGTCGTGCGCTCGGCGCAGGCCGGGCGGGCGCTTCCCGACGGGGTCGTGATCCTCGACGGCAGCAACCGAGTCGAATGGTGCAACGACCGGGCGGAAAGCTACCTGGGCATCGACCGCCGCGTGGATGCGGGGGGGCCGATCGTCAACCTGGTGCGTGATCCGGAGTTCGTGCGCTACGTCGAGGCAGGGGTTTTCTCGGAGGCGGTCGGCCTGCGTCCGGGGCGCAACCCATCGCTTGCGCTCTCATTGAAGCTGATCCCGTATGGCCAGCACCGCAAGCTCCTGCTCTGCCGCGACGTGACGCAGGAGGAAAAGGTCGAGACGATGCGGCGCGACTTCGTAGCCAACGTCTCGCACGAGTTGCGCACGCCGCTCACCGTACTCTCGGGGTTCCTCGAAACCGTCCAGGAACTCGATCTGGATCGCGAGCGCACGCACAAGTACCTCGGCCTCATGGCCGGGCAGGCCTCGCGCATGCAGCGCATCATCGAGGACCTGCTCGAGCTTTCGGCGCTCGAGTCTGCGCCGGCGCCGGAACGCGACGAGCGCGTGCGCATCGCGCCGTTGCTCGCGCACACCCGCGCGCAGGCCGAAGCAATCTCGGCCGGGCGGCACCGGATCTCGCTTCAGCTCGAAGGGGATTTCGACCTTGCGGGCGCCGAATCCGAACTCACGAGCGCCTTCGGCAATCTTGCAGGCAATGCCGTCAACTACACGCCCTCCGGCGGGGAAGTGCGGCTGGTGTGGAAAGCCACCGGCGACGGAGCGACGTTCACGGTTGAGGATTCCGGCATCGGCATTGCCGCCGACCAGATCCCGCGCCTCACCGAACGATTTTACCGGGTCGATCGCAGCCGCTCGCGCGAGACCGGCGGCACCGGGCTTGGCCTTGCGATCGTGAAACACGCGCTTGCGCGCCACGACGCGCGCCTGGAGATCGAAAGCGAGCCGGGCAAGGGCAGCCGGTTCACGGCGCACTTTCCCGCGCGGCGCGTCGTCAGGGTCGAGCACACGGCGTAGGCCACCGCAGGACCCGGCGCGAGGCACGAGATCGCGCGGTGTCATGACCCGGTAACAATCGTTCCTTAGACTCTGCGGGTTGAAACAAGACGCCTGTCCATACAAGGAGCAAGACAATGATTTCATTGAAGTTTTCTGCGGGTGCGTTGGCCATCGCCAGCGCGTTCCTCGCCTCGGGTGCGGCGTTCGCGCAGAGCGCACTCGTCAAGATCGACGGCTCGAGCACGGTGTTTCCGGTGACCGAGGCCGTGGCCGAGGATTTCCAGAAGGCCAAGAAGAACGCCATCAAGGTCACGGTCGGGATCTCTGGCACCGGTGGCGGGTTCAAGAAGTTCTGCCGTGGTGAAATCGACATCTCGAACGCCTCGCGCCCGATCCTGAAAGGCGAGATCGAGGAGTGCAAGAAGAACGGCGTGGAATTCGTCGAGTTGCCGGTGGCGTTCGATGCGCTGACCGTGGTCATCAACCCGAAGAACACGTTCGCCATGACTATGACCGTGGCCGATCTCAAGAAGATGTGGGAGCCGGCAGCGCAGGGCAAGATCACCAACTGGAACCAGATCAACCCCGCCTTCCCGAACGCCCCGCTGAAGCTCTTCGGCGCCGGATCGGACTCCGGCACGTTCGACTACTTCACCGAGGCCATCGTCGGCAAGGCGAAATCCTCGCGCGGCGATTTCACCGCGTCGGAAGACGACAACGTCCTCGTGCAGGGTGTGTCGCGCGACGTGAACGCGATCGGCTACTTCGGCTTCTCCTACTACGTCGAGAACAAGGACAAGCTCAAGTCGGTGGCGATCATCGAGAAGGCCGGCAAGCCGGCCGTGGCGCCTTCGCCCGAAACGGTGCTCGATGGCACGTACCAGCCGCTCGCGCGCCCGATCTTCATCTACATCAGCACGAAGGCGATGGCAAAACCCGAAGTCAGGGAATTCGCCGAGTACTACCTCGCCCACGGCGAGAAGCTCTCCAAGGAAGTCAAATACGTTCCGCTGCCCAGCAAGTACTACAAGATGGGCCTCGACCGGCTCAAGGCCGCGCAGAAGGGCACCGTCTTCGGCGGGCACGCCGACGTCGGCGTGAAGATGGACGAGCTGTTCAGCCGCAAGTTGGTGAACTAGACGCCCAAGTCGCTCGATTCCCGCCGGCGCGAGCGCCGGCGGGATTTTGGTCCATAATTGAAATCCCGGAATCCCATGTCCGCAGTCGCATCCAGCGTGCCTTCCCTACTTCCCGGCGGAGCCAATAGCAAGCGGCTGGAGCGCCGGCTCACTCGACACATCAAAGAGCGGGTAATCGAGAGCGTCCTGTTCCTCGCGGCTCTCGTCTCGGTGCTGACGACCGTAGGCATCATGTACGTGTTGATCAAGGAATCGGTCGTCTTTTTTCAGCACGTGTCGATCGTCGATTTCCTCACCGACACCCAATGGACGCCGCTGTTCGACGACGCGCATTTCGGAATCATGGTGCTGCTGTCCGGGACCCTGACCAGTTCGCTGGTCGCCCTTGCGATCGCGATTCCCCTCGGCACCATCATTGCGATTTACCTGTCCGAATTCGCGCCGTTCGTGGTCCGTGAGGTTGCCAAGCCGTTCCTGGAACTGCTCGGCGGGATCCCGACCATCGTTTACGGGTACTTCGCGCTGCTGTTCGTGTCACCGATCCTTCAGACGCTGATTCCCGGTCTGCCCGGATTCAGCCTTCTGGCCGCCGGAATCGTCATGGGCATCATGATCATCCCGTATGTGAGCTCGATCGCCGAAGACGCCATGCGCGCGGTCCCAATGCACCTGCGCGAGGGGTCGTACGCAATGGGCGCAACGCGTTTCCAGACGGCCATCAAGGTCGTCGTCCCGGCAGCGTTCTCGGGGATCGCCTCGGCCTACATCCTGGGCATTTCCCGCGCGGTGGGCGAAACCATGATCCTTGCGGTAGCCGCCGGCATGCAGCCGAACTTAACCTTCAACCCGCTCGAACCCGCGGCGACCATTACTGCCTATATCGTACAGGTCGCGCTCGGTGACCTGCCGCACGGGTCGATCGGTTATCAAACCATATTCGCGGCCGGCCTGACGTTGATGCTTCTGACTCTGGTGTTCAACATCCTCGGCCACATGCTGCGCAAAAAATTCAGGGAAGCCTACTGATGGCCTACGCCCAGACTATCGAGCAGATCCGCGAGCGCATCGCCGAGCACAAGCGCTGGGATCTCGTGTTCGCCATTGTCGGCGTGCTCTCGTTGATTATCGGCGTGCTCACTTTCGTAGCCTTGTTCCTCAACATGGCGCTCGAGGGCGTACCGCGACTGTCGCTCGATTTCTTCTCGAATTTTCCCTCTCGCCGGCCGGGCCAGGCGGGCATCCTGTCGGCTTGGGTCGGTTCGATGCTCGTGATGCTGGTCACTGCGGTGGTCGCCGTTCCGCTCGGCGTAGGGGCGGGGATTTACCTGGAGGAATACGCGCCCAAGAACATCGTCACCGACATCATCGAGATCAACATCACCAATCTGGCCGGCGTGCCGTCGATCGTGTACGGGTTGCTCGCGCTGGGTCTGTTCGTCTACCAGTTCGGGTTCGGGCAGTCGATCCTGTCGGCCGGGCTGACGCTGGCCCTGCTGATCCTGCCGGTGGTGATCGTGGCGACGAGGGAGTCGATCAGGTCGATCCCGATCGGCATCCGCGAAGGCGCCTACGCGCTTGGGGCCACCAAGTGGCAGGTGAGCAAGGACCACATCATTCCGTACTCGATGGCCGGGATCCTGACCGGCGTGATCATCGGGATGTCGCGCGCGATCGGCGAAACGGCGCCGATCATCACGATCGGCGCGCTCACGTTCATTGCGTTCCTGCCGCCGGCGCCGTTTAGCGCCGAGCCGCCCTATGTCTCCTTCGAATGGCTGACGTCCCCCTTCACGGTCATGCCGATCCAGATGTTCAACTGGACTTCGCGCCCCGAAGCGGCTTTCCAGGTGAATGCGGCTGCGGCGGGATTCGTGCTGGTGCTGATGACTCTCGCCATGAACGGCCTCGCAATCTACATTCGTTACAGGCTCAGGAAAAACCTCAAATGGTAGCCGTCATGAAAAACCACGTCGCCGAGCACAATGGCCGGGAAGCCGCGCCTGCGCCGGTCGTCAAGGCCGATGCGCGCAAGCTCAACTTCTACTACGGCGAGTTCCACGCGCTCAAGGACCTGAACATGCCGGTGCACGAGAAGCAGGTCACCGCGCTGATCGGCCCCTCGGGATGCGGCAAGTCGACTTTTCTGCGTTGCTTCAACCGGATGCACGACCTTTATCCCGGCAACCGCTACCAAGGCGAGATCGTCCTGCACCCGGACAACGTGAACGTTCTGGATCCGAGCGTCGATCCGATCGAAGTGCGCATGCGCATCAGCATGGTGTTCCAGAAGCCGAACCCGTTCCCGAAAAGCATCTACGAAAACGTCGCGTACGGCCTGCGCGTGCGCGGCGAGACCAAGACTCGCGTGCTCAACGAGAAGGTCCAGGAAGCCTTGCGCAGCGCGGCCCTGTGGGACGAGGCCAAGGACCGCCTGGACAAACCTGCGTTCAACCTTTCCGGCGGGCAGCAGCAGCGCCTGTGCATTGCGCGGGCCCTAGCGACGAATCCCGAGATCCTGCTGTTCGACGAACCGACTTCGGCGCTGGACCCGATCGCGACCGGGGCGATCGAGGAACTCATTCACGACCTGAAGCACAAGGTCACCATCCTGATCGTCACGCACAACATGCAGCAGGCGGCCCGCGTTTCCGACTACACCGCCTACATGTACTTGGGCGAGCTGATCGAGTTCGGCGTCACCGACGAGATCTTCATCAAGCCCAAGAAGAAACAGACCGAGGATTACATCACCGGCCGTTTCGGCTAGAAAAAGAAAGAAAAGGGGCCAGGCTCGAATTTTCGTTGTCGAGCGCCGGCGGAAGACAAAGGGGGCAGGCTCGATTTTCCTTGTCGAGCGCCGGCGGGCGACGTCGCTTGCGGAAAATCGAGCCTGGCCCCTTTTTCTCTTTTTCTTCGCAGGTAGAATCTGCGGATGTGCTATTCCGCGATGGTCGAGCAGGACCTCAAGAAGCTCGCGCGCATGGTGGCGCCCGAGGTCGATTTCTCGGCCATTGAGCAACTTTTTGCAAGCCGGCTGCAGGACGACTCGATCAAGGTCGCCCGCGCTCTCGAGGCCAATTTCGATAAGCCTCAATCCACGGCCGAAGAGCGGATCAAAGACCTGATCGACCGGCATCGTTCGAAAGTCCGCAGTGGCCTCGAATCCTCACTCTTCGCGCTGCGCAAGCGCCTCGCCGACGCCGAGCGTGCACTCGCCGTGAAGCAGACGAAGAAAGCGCTCGAAGACCAACGCATCGCCACCAAGAAAATAAAGTGGTCCATGGGCAAGCTCGCCGATCTCGGCCGCGCCGAAACCACCGAGGACGATTCGCGCATCTTCCCGTTCTGGTACGCGCCGGTGGCGATCTTGCAGGAGGGGCGCCGTGTAATCCGCCCGATGCGCTACCACTGCCGCCCGGACGGCAAGCCCGAGGCGCACGACCGCCGCTACGACGGCCTCTACAACGCGCGCCGCGACAACCTCGAAGGCTTCTGGAAAAACGTCTTCGGCCGCCACCACGCAGTTCTGGTGGCGAAGAGCTTCTACGAGAACGTGGCGCTGCACGATTTCGAGAAGCGGCCCCTGCGCGAGGGCGAGAAGCCGCAGAACGTGATCCTGCACTTCAACCCGCGCTCGTCGGCCCCGATGCTGGTCGCCTGCCTGTGGGACCGCTGGCAATCACCAGGCAAGCCAGACCTCTATTCGTTCGCCGCGATCACCGACGAGCCGCCGCCCGAGGTCGCGGCGACGGGGCATGACCGCTGCATCATTCCCCTTGAAGCGCGCGCGGTGGACGCCTGGCTGAACCCCGGCACCGACCGCAAGGCCCTCAACGCGCGACTGGATGAACGCGAGCGCCCTTACTACGAGCACCGCCGAGCCGCATAAATGGTGTCAGAGTCGATTTTCCGCAGCGGAAAGTCGACTCTGACACCAATTTTGGTTTAGTAGCCGGGCGGGCGGGGGGAGACTGGCTGCCAGCCCGAGGGGCACTCTCGCACGTACGGGTAGTAGCCGTTCGACGCCGGGCAGAAGTACCACAGGTTGGCTTGCGCCTGCTGTGCCTGCTGGACTGGGGCGGGCTGCTGCGAATACTGTGGCTCGACGTATTGCGGAGCCGCGTACGACGGGGACGGATACGTGTAGACGACAGGCGGCGCGTAGTAGGGCGGCGCATAAATGTAGGGCGAGTAGTACCGCGGGCCGTAGTACGCGGAGGCATACAGCGGTGCGCTCAGCACCAGTCCCAACCCGAGCCCCCATCCAAAGCCCCAACCGCCGCCCCGGCCTCCGCGCGCCTCCACAAGCCCCGGCGCAGCGGCGGTTGCGATGGCCGCCGCCAACACTGCTGCTTTCACGAGTTTCATTTGATGCCCTCCGGGCGTTCGATGTCCGATTGAACCGCCGGGGCGGCAAACGCACAACAGGTATTGTGTAACAGGGGTCTGACGAAGGGGGTCAGGCATTGCGTGCGAGTCTCATTCCGGATCTCCAAATATTCAGAATCTTCAAGAATCCGGGCCAAGGTTGCGCATGGATATTGGCTCTCCGGCCAGTTCGTGAATCGATACCGGTACATTCACGTCCCATATGGCCTTTCCGGCGCACCCAGCCTAATGGCCGGCGGATATCAGCTCGACGACCCGATTGCGTATTTGCAGCGCCAGCGCGGCCATGACCTCCGGCCCGGCGGGCGCGCCCGGCGAAGGATGCGGATACGCGCAGATCGCAAGGTCCGGGCATCCGAGACCCTTGGCATGCACGCGCGCAGCATTCTCGAAAGTGGCCTGCACCACCACCACGACCGGTTTGCCCAGCTTGACCAGCGAACAGCCATCGCGCACGGCGGCGGCAGTGCAGGACCCTCAGGCGCCGACGCCCCCCAGTGCGTAGTCGACCTCCGCCGCTAGCTTCGCCAGTTGCGCCGCCGGCTGCGGCATCGAAATGTTCGCCTTCGCGATGCGCTGCACGCCCACGGGGCGGAAGTCGAGCTCGACGCCTTTTTCGAGCTCGGCCCACAGCCCGGTCACGGCCGGGTGATGATTGAAGACGAAACCCACCGACCTCCCATTCAGTCCAGTCATCGTTGTGGCTCGCACCGATTCGCTCTGCGCGACTTCACCGACCGGGTTGTATACGGCGATCACCATTCTCAGGCTCCATTTCTAGGGAACTGCACGCATTTGGTTTGAGTGAACCCGCCGAAGTGCCCCCAACCCGGGCAGACCGCCGCGTAACCGCCGACTGCGCCCCAGCTGCCGGTGGTCAGCAGCACGACATTCTCGGCGGACCGGATGTAGTGGAAGAGCTCGTCGCCCTTCTTCGAGCGCAGTTCCGCCATTTCTTCGGCGGGCATGTGGTCGCTGTTCTTGTTGCGCAGGATTTCCGCCACGGTGCGCGTCGAGCGTTTCACCAGTTCGTCGACCACGCCGGCCTTGTCGTAGCCGCCGTCGGCGAGGTTCTTTGCGGCCATCGGTCCGAGGACGACGACCAGTTGCCCGCCGTACTGGTTGTTGCTCCCGAGCCGCGCTATCGAATCGGCGATGTTCGTGAGCACCTGCCCGGGCGTATTCACGAGCGCGCCGGTGGCCACCGAATGCGGGCCATCGACCGCGGTGACCGTGACTACCGTGTCCTCTGGCTTGAAACCGCGCGTTACGTGTAGCGGTTCCCACGGATTCGTTTCGGGGTCTTCTGCAATGCAGTAGCTGTAGTAACCGGGATGGCCGTGCGTAGTGCGGCACGGTGAGCCGGGAAAGCCGCCGCCGATGTTCCACAGGATCAGGCGCACCGCGCGACCGATGGCCGCGTTGGCGCGCGAACCGTGGCCCAAGGCGCAGTCCTTGGTGTTGAACCCCAGCTTGCGCACCGCCGGCCCGCTCACCATTACCAGGGGCGCGCAGGGATTCGTGGTCGTCTGCACGCCCTCGAGGTTGAATTCCGGTTCCAGCATTGCTTGAACGGCTGCGAGCACGATCGGCACGTACTCCGGCAGGCAGCCCGCCATGACGCAGTTGATCGCGATCTTCTCGACCGTGGCAATGCCGCGGCGCGGGGGAATGACGCCGATGACCTGCTCCGGCTTCATCCCGAGGTAATCGATGATGCGCCGCACCGGCCGTTCGGTCGCCGGGATCACCGGCAGTCCGTCGGTCCAGCCTTCGGTGTAGCAAAGCTCGACGGCGGCTTCGAGGTCTTCGGCTTCGACGATGTGCGGCAAAGCGGCTGCGGTCTGGCTCATGGTGCGGCGATGGTCTGCCCTTTTTTCCGGGCAGTCCATCGCTGGTTCGAAACAGGCGCCCTGCGTCCGGAGGGAGGGATAAAATCGTTCGCGCTTCGCCCCCTGCAAGGAGAAAGATCGTGTCGCTTCCGCTCGAAGGAGTGAAGGTCCTGGATTTCACGCTGCTGATGGCCGGACCTTACTGCACCCTGATGCTCGCCGACATGGGGGCCGACGTGACCAAGGTCGAATCGTTTCCCGAGGGCGACGGGGCGCGGCGCCTCGCACCGATGGTGAACGGCGAGAGCTACTGCTTCGCGGTGCTCAACCGCAACAAGAAGAGCATCGCGCTCGACATCAAGACGCCCGAAGGCATGGACATCTTCATGCGCATGGCGGCCGAGGCCGACATCCTGGTCGAGAACTACCGGCCGGGCGTCATGAAGAAGCTCGGCATCGACTACGAGTCGATCCGCAAGATCAACCCGGGAATCATTTACGCATCGATTTCCGGATTCGGCCAGACCGGCCCTTACGGCGGGCGCGGCGGCTTCGACATCATCGCGCAGGGCATGAGCGGCATCATGCGCATGACCGGCGATCCCGGCGGCCGCCCGGCCAAGGTCGGCATCGCGATGAACGACATCGCCGCCGGCAGCACCATGCTTTACGCGATCCTCGGGTCCTACATCAAGAAGCTGAAGACCGGGGAGGGGATCTTCCTCGACACTTCACTGCTCGAAGCGGGGTTCGCGTGGACGTTCTGGGAGTTCGGGGCTTACTTCGGGGCAGGGGAAATTCCGCAGGCGAACGGCACGCGCCACCGCAGGAATGCGCCTTACCAGGCGTTCAAGACGCAGGACGGTTATGTCACCGTGGGCGGGAATAACGACAAGCTCTGGAAGGCCCTTTGCACACAGGTGCTCGACAAGCCCGAACTGATCTCGGATCCGCGCTTCAATCCCGCCGAGGCGCGCCTTGCGAATGTCGATGCGCTGCAGGATGCGATCGAGTCGGTGTTGATGACCGCGCCCACGGCGCATTGGGTTGCCAAGCTCGATGCCGCGGGCGTCCCCGGCGGCCCGGTCTACACCTACGAACAGTCGGTGGCCGATCCGCACATCCTCGCGCGAGAAATGGTCACGGAACTCGATCACCCGAAGATCGGCCGCATGAAGAACATGGGCTCGCCCGTCAAGGCGAGCGCGCCGTTCACGCGGACACCCGAGCCCGCGCCGTGGCTCGGTCAGCAAACCGACGCGACGCTGAAAGGCCTCGGAATGAAGGACGAACAGATCGCCGCGTTGTACGCAAAAGGCGTGATCTACGACAAATTCCGCGCAACGAATCCGGGCTGAGCGCGCGAAACGGCAGCCCGGGGCCGCTACGCGCCCAAGACGAATCGGGCCGAAAAGGCGCCGCCAGCAGCAGCGATGGCTGCAACGTGAGGCGCGCCGAAGTGCGTGGGGAAGAGGAGGGCGCCGCTCTCTGCGCAGTGCTCAAGCACCCGGCGCCGCGTGGTCCGCGCCTCGTCGGGTTGCATGCAGAATTGGCTGTTCCAATGCGGTGCGTAAATCTGCAGAGGATGGTGGAGCACGTCGCCGCAGAACACGCCCCCGCCGCCTGCGCGCAACTTGAGCAGCACGTGACCCGATGTATGGCCCGGCGCCGGCTCGACGAGCAGCAGGTCGTCGATCGCGTGGCTGCCCTCGACAAGCTGGGCCTGCCCGGCCTCGACCACCGGCAGCACGCTGTCGCGATAGGCGACTTTGCGGGCCGGATCCTCCGAGAGCGCGATATTGATGCGCGGATCCCAGAAGTCGTTCTCGATGCGCGAGAACAGGTACTTTGCATTGGGAAAAGTCGGTACCCAGCGTCCATCCTTCAGCACCGTGTTCCAGCCGATGTGGTCGGCGTGAAGGTGGGTGCAGAGCACGATGTCGATGTCCTCGGGCCGCGTCCCGGCAGCGCGCAGCCGCTCGAGGAAAGGCGTTTCCAGCTGGTGGAACCTCGGCCACCACGGACGGTCCTTGTGGTTGCCGGCGCAGCAGTCGAGCAGGATCGTGTGCTTCGGCGTGCGGATCAGCCATGAATGCACGCTGGTGATCAGCGCATTTTCCGCGGGGACGTAGTGGTCGGGCACCAGCCACCCGAGGTGGCGCTCGAGAACCTCCCTTTCGAAGCCAGAGAAATACTCTTCCGGCGGGAAGCTGCCGAAGCCGAGTTGCTCTTCGATGCGGGTCACGCTGACAGGGCCGACGGTCCAGGTGCTCATGTAGTCTTTCGTTTTAGATTAAAGTAGGTGCGAATCATCGCGCATTATTCAGCGCAAGGAAGAAACGCATTGGCGACCCACCTCCGGCTCGAAAACGTCAGCAAGTCCTTCGGTGTCGGCGGCGCGGCCGAGACGCGCGCGATCGACGACGTCACCCTCGACGTTGAAGAAGGGGAGTTCCTCGCGGTGGTCGGTCCTTCGGGCTGCGGCAAGTCCACGCTGCTTCAGATCGCCGCAGCGCTGATCGCCCCGAGCGGCGGGGTGGTCCGGCTGGACGGCACGGCCATCAGTGCGCCGCCGCCCAGCATGGTGTATCTCTTCCAGCAGTACGCCAAATCGCTGTTTCCCTGGCGCACCGTGGTGGACAACGTCGCCTTCGCGGTCGAGCACCGCAAAGGCATGACTAGCGCGGCGGCGCGCGCGCACAGCCGCAGTTTCCTCGAGATGGTGGGACTCGCCGATTCCGCCGAGCGCTACCCCTGGCAGCTCTCCGGAGGAATGCAGCAGCGCGTCGCGATCGCACGTGCGCTTGCTGCCGAACCGCGCGTGCTCCTCATGGACGAGCCGTTCAGCTCGGTCGACGCCCTCACGCGCATGGAGCTGCACGCGCTGGTGCAGGAACTGCGCGAGAAACAACGCTTCACGGCGGTGCTCGTGACCCACGACGTCGACGAGGCCGTGTTCCTTGCCGATCGTGTAGTAGTGCTCTCGGCACGACCTGCCAGGGTGGTGCGCAGCATCGCTACCGAACTGCCCCGCCCGCGCGACAACATCGACACGCGCGAGGATCCGCGCTTCCTCGCACTGCGCCACGAGTTGCTCGCCATGCTGCTCAAGAGGCCGCATGGCTGATGCCGCCGCCAAACGTTGGCCCGAGCGCGCCCTCGGCGCGGGCGTGATCCTGTTCGCGCTTGCCGCGGTCGAGCTTGCCGTGCGCGGCGGGCTGGTCAACGCGGCGCTTATCCCTCCGCCCTCCGCCGTGGCCCAGCGGGTGGGCGCAATCGTCGCGAGCGGCGAGTTGTTCGCGCCCCTCGGCGCGACTCTGTACCTGCTCTTCGCCGCCTATTTCGCGGCCAGCGCGGCCGCCGTCGTGGTCGGGCTCCTGATGGGCCGTTTCCGTCCCTTGTACAACCTGCTCGAGCCGCTGGTGGAGGTGCTGCGGCCGCTGCCCAAGCCGGCGCTGCTCCCGCCGCTCATCCTCTTCCTGGGTCTGGGCGACCCGATGAAGCTCACGGTCGTGGGCCTGGGTGTTTTCTTCCCCGTGCTCATCAACGCCGTGCAAGGCGTGCGCGGCGTGGACCCGGTCCTCGTGAACACCGGCCGAACGTTTCGCTGCGGACGGCTCGCGCTGCTGCTCAAGATCGTGCTTCCAGCCGCCATGCCGTTGATCCTCGCCGGCATGCGCGTTGCCCTCGGCCTGGGCCTGATCCTCGTGGTCATCGCCGAGATGCTCGCAGGCACCGGCGGCCTGGGCTACCTCATCATCGACATGCAGCGCAGTTTCCGCGTGCGCGACATGTACGCGTGGATCGTGATCCTCGCGGTGCTCGGCTACGCGCTGAACGCGGTGTTCGTGGTCCTCGAGAAACGCGTCATCCACTGGGCGCTCGCCCGGCCCGATTGAAAATCAACCCGCATTTCAACCCGCATCTCAACCGACTGGAGAGATCCACCATGATGTTCTCGATCCGCAAGGTCCTTCGCTTCGCCGTTCTCGGGGCTGCGACGCTCGTGCTTGCCGTGCCCGCGGCGCACGCCCAGACCCTAAAGCTGCGCGTCAGCACCATCCCGATCATCGACACCGCGCCGATGCAGGCGGCGATTGCCAAAGGATTTTTCGCCGAGCAGGGCCTGGAGGTCGACACGACTCCGACCGCCGGCGGCGCCGCCGGCCTGCCCGCGCTGGCGGCCGGGGCGGTGCAGATCACCTTCAGCAACATCATCTCGATCGTTCTCGGCGCGAAGCAGGGCCTGGGCTTCGAAGTCATCGCCGCCGGCAGCGGCACCGGCGACACCACGCCCGACCTCGCGGCCATGGTGGCCAAGCCCGGCAGCACCTTCAAGACCGGCAAGGACTTCGAGGGCAAGCGCGTCGCGGTGAACACCCGCAACAACATCATCTGGCTCTACGCGCGCGCCTGGATACAGGCCACCGGCGGCGACCCCGACAAGGTCACCTACCTGGAGGTGCCATTCCCGCAAATGACCGACGCTCTGCGCGGCGACCGCGTCGATGCGGCCTTCGTGGTCGAGCCTTTTCTCTCAGGGGGCGTGAGTTCCGGCGCCGCGCAAGTGGTCGGCTGGCCGTACAACGTCGTGCACAAGCGCGTCCCGGTGGGCATGTACGCGATGACGAGCAGCTACATGAAGGCAAACCCCGGCGTCGCCGAGCGCTTCGTGCGCGGCTACAACAAGGGCGTGGACTGGATCAACCAGAACAAGGGCTCGGAGGAGTGGCTCAAGATCATCTCGGGCTACACGCGGATGAAGCCCGAGCTGTTGAAGGATCTCAACCTGCCCCTGTTCGAGAAGACCGTCGATCCGGCCGGCGTCGACAAGGTGGTCGAGCTGATGCGCAAGCACAAGATGATCGAAGGCCCGTTCGATGCGAAGGCGATGTTCTACACGACGGCGACGCAGGTCCCGAAGTGACGGTAGAGGTTTCCGGCGGGGACCAGGTGGTGCGCGGGGACATCGTCACGATGGACCCGCAACGCCCGCGCGCCGAGGCGATGGCGATCCGCGCCGGGCGCATCGTGGCGGTCGGCAGCCTTGCCGAGGCGCGCTCGGCCGCAGGCCCCGCCGCGCGCGAGATCGGGTTCGATCGCGGCGCGGTCGTGCCCGGCCTCATCGACACGCATAACCACATGTTCTGGACCGGGATGGCGCAGCGCCTTGTCGACCTCACCCGGTGCAAGAGCATCGCCGAAATAGTTGTAGAGGTTCGCGCATATGCCGCGCGTAACCCCAAGGCGGAATGGATAGTGTGTGGGGCGGGATGGCACGTGGCCAATCTGGCGGAAGGCCGCCACCCGACGCGCGAGGAGCTCGATAGCGCGTGCGCGGACCGGCCGGTGTACCTGCCTCGCGGCGGCCACTCGGCCGCGGTGAACAGCCTGGCGCTCGCGCGTGCCGGAATCACCCGCGACACGCCGGAACCCGAAGGCGGAAGAATCGAGCACGACGCCGCCGGGGAGCCGAACGGTGTCCTGCTCGAGCCGCCGGCATTCGAGCTCGTCGGCCGCCACGTGCCGGCGTCCTCCGAAGCCGACCAGCGGCAATCGCTTCGCGAAGTGCAGAAGCTCTACCACGCCGCCGGCCTCACCGGCATCATGGACCCGGGCCTAACCACCGAGGTCATCGGCGTCTACCAATCACTTTGGTCGGCGGGCGAACTCAGCATGCGGTCGGTGGTCATGCCGCTCGCCGATTCGAGCCGCCCGCTCGAGGAAGTGCTCGCTGGCATCGCTTCAAGCCCGGGCCGCACCGGGTTCGGCGATGCGCGCCTCAAGCTGGGCGGCGTGAAGGTCTTTTTCGACGGCGCGGCGACCTTCGGCACGGCGCTGATGCGCGAGCCGTTTCCCGACGAAAAATGCAACTGCGGGATCCAGGTCACGCCGACCGAATCGTTCCGGCGCATTGCACGCCTATGCGCACAGCGGGGCTGGTCGATGGGCGTGCATGTCGTCGGCGGCCGGGCGATCGACATTGCGCTCGAAGTGTTCGCCGAGATCGACTGCGAGCACCCGATTCGGGACCTGCGCTTCTGCCTGATCCATGCTTATCTCTGGCCGAGCAAGGAGAACATCGCGCGTGCCGCCAAGCTCGGGGTCGTGGTCGCCACCCAGCCCTCGATGCAGTATTCGTTCGGCCCGGTGCTGATGAAGCGCTTTGGGGCCGTGCTGATGGCGAACGCGACCCCGGTGCGCGGCTGGCTCGACGGCGGGGTGACGGTCGGCGGCGGGTCCGATTCGCCGATCACGCCTTTCCCGCCTCTTTTAGGCCTCTGGCAGGCGCGTACGCGGCATATTGCCGGCTCGGACGAACCCTTGGGGCGCGCGCAGGCGGTGAGCGGCGAGGAAGCCCTCACGATGTACACGCGCGACGCTGCCTACGTCAGCTTCAGCGAGCAAGAGCGCGGGGTATTGCGTGCGGGTCTGCTTGGCGACTGGACGGCGCTCTCGGTCGATCCGGTGGCGTGCGACCCGGAGGCGTTGCGTGAGGCGAGCGTCCTGGCCACTGCGGTTAACGGAGAACTGGTGCATGGCGGCTGACGTACTAAAGCGTCTCAGCGACTCGCGGGCGAGCGGCGTCCTGCTGGTCGGGTTGCTTCTCGCGCTCTGGCAATACTCGGCGTACAACTGGGTGTCGAGCCCGAACTGGCCGCCGGTCACGCAGATCGCGCAGGCGCTTGTTGCCGGATTCGCTTCGGGCGAACTTTTCGAGGTGTTCGGCTCGAGCCTCTATCGCATGCTTTCGGGCTACGCGCTCGGCGTTGTCGCCGCGCTCGTTGTCGGGTTGCTCATGGCCAGCGTGCGCGTGGTGCACGCCGCACTGGAGCCGATGGTGGAGCTGCTGCGGCCGATTCCGGCCCCGGCAATCGTCCCGCCCCTGATCCTGCTGCTCGGGGTGGACGACGCAATGAAGATCTTCATCGTCGCGTTCTCGGCCTTCTTCCCGGTGCTCGTCAACACGATCTCCGGCGTGCGCGCGGTGGACCACGTGGCCATCGACGTTGCCCGCACCCTGCGCGTGGGCAGGCTGCGCACGGCCCTGCGCGTGGTGCTGCCCGCGAGCATGCCCTACATCCTTGCGGGCATGCGCGTGAGCCTGGCGCTTTCTCTGATCGTCACCGTGGTCGCCGAGATGATCGCCGGATCGTCGGGCATCGGCTACTACATCATGACCATGCAGTACGCGATGCGCTCGAGCGACATGTATGCCGCAATCTTTGTACTCGCCGCGCTGGGCTACGCGTTGAACCGCGGGTTCCTCGCGATCGAGCAGCGGGTGTTGCACTGGTACCACTTGTAAGGCGGCGCCAATTCGCCGGCCCGGCCTTGCGGGGGGCGGATTGTATCGCCCGGGCGCGGCCTTCTTCTTGTCGTAATGACATTGGCATTACGCAACTATAGAATACCGACCCGTTCTCCCGGAGAAGGTCATGAAAGCCGCTGCTGCGACACCCGCCAAGCGAATCCCGCGCGAAACGCTGAACCTGCGCATCCCCGCCGCCGAGCGCGGCCTGATCGATCGCGCCGCGAAATCGAGCGGCAAGACGCGCACGGACTTCATTCTCGGGGCCGCGCGCCGCGCCGCCGAGGAAGAACTGCTCGAGCGCACCCTGTTTGTCGTCAAGCCGGCCGTCTACGCGAAGTTTCTGACCATGCTCGACGCACGGCCGCAGCCCAACGAGCGCCTGCGACGCACGATGCGGACGGCGCCCCCGTGGTCGAAAGCCTGATCGCAAACCGATGCTGCAGGCCCCGGAACCGCTGGACGCCGGACATTCGCTGGGCCGCTTCGACAGCGGCGTATCGTCGCTCGATGACTGGCTGCGGCGGCGTGCGTTGCGCAACCAGGCCAGCGGCGCTTCGCGAACATTCGTCCTCTGCGATGATGGCGAAACCGTCGGGTATTACGCGTTGGCGGCCAGTGCAGTGTCGCCCGACGCGGCACCCGGGCGTTTTCGCCGCAACATGCCCGACCCGATCCCGGTGGTCGTGCTCGCGCGGCTGGCTGTAGCGACAGGGCATCAAGGCCGTGGGCTGGGGCGCGCCTTGTTTCAGGACGCCGCAAACAGAGTCGTTCACGCGGCCGACGCCATCGGCATCCGCGGTTTGCTCGTGCACGCGATCTCCGACGAAGCGAAGGCCTTCTACCTCAAGCTCGGTCTTGACTCCTCACCGCTCGACCCGATGACCTTGATGACAACGGTGGCGACTCTGAAGGCGACGTTGCGCTGAATAATCCGTAAATCTTGCGCAAGATCTGCGGCATCTTGCAGGCTGCGCGCGCCGGCCGACCCTACGTGAATTCGGTTCCGGCATGGTCGGCGGCATGCGTGTGAGCCTGGCGCTTTCCCTGATCGTCACCGTGGTCGCCGAGATGATCGCCGGATCGTCGGGCATCGCCTACTTCATCATGACCATGCAATACGCGATGCGCTCGAACGACATGTATGCGGCGATCTTCGTTCTGGCAGCCTTGGGCTACGTACTGAACCGCGGGTTCCTCGCGATCGAGCACAGGGTGCTGCACTGGTATCACTTGTAACGTGACCCCACCTCGCCAATCCGGCCTTGCGTCGGTTGGAATTGCATGAAGTTATTTTCCGAGACCGCATGGATATTGGCTCGTGTGGCAATTTTGTTCTGATGCCGGTACATTGTTCGTGGTGGGTGGACACCGCCGAAGCGGTTACGGGCGCGACCGCGCCTGTGCCTCGCGCCGCGCGAATCATGCGTGCGGCCCAAGATTCTCTCAATTTCGACCTGACGAAAGTTGCAATTGGCTGGTCGCAGGCCCAACATGCTCCGGCATGTCGTGGGCGGACATGAGACACGCGCCACAACCGATGTCATCACCCCGGTGCGCGAAGAGAGGGCGGATTGATTCGCTTATCGCTTTTCCTGCTTTTGCGGAGGCCGCGATCCAGCGACCGGGTCAGTTTGGCCATCTCCGCCACTGCTGCCCCTTGGAACGCAGCGGTCACGCGGGAAGGGGTGCCCGGCCGGCTCAGGATTGCATAGTCGAATGTGATCGCCGGTTCGAACTTGCGGACCGCGAGCAGCGACTTGAACGCAAGGGCGACCAGCGGATGAACGATGGAAACGCCTGCGCTTGCGGCGACCATGCTGCAGGCTAGAGCGGTCGTGCTGACCTGCACCTGCAGGCGGCGTTTTACGCGCCGTTGGCCGAACACTGCGTCCACCCGATGCCGCAACAGGATGCTCGGATCGACGGACACAAACGGCTCGTCGGCCAGGTCCTCCGCGCGAATCGAGGGTTTGCGCGCGAGTGCGTGCTCAAGTGGCAGGCTGCACACGGCGGCAACCGAGGCAAGCGGGGTCAGCATCAAACGCTCGTGCTGGACGGGAAGCGTGACAAAGCCCAGTTCGTAGTGTTCCGTGCCGACGAGTTCTTCGATTCGCCCTCTCGTCTCGACCTCGACCACGCATCTGACTTGCGGATACTCCGCGGCGAACAGCCCTAACGCGGACGGGAGGAGTCCGAAACCGAGCGCCGGCATTGCGCCGACGCGGATCGCGTTGCCGCTGAGCGCACTGACGTCCTCGGTCTTCGCGACAAGATCATCGATCTGGGACAGGATGCCCTCGACGTCCGTGTAGATCGACCTGCCCTCGGGAGTCATCACCAGCCGCCCGTGCCGCCGGTCGAAGATCCGGACGTTGAACTCTTGTTCGACCTGGTGAATCAGCTTGCTGACCGCCGGCTGCGTGACGTGCAGCAGTTCGGCCGCCTCTCTCGTCGTTCCCGCGAGGACGAGCGCGCGCAGTGCTTGTAGTTGGCGGATCTTCATCGTCGGGTGGGTAGGCCTTGGCGGCGCCAGCGGATCGTATGCCATTCCGGAATACTTGAAGTCTGAAAATGAACTGTCCGAATCGAGGCCGCAGGACTAACCTTTGCGAACACGGGAGACCAGCAGATGAGAAAGAACCTGCTCAAGTCCATTTGACAGAACGGTAAGGTCGTCGTCAACGGCTGGCTGTCGATCCCCAGCAGTTTTTCGGCCGAGGTGATGGCGCACCAAGGCTATGACTCGCTGATTGTCGATATACAGCATGGCATGCAGGATTTTCAGACCGCATTCCAGTGCTTTGAGGCCATCTCCACCACCAGTGTCGTTCCGCTGGTGCGCATTCCCTGGCTGGAACCGTCGATCGTGATGAAGTGTCTGGACGCCGGCGCCTATGGCGTGGTCTGCCCCCTGATCAACACACGCGAGGACGCGGAGAAGTTCGTGAGCTACTGCCGCTACCCGCCGACCGGCGAGCGCAGCTACGGACCGAACCGGGTCATGCTCTATGCAGGCGCCGACTACGCCGATCACGCGGACGCGGAGGTTCTCACCATCGGCATGATCGAGACCACCGAGGCGATGCAGAACCTGGACGCGATCATGTCCACGCCCGGGCTGGACGCGGTCTATGTCGGCCCCGCGGACCTGGCGCTCGCATTCGGCATGAAACCGTCGTTCGAGCCGACCGACCCGCGCCTGATCGACGCATTCGAAAAAGTGGTGGCCGCGGCGCAGCGTCACGGCAAGACCCCCGGCATCCATACCGGCAGCGGCGCGTACGCGGTGAAAATGGCGCAGATGGGGTACCGGTTCATCACGGTTTCCAATGACGCGAGGCTGCTCGCGAGCGCGGCGAGCGCCGGCGTGAAAACCCTGCGCGAGGGGCTCGCCTGACATGCCCAAAATCGTACGCGTCGAAGTGACCGAGTTTTCCTATCCGGTCGCAGACCTGGGCGTCGATGCGGAAGGGTTTGCCCGCGTGTACGCGCCGGGTGCGACCACGGCAATGACCAACTGGATCATTGCCATCGACACGGAGGACGGCGCGCGCGGCGAGTACGCGGCGCAGATGGCCGGAAAGAAGATCAACCTGGCGCAGGTTCTGCGCCTCGCGCCCAATCTCCCCGGGCGCGACGCCAATCATCGCGAACTGATCTACGACGATTTCAAGCGCGCGCTGCAGGCGGTCGCCCACGTCGGCGTGGGGCCGATCGACATCTGCCTGTGGGATCTGCTCGGCAAGCGCCTGAACACCCCGGTGTCGACGCTGCTCGGCGGCTATCGAACGCGGCTGCCGGTCTACGCGAGCGCGATGCACGGCGATCGCAACGGCGGGCTGTCGGATCCGGAGCGCGTGCTTGCGTTTGCCGAGCAATGCGCCGCCCTCGGCTTTCGCGGATTCAAGTTCCGCGGCTGGTCCGACGGCGATGCGAAGGAGACCGTCGCGACGGTGCGCGCGCTCGGCCGGGCATTCGGCGGGAAGCTGGATCTGATGGTCGACCCGGGCGGTGACTTGCGCACCTTCGCTGATGCGCTGCGCGTGGGCAGGGCCTGCGACGACATGGCGTTCTTCTGGTACGAGGATCCGTTGCGGGACTGCGGCACGTCGCAGGCAGTGCACCGGAAGCTGCGACAGATGATCAGGACGCCGCTGTTGATCACCGAGCACGTGCGCGGCCTCGAACCCAAGGCGGACTGGATCGTCGCCGAAGCCACGGACTTCGTCAGGGCAGACCCGGAGTTCGACCTCGGCATTACCGGCGCGATGAAAATCGCACACCTCGCCGAGGCGTTCGGGCTCGATGTGGAACTGCACGGCTGCGGCCCGGCCCAGCGCGCCTGCATGTCGGCCATCCGCAACACCAACTATTACGAGTTGGGCCTGGTCGGGCCCAAAGTCGGAAATTTTATTTCGCCCCCGGTCTGCGCCTGCGGCTACTCCGACGGCCTGGGCGCCGTCGAGCCGGGCGGCTACGTGCCGGTGCCGGCGGGGCCGGGCCTCGGCGTCGTCTACGACTGGGAGTTCATCAGGAAGAACACGACCGCCGTCCATCGCTTCAGCAAGCAAGACAAAAAGGAAACTCCAGTATGCGAACCAGCAGCCTGCTCAAACTAGTCGCCCTGTGCGCGCTCGTTATCGGGGTCGCCGCACCGGCCGTTGCCCAACCCTACCCGTCCCGCCCGGTGACCATGGTGGTTCCGTACGCGCCCGGAGGCGGCGCCGACATCATCGCGCGCCTGCTGGCGGATGCGATGAAAGCGCACCTCGGGCAGCCGGTGATCGTGACCAACCGGCTGGGGGGCAGGGCACGATCGGAACCGCGGACGCAATCCAGGCGCAGCCGGACGGGTACACGATCGCGCTCTCCGCCGTGGCGACGCTCACGGTGCAGCCGCATCGCCAGGATCTGCCCTACAACACGCCCGACGACTACGAGCCGATCATCAAGGCAGCCAATCTGCCTATCATGTTTTCGGTGCACGCCAAGACACCATGGACGACGATGAAGGAGGCGCTCGACTTCATCCGCGCCAACCCCGGCAAGATCCGCGTCGGCTCGCCCGGCAACGGTTCGATGGGGCACCTGACGGTGGCTACCCTGAACACCAAGGCGGGCACGCGCTTCGCCCACGTCCCGTATCTGAGCGGCGCGGAATCGATTCCATCGATGCTCGGCGGCCACGTCGAGGCGCTGGTGGTGCATCCGCCGGAGATCCTGCCGCATACCGCGGCCGGGACGGCGCGGGTGCTGGCCACGTTCGAGGAAAAACGCAACCCGAGCTATCCCGATGCGCCGACGTTCCGCGAGCTCGGCTACGACGTGACGCTCGGTGTCTACTATCCACTGATCGGACCCAAGGGGTTGCCGAAGGACATCCGCGACAAGCTCTATCGGGCGGCGAAGGCGGCGCTTGCCGATCCCACGTTCTCGGCCGGGGTCAAGTCGCGCGGCTTCGTCCTCGATACCAAG
The DNA here is from genome assembly GCA_947482825.1 of Betaproteobacteria bacterium. Taxonomy (GTDB): domain Bacteria; phylum Pseudomonadota; class Gammaproteobacteria; order Burkholderiales; family SG8-39; genus SZAS-79. The sequence goes on along the minus strand of CANKMT010000011.1, from coordinate 4,763 downwards.
GAACCCGAGGCGTTCCGCCAGGAACTCTGGGCTTCCTACCGGGCCAATGCCGTGATTCTGAAAGAGCTCGGCCTGGGCAAGAAATGAACTCGATGAAATGAACTCGATGAAATGAACTCCCGCACGGCGGGCCTGGCTGCCGCCGTATTGTTCCTGGTGATCGGCAGCGGCCAGATCTACATGTCTCTCGCGCTGCCGCGGGGAACGCTGGCTGAACCGGGCCCGGGCGTGTTTCCGCTGCTCGTCGGGATCCTGATGAGCGCCGCATCGATCGCCTGTCTCGTGCTGGCGATCATCGAGCGCACTGCGCTTGAATTCGGCCTGCTCAAGGACGCGGCGCGGCCCGCCGTGCTCGTGGTCGCGCTGGCGGCGTTCCTCGTGCTGCTGCCGCGCGTCGGCTTCATCCTGCCCTCCCTGCTGCTGCAGGCAATCACGCTGCAGGTGTTCGGCATGCGCGGGTTGTGGCGCCGGCTGGCCGCGGCGGCCGTGATCACGGCCGCCGCCGTGCTGCTGTTCCAGACGCTGCTCGGCGTTCAGTTCCCGACCCCGACGTGGAGCTTCTGAGTTGAACGCGGTCGACGGCATTCTGTTCGGGTTTTCCGTCGCGTTCGAGTGGCGCAACCTGCTCGCATGCTTTATCGGCGTCCTCATCGGAACCGTGGTCGGGGTACTGCCGGGCATCGGGCCGGTGGGGGCGATGGCGCTGCTCCTGCCCGTGACCTACGCGCTGACACCGGCGGGCGCACTGATCATGCTCGCCGGGATCTACTACGGTTCCATGTACGGCGGTTCGACCACGGCCATCCTGCTGAAAGTCCCCGGCGAAGTCTCCTCGGTGGTCACCACCCTCGACGGGTACGAGATGGCGCGGCGCGGCCGGGCAGGACCGGCGCTGTTCGTCGCGGCGATCGGCTCGTTCGTGGCCGGCACCGTCGGCGTCGTCGGCCTGGCGTTCATCGGCCCCCTGCTGTCCAAGGTGGCTTTGACCTTCGGCCCGCCCGAGTACTTTGCGCTGTGCCTGCTCGGACTGATGGTGCTCTCGCGGCTGACGGGCTCGTCGCTGTCGCGCGCGTTCGTAATGGTCGCGGCGGGCCTGGCACTTTCCACCGTCGGCATGGAGCCGATGTCGGGGACCAGCCGTACTCGACTACCACTTGGACCAACTGCATTGGAGATGGGACTTTGGCAGGCGCTAAGTACTTCGGTGAATTCAAGAACGGCAAGTTCAACGGGCAGGGCACCTCTACGTTCGCCAACGGGACCAAGTACCGGCATCTATACGCTCGCCAACGGCAACAAGTATGTCGGTGAATTCAGAGACGACAAGTACACTGGGCAGGGCACATACTCGTTCGCCAACGGCAAGAAGTATGTCGGCGAGTTCAGGGACGACAAGCTCAATGGGCAGGGCACTCAGACCTTCGCAAACGGCAATCCATACGTCGGCGAGTTCAAGGACGACAATTACAACGGGCAAGGCACCTTTACGGGCTCCAACGGCGAAAAGTACGTCAGCGAATTTAAGGACGGTGGGCGCAATGGGCAAGGAGTCTTGTACCGATCAGATGGCTCATCCCAGCAATCTGGCGCTTGGGAAAACGGAGTTTTTGTCAGGTGACACTCCGGGCGCATCACCGATCAGCGATATGCGGGGCTGGAGGGTTATGCGGCGAACCTGCGCCGCGTCCAGGGGCGCTACTCGCTGTCTGAGGGACTGCCCCGAAAGATGCTCTTGTTCATCGTCGAAACCGCGGCCCTTTCCCTCAAATTCGAGATCCTCGTCGGTGGAACCACACCGGACTTGATGTAACCGTCACTGCATCTTGGTGGGCTCTTTCTCAGGTATCGCTGGCAACAGCCAGACAAGTAGGAGCGGGATAAGAGGGATCGAAAGAGCCAACAGTATCCACAGCACTCTAGATCGCCGTTTTTGCTTGGCGATTCTTCCCGTCGGAATCGCTGTGACAACTTGTAGAATCGTCAGAAGAAACACACTCGACATCAAGCCGCTAGAGTCAATCCCGATCTGATTGAATAGAGCCATGTACGAATCGAACACGTTCAAAACCGAGCCCCCGTCCGTTCGGCATTCAGTCTTCGCTCATTCCTTCCCATTTCACCACTCGCGGTAAATACAGGCATGTACGCCATAAGCCGCATCGAAGCTAAGCCAGGCATCTGGTGCTGGGCCGTTTGTCTGAAGCGCCGTAGCGAAACCTACTATAAGACCTTCGTGTGACTTTAGCCATCTGAAAGATTTCGCTGGCGTCTGAGTGCGACATTGCGTAGTGTTCCCTGCTTATGGGGAACGTTGTTGATCCAATCCTGATTCGCTACCGCGGGCTTGACCTGAGGGAGCAGAGAAGGTCACTCCGCGCGAAAGGGGAATCTTTGAAAAACACTGCGCGACTGACCGCTTCTCGGTCCGGCGATACAGTCGCGCGTGAAGAAAAAGGTGGTGTCGGGTAGCCGGACGCGGTTGCCCGCGTCCGGCCCCCTAAGAACCGTGCATGCTTCTTTCGACGCACACGGCTCAAGCCTCTACAAAGGCATCTGTCGACACCCGGTTACACCACCGCGTTTTTGGCTGGATACTGATTCCTATGGCAATTGAGATGGTGCATCTGAAGATTGCTGGCCGCATCCGACCCGCCCTGCGTGTTCTTCACAATACGGCGAACATCCCAAGGGGTGCTCTGTGTGATTGACGCCTGACAGGTAGAACACAGGCCATCTTGCCTTTGCCAGACGCGGTGAAGTTTTCCGCGATCCTTGGACGAGCGCAGCATTTTCTTGCCCCAGCGGAACTCGAAATACGGTGCCCATTGTGGATCATGCGGGTTGGCGTCGGCTTTAATCTTGATATGCCGATGTATTGGCGTATCCGATTCGCGCAGCAAGACAAATTCTCGTCGCTTTCCATCTTCTTGTTTTTCGGTGGCGGTAAATGTCCAGGTGCGGGTGCCTCGGGCCTTGAAATACTTCTCCTTGACCCAGGGCGCGCCTTTGCCGGGATGTCTTCTTACCGCCCATCGCCATAGCATTGACCAGACATAGCGATCAACCCGAGCAAAGGTTTTCTTGGCGACGACATGGCTGTGGTAATTGGCCCATCCGCGTAGAACCGGATTGAGCTGTCTTATCAGATTGGCCTGTTTCGCCGACTTGTTGGCCTTGATGATTTCACGGATTTTCTCAAGATGTGCTTTGAGGTTCGCAGCCGAGGGCTTGATCAACAGCTTGCCGTTGTACTTGCGAATGTTCCATCCGAGGAAATCAAACCCCTCCTCGATATGCGTTACTTTGGTCTTCTCCGGCGAGAGGACCAGCCCGCGTTCGGCCATAAATTCAACCAGCGCGGGCCGGACCTCCTGCTCCAGCCATTCCTTCGAATTGCCGGTAATGATGAAGTCGTCCGCGTAACGCACCATGTGCATTTTCAGGCCCGTGCGCTTTGCGTGCGGGAATTTCTGCGCAAGCATCGCCTCCAGACCGTCCAGTGTCATGTTTGCCGCCACCGGCGAAATAATGCCCCCTTGCGGAGTGCCGGCATCGGTGGGGAAGAGTTCGTTTTGATACACGAATCCCGCCTTGAGCCACTTGCGTAGAATCGCCTTGTCCGTAGGGAGTTTGGCGATCATCCAGTCATGACTGATTTTGTCGAAACAGCTTTGGATGTCGGCCTCTAGCACCCATTGCGCACTTGATCCTCGGGCAAGAACAATGAAGCACTGTTGCCCTGCATCGGCAGTTGAGCGTTCCGGTCTGAATCCGTAGGAATGCAGATCGGCGGTGGTCTCGGCGATGGGTTCCAACGCCAGCAAATGTAGTGCTTGCATGGCGCGGCATTTCATCACGGGTATACCGAGCGGCCTTGTCTTGCCGTTCTTCTTCAGAATAAATACTCTCCGAAGCGGAAGTGGCGAATAACCCCGCCTCTTCAACGACGCTATCGCGTTGGTCTTTGCCACCGGCGTTCTCCAAGTGACCTTGTCCACGCCGGGGGTGTTCCTGCCTTTATTCTCAGTCACCCGCTTGACGGCTAATGCTTTGCCGCTAAACGAGTGGGTCAGCAACCATTGCAAGGCTTTCGCCTTGTTGTGGCGGCCAGCCTGTGTCGCCTTCACAATACGCGTTTGCAGCCCTCTTACTTGACGCCGGGCATGGGCCCAATTGATGCCCTCCCAGGTCATGCCAGAGGGTGCACGTGCCCGCGTTGCAGCACTCATTTGCTCTCCCCCCGTTAAGATGGTTCTACAAACTCTCCTGTGAAGAAAGACCATGAGGAAGTCTGCTCGCTTTCGCGGAGGGTGATGTTTCAACCCCTATCCGCCCCATTACAGAGCGGCGTTCGCTTTTTCCTCGATCCTGTGCCCGCACCGCCATGGGCAGACTTCGCAGCCTGCTGTCCCCAATAAAGAGCAATGCAGGGAGCGATACGGGGTTGCCACGTTCCACTTGCAAAAGTACGTCGGGTTAGGTGCCTGCTATCGACCGGGAGGCGCATGGGTCACGAGGGCGTAAATCAAAGACGCTCCTCCCTCCTCCGTTGCCGTTTGGCTCAAGCGTAAAAGCCACTTGCGCTTGTCATAGGTTACGATCTTTATCGCAGATTCACTTGTGTTCGCCCTACCGACTATCTAGCACTGATCCGGCTTGTGGCTGCCAGAAGGGCACGCCTCTCGCGACTTGTACCCCGCACCTTGCGGTGCTTCGTTACATTGTCAGAGCCGCTCTTTATTCAGGCTCCTAGATTCACCCGG